>NZ_FMHZ01000002.1:343333-686666 GCF_900090315.1 Micromonospora citrea | reverse complement strand
GATCCTGCACGATGTCCGGGTCGACGTCCACGGCCTCCAGCGAGGTTCGCACGTCCCGGCGCATCGCCGCGGCCGAGGTGGGCTTCGACGGGTACGTCCATCCGGTGTCCAGCGCCGTCAGGTGCGCGTCCCCGCCGTCCCGCGTGCGTGGCCCGTCCCCGGCCGTGGCGGGGTCGCCCGGCGGGAGCGGGCCGGTGGCCCGGGACCGGTCGGCCGGCGCCCCGGCGGCGGAGGCGGGGCCTGCGTCCCCGGGCGACGGAAGTGTCCCCGTGCCGTGCGAGTCGTCCCGGCCACGCCCACCCGACGACGAGCCGTACCCGGGATCGCCGCCAGTGCCCGGAACGGCGTCCACCGGACCGGACGGCGTCCCGCCACGCGTGGCGTCGTGCGGGTCGTCGGAGCGGGCCGCGCCGCCGAGCGGGCCACGCCCCCGGACGCGGGCGCCGTGCAGGTTCGCCCGGATCCGGGCGATCAGCTCGCCCGCCGCGAAGGGCTTGACGACGTAGTCGTCGGCGCCCAGGTCGAGCCCTTCCACGCTGGCGTCCCCGCCGGCGCGCGCGGAGAGCACCACCACCGGCAGTTCCCGGGTGTCGGCCTGCTGGCGCAGCCGGCGGACCAGTTCGAAGCCGTCGACGTCGGGCATCATCACGTCGGTGAGGACGAGGTCCGGCCGGTCCCGGCGGATCGCCTCCAGCGCCTGCCGGCCGTCGCCCACGGTCTCCACCCGCCACCCCTGCCCGGCCAGCAGCCGGGCCAGGTAGGCGCGCATGTCCGCGTTGTCGTCGGCGACCAGGATCCGCGCGCCCGGTAGCGCGTCCACGGCCCCGTACGGCGACACCACCGGTCCGGCCGGCGCGGTCGCCGACGCCTGCGCCGGGTCGGCCAGCCAGCCGATCGCCTCCTGCGCGGCGGCCCGGGCCGCGCCGCCCACACCGTCCGGGGCGCCCACGCCGTCCACGTCCGCCGGGTTGGCCGGCCGGCCCGCCACGGACCAGGGCAACGCCACGGTGAACGTCGTCCCCGCCCCCACCCGGCTCTCCACCCGTACGTCGCCGCCCTCCAGGCGGGCCAGCTCGCGGACCAGGGGCAGCCCGATGCCGGTGCCCTCGTGGCTGCGGGACCGGGCGCCGTGCACCCGGTGGAAGCGCTCGAAGAGCCGGGGCAGTTCCTCCTCGGCGATGCCGATGCCCGTGTCGGCGACGGTCAGCCGCACCTCCTGGCCGTCGGCGGCCAACCCGACCCGGATCCCGCCGACGAAGGTGTACTTCAGGGCGTTGGACAGCAGGTTGGTGACGATGCGCTCCCAGTTGACCGGATCGACGGCCACCGGGCGCGGCAGGGGCGGGCAGTCCACCTCCAGGCGCAGCCCGGCGCGCTCCACGGCCGACCGGAAGACGCTTGCCAGTTCGGCGGTGAGCGCGGCCAGGTCGACCTCTCGGGCCTGGCTCTGCGCCCGGCCGGCCTCCAGGCTGGAGAACGTGAGCAGGCTGTTGACCAGGGTGAGCAGTCGGGTGGCGTTGCGCCAGGCGGTGTCGACCCGCTCGCGCTGCGCGGCGGACAGCGGGTGCTCGTGGTCGTTGAGGGCGTCGGCGAGCGGGCCCAGCATCAGCGTCAGCGGGGTGCGGAACTCGTGGCTGACGTTGGTGAAGAAGCTGGTCTTGACCCGGTCCAGCTCGGCGAGCGCCTCGGCCCGCCGGCGCTCCTCCTCGTACGCCTGCGCGTTGCGCACGGCGACGGCGACCTGCTGGGCCAGCAGCGCGTAGAACGACCGGTACGCCTCGTCCAGCTCCCGGCTCGGGCTCACCCCGACCAGCAGCACCCCGAGCGGCTGGTCCGCCTCGGCCGACGGCAGCGGCAGGGCCAGCGCCGTGTCGACCGGATCGTCCCAGGGGCCGGCGGGCACGGGCAGCCGCTCGGCCAGCCCGGTGACCTCGGTGGCCTCGCCAGCGGCGGCGACCGCCAGGCCCCACTGCCGATCCTCGGCCGCCGGCAGGGTGACCGGCAGCGCGGCGGTCACCTTCTCGCCGCCGACGCAGGCGACCCGGCGCAGCAGCACGTCCTCGCGCAGGTAGATCGCGGCGAACGGGACGTCCAGCGGGTGTCCGCCGACGGCCTCGGCCAGCCGGGCGCAGGTGCTCGCCACGTCGACGGTCCGGCCGTCGCCGCGGACGGCCAGGTCGCGCAGCAGGCGCAACCGGCGCTCGCCGACCACCTGGTCGGTGACCTCGCTGCACACGGTGAGCACGCCCACCGTGCGGCCCTCGTCGTCGCGGGCGGGGGCGTGCGAGACGCTGAAGTACGCCTCCTCGCGGTAACCGGCCCGGTCGAGCAGCAGTCGCAGGGCCGGTACCCAGCTCGCGACCCCGGTCGCCATCGCCTCGTCGATCAACGGGGCCAGCACGTCCCAGCCCTCGGCCAGGGTGACCCGCACGTCGTCGCCGAGCGCGTCGGGGTGCTTGTCGCCGATCAGCGCCGAGTACGCGTCGTTGTAGAGCTGGGTGAACCGGTCGCCCCAGAGCAGCAGCATCGGGTAGCGGGACGAGAGCACCACGCGGACGGCGGCACGCAGGCTCTGCGGCCAGCCGTCGACCGGGCCGAGCGGAGTGGCCGCCCAGTCCAGCCGTGCCATCAGCCGCCCGGTCTCGCCGCCGTCGGCGAACAGGTCCCCCGTGGGCCGCGTCACCCTCGGTCGCACCCCATCGCAGCCCTCACTTCCGGGCCCGACCGACCCTTGCTGGTGTTACCCGTTCATCCTGGCACCCGGCTCGAACCGCACCTCCGCCGGCACCCCAGCGCGTCTCTCTACCCACGTGCCGGCTCGGCCACACCTCCCGGCCCGGATCGGATTTCCGGCTTCCGCGACCGGCCCGCGCGCCGGTACGCCACCCGTCGGCGGCCCGCGCCGGTACGCGGCCCGTCGGCGGCCCGCGCCGGTACGCGGCCCGTCGACGTCGACGTCGGCGGCCAGCGTTGGTGGGCGACCTGCCGGCACCGTCGGCCGGCCAGTGCCGGTGGGCGACCTGCCGGCACCGCCGGCCGGCCAGCGCCGGTGGGGACCTGGCCAGCGACGGAGGCGCTCCCCGGACGGTGGGCGACCTGGCCAGCGAGACGGAGGCGCTCCCCGGCCGGTGGGGCGCGGCCGGCCCGGGCGGCGGGCGGGTCGGGCGCGGTCGGGTCCGGCGTTTCGGCGGATCAGTCCCGGCCGGCCGCGCGGCGGCGCAGCAGGGTGATCGCCTCGTCGACGAGACCGTGCTCGGTGAGCAGCGTGAGCAGCAGCGGCAGAGGGCGCCAGTCGCCGCCGTCGACCGCCTGCCGCAGCAGCGCGATCGCCTCGTCGTGCCGGCCCCGGGCGGCCAGCAGGGTGGCCAGCTCGTCGCGGGCCCTCGGGTCGCCCTGGTCGGCGGCGATCCGCCAGTACAGTTCGGCCTCCTCGGCGCGCCCCTCCTCGGCGAGCAGCGCCGCGAGCCGGGCGGCGGCGTGCCAGTCGCCGTGCTCGGCGCGGAGCCGCAGCTCGTCGGTCCGCCCCCGGTCGGCCAGCAGGTCGACCAGGACGCTGCCCGCCCCGCTCGCGCCGGCCCGGTCCAGGTCGCGCAGGTAGCCGGCGGGGTCGGGGACCGCGGCCAGGCCGGTGGACTCCTCGCCGAAGAAGCGGCTGCCGCCGAACTCCCGCCGGAGGCGGTCGTCGAGGTCGTCGGCGAGTTCGACCATGGCGCGTACGGCCAGCAGCAGGTGGGTGGGCGCGAAGTCCTTCCCGAAGACGGGGACGGACGCCCAGACGGTGTCGCCGGTGCAGTAGACCCGGCCGACGACGAGACCGTTGGTGAGGTCGGAGAGCCGCCGGTAGAGCGACTCGGTCGGCTCGACCCCGGTGAGCAGCGGCGAGAAGACGTCGACCAGGGGCGGGTCGTCCTGTGCCCGTACGAAGATCATGGCGGAGCCGACGCGGACGGCGACGTCGCCGTCGGCGTCGACGCGCAGCTGGTCGGCGGTGACGCCCAGGATGCCGGCCAGCACCTGCTTGACCCGTTGGGTCAGCTTGCCGCCGTGGTCGGCGTCCCCGACGGGCGCCAAGGCGGGACCAGGGCTCGCCGGGACCACCGGCCTCGCGGCGAGCGCGGCGGCGAGCCTGGTGCGGGTCGGCACGGGAACGGCCCTCGCCGTGGTGGCCGGTCGGGCCGCCAGCGCGCTGACGAACCTGCCCAGCAGGCTGTCACGCGGCGTCATCGTGCTCGCCGTCCGGTCCGCGGGGCGTGTCCTCGGTCGGCTGGTCGGTCACCCGGACCTGGTCGAACATCTTGGCGATCACGAGCGGCGCCGCCACCCCGAAGGTGAAGCTGGCGAAGGCGGTGGTGGCGAGGCCACCCGCCCCGGCCGCGGCGGCGAGCCCGGTGCCGGCCACGGTCCGCAGCAGCACCGCGAAAACCACGATCGGGGCGTCCCGCCGGTCCCGCCACGGCCACTGCCACCGGCCCTGCGACTCGGTGGTGGGGCGCATCATCCCGGACAGGTTGAGCGCCTCGGCCACCGCGCTGCCGACCAGTCCCCACATCGCGGCCATCCATAGAGACACATCCCTACCGTACTGACCGCCGGATGTGGCGGTCGCACCAGCCCTCGGCTCTCCCCGGCGGCCACGGTGACGCCACCGTCGACGGTACGGGCCTCCGGCAAGGCGCGCGACCACTCACGGTCGACGCAAACTACCCCACGAACACGTTGATCAGGATTCCCACCGGTATCCCCGCGGCGAAGAAGAACCACTGCATCCGCAGGCCCCGTCGTTCCATTCGCCGCAGCTCGTTTCTGACGATGTCGTTGAGCTGCGAGACGACGCGATCGTGCGGCGGCGACATCCCCGGTGGGGGCAGGTGTGGTTGCTCGGCCGACGGGACGGATGTCGACGGTGGGTGCAGCGCCTCGTCGATCTTCGCCGTGATGCGGGCGGTCTGGCGCTTGTTGCCCGACGCGGCGACCAGGGAGCCGACGAACGCCAGCGCGATCCCGGTGAAGAGGACCGCCAGGGCCCACTCCGACGGATCCTCCTCGCTCAGTGTTGCTGGATTGACCGCGATGTCCAGTACGGGACCGGCGATCGCCACCAGCGCGCCGACGATCGTCAGGATCGTGGCGACGGGGGTGTCCCGGTATCCCTCGCGGAGAAACCCAGCGGACTCGTTCGGGGCCATGAACCAACATATAGGCCATCTTCGCCAGGGGACGAAGCGACCGCCGCAGCCGTCGCGGGGTGCCACGGTTGGCGCCGTCCATCTGGCGGACGTGGGGACGACCCGGTGTCCCGACTCTTCCGGGTCAGCGGCCGGGTCTGCCTGTGACGCCCGGTCGGGCGGTCGCCGTCTCGCGGCGAGCGACGACTCGTATCCTTTCCGCGAACCTCTCTGGTGGGCTTTCGAGGATGAAGGGACACGGTGTGAGCAACCGGGCCGAGACGTTGGAGTTCCAGGCCGAGGCGCGTCAGCTGCTCCAGCTGATGGTCCACTCGATCTATTCGAACAAGGACGTCTTCCTGCGCGAACTGATCTCGAACGCGTCCGACGCGCTGGACAAGCTGCGCCTGGCGTCGATGGTCGACAAGGACCTGGAGGTCGACACCTCCGACCTGCACATCGAGATCGAGGTCGACAAGGCGGCACGCACGCTGACCGTCCGGGACAACGGCATCGGCATGTCGCGCGACGAGGTCGTCCAGGTGATCGGCACGATCGCCAAGTCGGGTACGGCGGAGCTGCTGCGCAAGCTGCGCGAGTCCGCCGACGCCGGGGCGCGGCAGGAGCTGATCGGCCAGTTCGGCGTCGGCTTCTACGCGGCGTTCATGGTCGCCGACCGGGTCGAGCTGGTGACCCGGCGGGCGGGGGAGACCGGCGGCACCCGCTGGGAGTCGGCCGGCGAGGGCACCTACTCGGTCGAGCCGGTCGACGAGGCGGCGCAGGGCACGTCGGTGACCCTGCACCTCAAGCCGGCCGACGCCGAGGACAACCTGCACGACTACACCGCCGAGTGGACGATCCGGGAGATCGTCAAGCGCTACTCCGACTTCATCGCCTGGCCGATCCGGATGACCGTCGAGCGTCCGGGCGAGGGCGACGCGACCACCACCGAGACCCAGACGCTGAACTCGATGAAGGCGCTCTGGGCGCGGCCCCGCGACGAGGTCGACGAGGCCGAGTACAAGGAGTTCTACAAGCACGTCAGCCACGACTGGGCCGACCCGCTGGACATCGTGCACATGAAGGGCGAGGGCACCTTCGAGTACGAGGCCCTGCTGTTCATCCCGTCGCACGCGCCGCTGGACCTGTTCGCCCCGCAGGGCCGCCGCGGCGTGCAGCTCTACGTCAAGCGCGTCTTCATCATGGACGACTGCGAAGCGCTCATGCCCAACTACCTGCGCTTCGTCAAGGGCGTCGTCGACGCGCACGACCTGTCGCTGAACATCAGCCGGGAGATCCTCCAGCAGGACCGGCAGATCCAGGTCGTCCGCCGCCGGCTGGTCAAGAAGATCCTGGCCACCGTCAAGGACATGAAGGCCAACCACGCCGAGCGCTACCGGACGTTCTGGACCGAGTTCGGCGCCGCGGTCAAGGAGGGCCTGATCGACGACACGGAGAACCGGGACACCCTCCTGGAGATCCTCTCCGTGGCCTCGACCCACGACCCGGCCGAGCCGACCGACCTCGCCGGCTACGTCGGCCGGATGAAGGACGGGCAGAGCGACATCTACTACGCCACCGGCGAGTCCCGCTCCATGATCGAGAATTCGCCGCACATGGAGGCGTTCCGCGCCAAGGGCTACGAGGTGCTGCTGCTCACCGACCCGGTCGACGAGGTGTGGGTCGAGCGCGTCGGCGAGTACGAGGGCAGGACGCTGCGTTCGATCGCCAAGGGCCAGGTCGACCTGGACACCGAGGAGGAGAAGAAGGCGGCCGAGGCCGAGCGCGAGCAGCAGCGCAAGGACTTCGCCGACCTGCTCACCTGGATGGGCACCACGCTCGCCGACTCGGTCAAGGAGGTCCGGCTCTCCTCCCGGCTGACCACGTCGCCGGCCTGCGTCGTCGGCGACGCCCACGACATCACCCCGACGCTGGAGAAGATGTACCGGGCGATGGGGCACGAGGTGCCGTCGGTCAAGCGGATCCTGGAGCTCAACCCGGGGCACCCGCTCGTCACCGGGCTGCGCAAGGCCCACGAGCAGGGCGGCGCCGAGGAGTCGCTGAAGGAGACCGCCGAGCTGCTGTACGGCATGGCGCTGCTCGCCGAGGGCGGGGAGCTGGCCGACCCGTCCCGGTTCACCCGCATCCTCGCCGACCGTCTCGCGCGTACCCTCTAGCGCTCCCGCGGGTCGGTCGGCGCGGGACGGCCGGCCGACCCGCGTCGGCGCACGGATTCACGGCTCGGTGGGTGGCTTCGTTCCACCTGGGGTCGGGTTGGTGTCCAGTAGCCTCCGGCGGCGGCTGATCGCGGGGCGGTGGTAGTCGGCCGCGGCCACGGCGAGGTCGTCGAGGACCCGGCGCAGGAGGTCCACGATTCTGGGTTGGTCACGTCCGGCGTGGGCAACGTCATCGATGGCGACGGCCAGGAAACTGGCGAACGACTGTCGCGGCGCCACGGCCCGCAGTCGTCCCTGGGCGTCGAAGACGGCCTCGGGCTGGTCGGGGCGGGTCGCGAGCCGCCGCAGCAGGTCGTGGGATTCCTGGATGGCGCGTACGGCGGTGGTGAGGTCGTTGACGCCGGGGGAGAGGGCGCGCTCGGCGATGTCGGCCAGTTGCCGGAAGCCGAAGCCGACGTCCCTGCCGGGGCTGCGTTCGGGCCCGATGGTGACCGCCGCGGCGGCGACGCCGGGCGGCAGCGGGCGCGGCGGGGTGTCGGTGACGGGATATGTCGCCAGGAGCGGCTGACCCGCTACGACGAAGTCACCCGGGGCCGGGAGGACGACGACGAGGCAGTGGTGACGGCCGGCCGTACGGGCGAGCCGGTCGACGTCGATGTCGGTGATCATGCCGCTGCTGTCGGCGGCGACGATCTGGAACGGAGGGCCGGACGGGACGGCGGGATTCGTGCCGGGGCCGACGCGGTGGTGGGTGTCGACGCTTCGGCGGGTCTGGGCGCCGATGGCGGCGACGACGTGGGACACCCTCATGATCGTTGTGACGTGGTGCAGGTACCACACGAAGACGGCGCTGCTTGCCAGGACGAGCAGCAGACTGGTGGCCAGGGACAGTTCCGGCACCCGTGGTCCGGGCCGGTCGGGCAGTGCGGCGAGCACGACCATGGCGAAGAGGAAGGTCGCGATGAACAGTCCGAGGGCGGCCTGGATGACGCGGTCTTCGAGAAAGGTGCGCAGGATCCGGGGAGAGTACTGGCTGGCGACCAACTGCAGGGCGACCACGGTGATGGAGAAGACCAGCGCGGTGAGAGAGATCATCGCGGTGATGATCGCGGAGAGCAGCGCGCGGGCACCGGCTGGCCCGCTGGGCAGGACGTTGTTCAGCGGCAGGACGAGACGCAGCTCCACGGTCGACAGGGCGATCGCCAGCAGCAGGGAGCAGGCGGCGAAACAGGCAGGCATCAGCCAGAAGCTGTCGCGGATCGCGGCAGTACGGGTGGAGCGGGTCTGCCGACGGGCCACGAGGGACGAGTCCCCCGAACCGCCTTGTTCACACCTGCCCGGACGGAAGCCCCGGCCTGACGGAGGCCCCGGCATCGCGGAACCCGCGGAAGGCGGTGGGGAAGACACCGCCCGACCCCGGTCGGGGCGGCAGGCGGCGCGGGCGAGACGCAGGGACGGCGACGGTCTGCCGGACCGACAGCGGCCGGGTCAGGGGCGTTCCCAGAAGTCCGGGCCGATCGGCTCCTGGTAGTCGGAGGTGGCGACGAAGAACCCTTCGTCGTCGACCTCGATGGGCAGTTGGGGCAGGCGGCGGCTGGCGGGGCCGAAGATGGGCTTGGCGTTGTCGGTGACGAGGAACTGCGACTGGTGGCACGGGCAGAGCAGCCGGTTGGTCTGCTGCTCGTAGAGGCTGGCGGGACAGCCGGCGTGCGTGCAGATCTTGGAGTAGGCGATGTAGTTGCCCCACATCCAGTCCACCCGACCGATGTCACGGTTGTTCTCCCGTGCGGTCAGGGCGTCTGCGGCGCGCAGGTGGATGAGCAGGGTGACCGAATCGGCGTACTGGTTGCTGACACCGTGGGGGATCCCGGGAAACACGGTGAGCTGCCCGCCGGGCAGCAGGAACGAGGGCCGCACCGGTCGACCGTCCTCGCGTACGAGCCGGACGCGGGTGACCGCGCCGTTGTCGTCGGCGGGCGCGAACCCCGTGGTGAACAGTTCCCGGCCGTCGTGCGGATCCTTGATCAGCCCACCGACCAGTGGCGCGGCGACGGCAGCGCCGACCGGAGCCAGCCCGGCCAGGAGGGAGACCCCGAGCAGGGGGCGGCGCCGGACGCCCAGTTCGTCGACCATGTGCAGCATCGTCTGGCCGGTGATCCTCTGCTCGTCGGGGGAGACGGCCCCCTCGTGCCGGTCCTGGATCGATATCTCCTTGGGCAGCAGCTTCTTGCCCCACACCAGGATGCCGAAGCCGATACCGAGCATGGCGATGCCCGCGGTCGCGCCGAGCAGCGGGGTGTAGAGCTCCTCGATGTCGCCGCGGAGGCGGTACCGCCACGGCCACCAGATGTAGACGACCAGGAACGCCGTGCCCGCGAGCCCGGCGAGCAGGAACAGGGCGGCCACCGTCCTGCTCAGCCGCTGCTCGGCCCGGGAGCCGGGTGCGACCTGCGGCTCGTAGTGGACTATCTCGATGTCGTCGCGGCGTGCACCTTCGCGTACCACCTCGAAGCGGGACAGGTTCCGACCGGTCACCTCGACCGGCCCCCGGCCCTGCCGTGTCAGGTGCTCGCTCACGACTTTCCTGCGATCCACAAGCTGGCGATGACCAATGCGACGATGCCGACCAGGAAGACCGTGAGGCCCTCGGTGGACGGGCCGTAGCGGCCGAGATTGAACCCGCCCGGGTCGCGGTCGTCCTGTACGACCTGCTGGATGTAGGCGATGACGTCGGCCTTCTGCTCAGGGGTGAGCGCGCTGTCGCCGAAGACCGGCATGTTCTGCGGGCCGCTGAGCATGGCCGCGTAGATGATCCGATCGGTGGCGGGATACAGGCTGGGGGCGTACTTTCCGGAGGACAACGCGCCCCCACCGCCGCCGAACGCATGGCACTGCGAGCAGTTGATTCGGAACAGTTCACCGCCGCGTACCAGATCGGCGTCGGGGATCGCGCCTCCGACGGAGTCCGGCACGACCGGTCCGCCGCCGAGTTCCTGAATGTAGGCGGCCAACTGGCGGACCTGTTCGTCGGTGTAGAGCTGCGGCTTGCGCATGGCCTGCGCCTCCTGGCGTGCCAGCGGCATTCGGCCGGTGCCGACCTGGAACTCCACCGACGCCGCGCCGACGCCGACGAGACTCGGGCCGCGACCCTGCACCCCCTGGGCGTTGTTGCCGTGACAGGTGACGCAGCCGAGGTCGAACAGGGCCTCGCCCTCGGCCGCGGCGCCGCTGAACCGTGGGGTCTCGTCCGCGCGGACGCTGGGTGCGAAGGCGGCGTATGTTCCGCCCGCCAGCATCAGTGCGACGACGAGTCGCACGCCCGCGCCGACACGCCGACGAGTCCGAAGGGTGACCGGTGTAGGCCGCCAGCGAACCGGGCGGAGGCGAGACTGCGGGCGACGACGGTGATGGTCGTTGGCCATGGTTCGCCCCTGCGTGGATCGGATGGTCGGGATGCGGAACGCCGTCGGGGCAGCATCCACCTGTCAATCGCGCTCACAGCGGATACTATCGGCCATTCATCCGTCTTGACATGGTATCCGTCTTTAGCGCCCCCATGGAGCAGATGTCCGGTTTACTCGATCTGCTCAACGGCCCTCGGAGGCGGTCACCCGGAAGCCCGCCTAGCCCCGGCTCGCGGCAATGCGGCCGCGCCTTGCCGGGCGACCGCGCCGCTCGGCCTGGATGGTGAGTGTCGCTGCAGCCCCCGACGGGCCACCGCGATCATCGAGGCCATCCTCGCCCCGCATCACGATCCGACCAGCCAGACCCACGGCGAGAGGCGCTCAGCGCGACTGCCGAGCTCGGGTTGTGTGCCCTTCAAGAATTGACTGTGGGGCGAAGATCGAAGGGGTCGACGCCCAAGGGGTCAGGGCGACAAGGTCGTATGCCTGGTCGGGCATACACCTTGTCGCCCTGGCCAGTTCACCTCAGAGGCGCGAAGATGGTCGCTATGTGACTGGTTGTGCCGTTGCTCAATCACCGCGCTGGTAGCTGCGCAAAACTCAAGGCGCTCTGTTCGCAGCGACCAACGGCAGTGGGGGGAGCCCTGTCAGTTGTAGTGGGCGAACTCCGTGTAGTCGTTCCAGATCCAGCCCTTAACGCCAGTGCAGCAGTCCGAGTGCCACCACACGTTTCCGTGATTGTTCACGCAGCGCTTGTCGATGCGGAAAAGCGTCTTGGACTTCCATGTGGCTACCACAGGGGATGACCCGTAGTAGCTGCTGTGCACCTTCGCGCTGCCGACGATGACTCGCCTCATGTGCGGCGTCCAGTTCGCACATGACGCCATGGTTCCGAAGTCCATCGTTTCGGCGTCTCTCCCATCCACCGTCGCGCTCGGAATGGGTTCGACCGCCGCAGATGCCGGTACCGCGACGGGAAGGATGCCGGCAAACGCGAGTGCGAGTGCTCCCCCCGCCGCTGCGAGTCGCTTCTTCGCTGCTTTTTTCATGAATCACTCCGTATCTGCAGTAGTTATAGATGGACCGTAAGGGTGCCGCAGTTCCTGCGGAGTCCGCCCTTGGTAACGGATCGATAAACATGGCTTGACCAGGGTTTTTTGGTGGGCTCTCGTGAACAAATCTAAAGGACGCCTCGTAACTCGGTGAAGGTGTTCCCAGCAGCGGTGTCGGTCAATGGGCCATTTTCCTCGTGATCAAGGGTTCCTGAGCAGGCGCTCAGTGGTGTGTCGCTGCTCCAGATAGTGCGGACGAAGCTCCCGGCAGGACAGCAGTCGACCAAGACGCGCTGCCCGGCAGGGGAGCTTCGTTGCTGACCTGTCCCGCCGTCCACGCCCAGTCTCACCCGCCTGACCGAGCTGATCCGCGACCGCCGACGTGCGCTCGGCGCCCGCTGGCGGAGGCTGCCTGCGCAGCGGCGGGCGCTGATGGCCGTGGCCCACCTGCGCAACGGCGACACCCGCACCCGGCTGGCCGCCGGCTTCGAGGTGTCGGTGGTCACCGTGTGGCGCGACCTGCGCGACGCCGTCGACCTGCTGGCCGCCTGCGCCGACGACCTCACCGCCGTCCAAGGCGACCGCGGCACCGTCTGGACCCCGTTCAAACGCCGCCGCACCCGCCTGTCCCGCCGGCAGGAGTCGTCAATCGGCGCGCCCCGCGCCCGCTTTTTCGACGGGCCGCCATGAACACGCGGGCGGCGCGGCGAGGTGGTGACCTGCCGCGTGCCCTTGCGTCGTTTACGCTGGTCGGCGCGATGGTCGCCGAGCAAGAGGCGTCCCGCAAGTTGCAGGACGAAATGGCGCGCGCGTTCCCGACGACGTGAATCCGCGAATACATGAATTGACGAATACTGATGTTGACTTCGTCCCTCAATTGACGCACCGTGAGGGCGCGCGGCGGTGACCCCGGACCCGGGAGGACGTTCGGCAATCCCGTGGCGCGGTCATGGCACTCCAGGAGGCGGTCATGCGGTTGGATCCGTTCGCAGGGGCGTATCTGTCCGATCCGGCGCACGTGTGGAGGCGACTGCTCGACGAATCCGGCGGGGTGCGCCACGACGACGAGCTCGGGCTGTGGTTGATCACCAGGCACGCCGACGTCCGCCGTGCGCTCGGTGACGTCGCGACGTTCGGCAACGCCCTCACCCTCGCCCCGGTCTACGACGTCTGCCCCGAGGCGATGGGCATCGTCGCCCGGATCGACGCGCCGCCCACCACCGCCGCCGCGGACCCTCCGGTGCATCCCAGGACACGTCGGGCCCTGCGGGCGACGTTCGCCAACACCCCCGAACGCGTCGAGCACCGGTACGGCGCGATCGTCAGGCGCCGGGTCGACGAACTGGTGTCCCGGCTCGTCGCGCGTGCCGGCGGGCGGGCCGACCTCGTCGCGGAGTTCACCACCGAGCTGCCCCTGCTGGTGGTGCTCGACATCCTCGGCGTGCCGGCGGAGGACGTCGGCCGGGTCAGGGCGTGGGCCGACGGTCAGATCGCGCTGATCTGGGGGCGACCGGAGCCGGCCGAGCAGGTCCGGCTCGCGCGCGGGCTGCTGGAGTTCTGGCGCTACTGCCAGGACCTGGTGGCCGCCCGACTCGACGGTGGCCGGTACGGCGACGACTACGTCGGGCAGTTGCTGGCCCACCGCGACGGCGACGACGAGGTGCTCACGGTGGCCGAGGTGTCGAGCATCGTGTTCAACCTCCTGGTCGCCGGGCACGAGACGACCGCCGGGCTCCTCGCCCACGCGCTCGACCAGGCGCTGTCGTGCCCGGACCGGTGGCGGGAGATCGGGGCGGACCCGCAGTGCGTTCCGGCGTTCCTGACCGAGACGCTGCGGTTCGCGCCCGCCATCGACGGTTGGCTGCGGGTGACCCGCCGGCCGGTGACTTTGGGCGGCGTCACCGTCCCGGCCGGGGCGCGCTGCCTGCTGCTCATCGGCGCCGCGAATCGGGATCCGGCGGTATTCGCCCGCCCGGAGCAATTCGATCCGCGCCGGCCCGACGCCGACGGCCACGTGTCGTTCGGGCACGGTCCCCATTTCTGCATCGGGGCGGCATTGGCGCGACTGGAGGCGCAGGTGGCGCTGACCCGGCTCGCCGAGGCAATTCCCGGTCTTCGTCTGGCGGCCGGCCACCGCCGTTCGTACAAGGCCAATGTCGCGTTCCGGGCGCACCGGAGCCTGCCCGTGGTCGTCGACGTGGCGGTGTCGTCCGGTGCGCCGGCGGCGCCCGTCGCCGGATGACCGGCGGCCCCGGGGCGGTGTCGTGCCGGCCCCGATCCCGTGCCCGGAGACGGCTGGACGCCTCCGTCGCGCCGGCGGCACGCGGTGGCGTCCCGGTGCGCGCCGAGACACCGGAGCGGCTGTCCCTGACCCCCCACCTGCGGTTGGCGACCACTGTGCGAAGTCACGTCTTCACACCCGTCGGCTCGTGGGTTAAGAATTGTCCCCTGCGAATGTCCAGTCATCGCCCAAACTCGATTTGACGCTGATCCGGTTGCCAGTCGATCGGCGTCGCGAAGGTGAACACATGGATCGCACGCCCCCGTCGAGCGCCGCCGGCGCCGGTGCCATCCACCGGTTCCGTTCCGAACTGCGCACCTGGCGTACGCGGCGGGGGCTGACCCAGCGTGCGCTGGCCGAGCGGGTGCGGTTCAGCCGGGAGACGGTCGCCGCGGTCGAGTCCGGACGCCGGTACGGCAGCCACGAGTTCGCCGTCCGCTGCGACGAGGTGCTCGGCACCGGCGGGCGCCTCGCGGCGCTGTGGCCGCAGGTCGCGGCGGAGCAGCTGGCGGCGGACGGCCGTCGGGGCCCCCGGTTCGGGGAGGTGGCCCGGCTCGATCCGGCCCTCGCGCCGCCGACGCCACGGCGCGACGCGCGGGATCCGGAGGCGGTCGTCGCGGCGATAGACGAGCTGCGGGAGCTGATCGACCAGGTGCTCAGCGTCCAGCCGGAGACGGACGTCCCGCCGCACCCCTCGGGCGGGCGGTCCGGGCGTTCCTGACGTGCGCGGCGGCCGGTACGCCCCGAACTGGGTCGACGTTGCTGACGCTGGGTACAGATGCTGGTACGGGCTGTTTGTACCACCGTCAGGTCTGGTCTGCGGGCGCGGGTTCCGGCGGAATGAGACGTGCATACGGCAAGGTGCACATAGGCCGTCTTGGATGAGTCGCGGGAGTCAGTCTTGGCGTCGAGCACGAGGTCCCACGCGGCCCGACCCTACCCGACCCGCCGCCGCGGTTGGAAGATTGCCACCCGGATGCGCCTCATCGTCGTCGCCCCGCTGGTCGCCGTGATGGGCTTCGCCGGCCTCGCGCTGACAGAGAGCGCCCGCCAGACGACCCGGGCGAGCGACCTCGGCACCCTGGCGCGGCTCGGCGCCGAGGCCGGCGACCTGGCCCACCGGCTGCAACGCGAGCGCGTCGTCGCCGCCGACCTGCTCAGCCGCGGCGCGTCGGAGCAGCAGGAGGCGTTCGCGGACGCCACCGCCGCCACCGACGCCGCCGTGGCCCGCTACCGCCGGCAGCGCGACCAGGCCCCCTCCGGCGCCGCGGCCAGCCGGACCGCGCTGCAGCGGATCGACCTGGCGCTGGAAGGGCTGCCGCCGCTGCGCGCGCAGGTGCGCACGGCGGCGCACGCCTCGGTGTCCGCGATGACCTTCAGCTACCGGATCGCGATCGCCGACCTGCTCAGCCTCCGCGAGAGCGTCACCCTCGGCGTGGTCAACGCCCGGATCGCGGACGGCATGCGCGCCTCCGCGGCGCTGTCCAAGGTGGCCGAGTCGGTCGGACAGCAGCAGGTCGCCGTCCTGCGCGCGATCGCCGCCGACGGACTGACCCCCGCCATGCAGCAGGACATCGCCGCGGCCCGGTCCGGCTTCACCGAGTCCAGCCTCTCGTTCCTGGCACTGGCCCGGCCGGCCTGGCAGGGCTGGTGGGAGCAGGCGGGCAGCGGCGAGGACGCCCTGCTGCTGCAACGGATGCAGGACGAGGTGTCGAGGACCCGGCCGGGAACCCGGCTGCGGCTGGACCCGGGCGCCTGGGTCACCGCCACCCAGCAGTGGTCCGTGCGCCTCGCCGAGCTGCGCCAACGGGTCGACGCGGCGGTGCTCGACGACATCCGCGACGCCCACGCCGACCAACGGCGGCGTACGGCCGTGGAGGCCGCCGCCGCGGTGGCGGCCCTGCTGCTCACCGCCCTGGTCACCTGGGCGGTGGCCCGGCAGATCACCCGGCGCCTGCGGCGGTTGCGGGACGCGGCGAACGCCGTCGCCTTCGAACGGCTGCCGCAGGTGGTGGCCCGGCTCCAACACCCCGGCAGCTCGTCGCTGGACCCGGACGAGCTGGCCCGGCGGCAGTCCGCGGAGACGCTGGAGGCGTCCAGCGGCGACGAGATCGGCGAGGTGGGGGAGGCGTTCGCGGCTGTGCACCGGGCGGCCGTGCGTACGGCGGCCGAGCAGGCGGTCATGCGGGCCAACACGGCCGACATCTTCATCCACCTCAGTCGCCGGGAGCAGCGGCTGGTCGACGCGGTGCTGGCACAGGTCGACAAGGTCGAGCGGGACGAGACCGACCCCGAGCGGCTGGACCAGCTGTACACGCTGGACAACCTGGCCACCCGGATGGGGCGGATCAACGCCAGCCTGCTGGTGCTCGGCGGGGTGGGCGTCGGGCGGGTACGCCAGCACGACGTGCCGCTGCAACAGGTGCTCCAGGCGGCGCAGAGCCAGATCGAGCACTACGCCCGGATCCGCCTCGGCCTGGTCGACGGCGACGTCGCCGTCTCGGCCGACGCCGTCGACGAGGTCGTGCACCTGCTGGCCGAGCTGATGGACAACGCCACCGGCTACTCCCCGCCCGGAACGGAGGCGTGGGTGACCGGCCGCAGCCTCGGCGACCGGGTGGTCGTCCAGGTCAGCGACGAGGGCGTGGGGCTGTCCGCGCAGCGACGTCAGCAGCTCAACGACCTGCTGGCCCGCCCGCCGGCCATCGACGTCGCGGCCGTGCGGGCGATGGGGCTGGTCGTCGTGGGACAGCTCGCGGCCCGGCTCGGCGTGGCGGTCCAGCTCCGTCCCGGGCCCCGCCGCGGCACCATCGCCGAGGCGGCGCTCCCCGCGACGATCATCCGTCCGCTGCCCCCGGAGGAGTTCCTGCTCACGCCCGCCCGGCCGTCGCGGCGCGCGGCCCGGACCACGGTCGGGCCGACGGCGTACCAAAGCGGGCCGACGGCGTACGAGGCCGCGGCGCCGGAGCCGTGGGCCGGGAGGCCGCCCGTCGAGCGGGCGCTGCCGGTGGCGCCGGTGTTCCGGCCCGCACCGACGTCGCCCGCGCGCGGTGACGAGCCCACCGAGGAACTCGTCATCTTCGAAGAGGTCAACCACTGGTTCCGGGCCAGCCACGACGACGGCGCGAACGGGACGCAGTGGGCGGGCCCCGCCGACGACGCCTGGCGCACCGCCGCCCGGGCCGACGCGCCCGAGGTCGTCGCCACCACCACGTCCGGCCTGCCCCGGCGTCAGCCGCAACGGCACCTGGTGCCGGGCGGCGTCACGGTGCCGAGGCAGCGCTCCGAGCACCGTGATCCGGCCCAGGTGGCCACCGCGATGGCCGCGTACGCGCGGGGCGTCGCGGGCCGCCGGCCCAATCCGATCAACAACTGACCCGACAGGGAGAGCACGTGACCGACCAACAGGATCTCGGCTGGCTGCTGGACGCCTTCGCCGAGCGCGCCACCGAGGTCAGCCATGCGATCGCGATCTCCAGCGACGGCCTGATGGTGGCCGCCACCCGGGGCCTCCCGCCGGACCGGGCGGACCAGTTGGCGGCGACCGGCAGCGGGCTGGTCAGCCTGCTGCGCGGCGCGGCCGCCTTCTTCGACGCCGGGGCGGTGATCTCCAACGTCACCCAGCTCGAGGGCGGCTTCATGTTCTCGATGGCCTTCAACGACGGCGCGTCCCTGCTGGTGCTCGCCGACCCGCAGTGCGACGTCGGCAAGGTCTCCTACGAGATGACCGAGCTGGCGAACCGCATCGGCGACGCGCTCACCCCCGCGGCCCGGGCGGCGCTCAGCCGCAGCCGCTGACACCCGGCCCACGCCGGAACCCCCATCCCCTCGCAGGAGAAGACATGTCTCTGACCACCCCCGGGCGCCGCCGTGCCCGCGTCGCGGCGCTGCTCGCCGCCGTCCTGCTCGCCACCACCGCCTGTGCCGACGACGGGCCCGGCTCCGGGCCCACCGGATCGATCAAGATCGGCCTGCTGGCGTCGCTGTCGGGCACCTACCAGGCGGTCGGCAAGGAGATCCGCGCCGGTTTCGAGCTCTACCTGGCCACCCACGACGGCAAGCTCGGCGGCCGGAAGGTGGACCTGGTCGTCGCCGACGAGGGCAACGGCGCCGCGACCGCGGTGCCCGCCGCGACGAAGCTGCTCAAGCAGGACCGCGTGGTCGCCCTCACCGGGATCGTCGGCGGCGGCTCGGTGGCGGCGGTCTACCCGCTGCTCAACGAGACGAAGGTGCCGTTCGTCGGCTCGAACGGGCGCCCCGAACTCAAGGACGTCTCCCGCATCTGGCACACCTCCTACCTCTCCGACGAGCCGGGGGAGGCGATCGCCCGCCACGTGCGCGACAACGTCAGGGGCAGCGTCTACGCCATCGGCCCGGACTACCAGGGCGGCTGGGACGAGCTGCGGGGCTTCACCGACGCGTTCGCCGCGGCCGGCGGCAAGCTGGCCAACCCCGACGGCAAAACCACCTTCACCCCGTTCCCGACGACCACCAACTTCACCCCGTACTTCGCCCGGATCAAGGCCTCGGGCGCGAACGCCGTCTACACCTTCTACGCCGGCAGCTCGGCCGTCGACTTCGTCAAGCAGTACGCCCAGTCGGAGATCCGGGACCTGCCGCTCTACGCCGCCGGGTTCCTCACCGAGGGCGGGGTGCTCGACGCCCAGGGCGAGGCCGCCCGCGACATCTACTCGGTGCTCAACTACTCGCCCGACCTCGACAACGCCGAGAACCGCGCCTTCGTGGCCGCCTGGAAGACCAGGAACGACGGCTCCCCGACGACGTACGCGATGGCCTCCTACGACGCGGCGGCCGTGCTCGACCGCGCCATCGCGGCGGCCGGCGACGACCCGACACCGGAGAGCGTCAACGCGGCCATCGGCCAGCTCGGCCAGATCGCCAGCCCGCGCGGCACCTGGCAGTTCTCGCCGACCACCCACGCGCCGGTGCAGAAGTGGTACCTCCGGCAGGTGCGCCAGGACGGCCGGGCGCTGTCGAACACCGTCGTGGGTGACCTCGCCACCGTCGGCGGGTGAGCGCCGTGGCGGCCGACACGCGAATCGATCCGTACCTGGTTCCCGCGCTGGACGGGGTGGCCTACGGGCTGCTGCTCTTCGTCGCCGCGGCGGGACTGGTGCTCTGCTTCGGCGTCGCCGGCATCCTGAACCTGGCGCACGGCACCCTGTACGCGATCGGCGGGTACACCGCCGCCGCGCTGCTCGACGGCGGCTGGCCGAGCCTGCTGCTGGCCCTGGCGGTCGGGGTGGTCGCCGCCACCGCGGCCGGCGCGCTGGTCGCCGCGCTGCTCACCCGCGTCGCCGCGCGCAACCACCTCACCCAGGCGCTGCTGACCTTCGGGGTGGCGCTGGCCGGCGGCAGCCTGCTCGTGGCCGCGTTCGGGCCGGACGACCCGCCGGTGCGCGTGCCCGCCGCGCTGGACGGGTCGGTCTCCGTCGCCGGGCACCGCTACGCCGCGTACCGGCTGGTCTTCATCGTCGTCGCGGCCGTGCTCGCCGGTTTGCTGCACCTCACGGTGCGGCGCACCCGGGCCGGGATGCTGGTCCGCGCGGCCGTCGACGACGCCGAGATGGTGGCCGCGCTCGGGGTGAGCCCGGCCTGGATCCGGGTGGGCGTGCTCGCCGCCGCCGGGGCGCTGGCCGGCGCGGCCGGCGTGCTCGGCGCGCCGATCATCGGTCCCGGGCCGGACACCGCCGACTCGGTGCTGCTGCTGTCGCTGGTGGTCGTCGTCCTCGGCGGCCTCGGGTCGATGACCGGTACCCTGCTGGCCGCGCTCGCCGTCGGGCAGATCCAGACCCTCGGGGTGGCGCTGGCGCCGGCGGCCGCCCCGTTCCTGCTCTTCGCCGCCATGGCCGCGGTCCTGGCCGTGCGGGCCCGCGGCCTGGCCACGGCCCGGAGGGCGACGTGAGGCAGGAGGCGGTACGCGCGCTGCGGCGCGGCGTCGCCGTGCTCGTCCTGGCCGGCCTTCTGCTGGCGCCGTGGGCGGTCGACGACTACACCGCCGCGCTGCTCGCCCGCACCCTCGCTCTCGGCCTGGTGGGGGTGAGCGTCGCCCTGCTCACCGGCGTGGCCGGGCTGCCCACCCTCGGGCAGACCGCGCCCTACGCGGCCGGCGCGTACGCCAGCGCGGTCCTCGGCAGCCGGCTCTCCGACGTGGGGGTGGTGCACCTGGGCGTCGCGGCGGCGGCCGGGGCGGCGCTGGCCGCGGCGACCGTTCCGCTCGTGGTGTCCGCCCGCGGGGTGGTGGTCCTGATGATCACCCTGGCGGTCGGCGAACTCGTGGTGACGCTCGTCGGCCGGTGGCGGTCGGTGACCGGCGGCACCGACGGGCTCGCCGGGGTGCCGCCGGTACGTCCGCTGTGGGGGCTGCCGGTCCTGGCCACCGACCGGGCCCGCTACCTGTACACCCTGGTCGTCGTCGCCGTGCTGGTCGCCGCGGTGCTGCTGGTCCTGCGCACCCGGGTCGGCCTGCTGCTGCGGGCGGGCCGGGACGACGAGGCGCGGCTGCGGGCCAGCGGCCACCGGGTGTCGGCGCAGGTGGCCGGCGTGCACGTGGCGGCGGGGGCGGTCGCGGGCGCGGCGGGCTCGCTGCTCGTGGTGGCCCAGCAGTTCATCTCGCCGGCCGACTTCGGCTTCGACACCTCGGCGCTGCTGCTGCTCGGGGTGGTGATCGGCGGCACCGCGTCGGTCGGCGGCGCGCTGGTGGGCGCCGCGATCGTCATCGCCGGGCGGGACTGGCTCTTCGGGGTGCTCCCCGGCTACGCGCCACTGGTGCTGGGGGTGGCGTTCGTCGTCACCGTCCACCTGCTTCCCGGCGACGGGCACCGACCGCCGGCCGTGCGGGGGAGGCTGCTCCCGGGCCTGCCGGCGCGGCCCCCCGATCCCGCCGCGGAGCGGCCGGCGCCGACGGGAGCACGCGCATGACGCCGCTGCTGTCCGCCCGAGGCGTCACCGTCCGGTACGGGTCGCTGGCCGCGCTCGACGGGGTCGACCTGCGGGTCGACCACGGCCAGCGGCACGCCCTCATCGGGCCCAACGGTGCCGGCAAGACCACCCTGCTCGACGTGCTCGGCGGAGCCACGCGGGCGGACGGCGGCCGGGTGCACCTCGCCGGCCGGGACGTCACCCGGCTCGGGCCGGCCGCCCGCGCACGGCGCGGCATCGGCCGGATCCATCAGCGTCCCGCCACCTGGTCGAGCCTCACCGCTACCGAGAACGTGGTGGTGGCCGCGCTGCCGCACGCGGTGCGGCCCGGCCGGTGGCGCCCGGGGGCGAAGCGCGCCGCCGCCGAGCGCACGGCGGGGGTGATGCTGGAGCGGCTGGGCCTGCGTGACGTGGGCGGCGTCCCCGCCGGCCGGCTCGCCCACGGGCAGCGGCGCCAACTGGAGATCGCCATGGCCCTGGCCGGCCGGCCGCGGCTGCTGCTGCTCGACGAACCGGCCGCCGGGCTCTCCGCCGTCGAGGTCGGCGGGCTGGTGGAGTTCCTGCGGAACCTGCCGCGCGCCGTCGCGGTGCTGCTGGTCGAGCACCGGCTGGACCTGGTGTACGCGCTCTGCGACCGGGTGACGGTGCTGCGCGACGGCCGGACGGTGGCCACCGGGACCCCCGCCGAGATCCGCGCCTCCGGTCCGGTCCGGCAGGCCTGGGCGGAGGGGGTGTCCTGATGCTGCGGACGGAACGGCTCTGCGCCGGCTACGCAGGCGGGATCGTGCTGCACGAGGTCAGCCTCGACGTGGCGGCGGGCACCGTGCAGGCGGTGGTGGGCCGCAACGGCGCCGGGAAGAGCACCCTGGTGCACGCCGTCGCCGGGCTGGTGCGGCCCTACAGCGGGCGCGTCGAAGTCGGGGGTGTGCAGGTGGCCGGCCGGCAGCCGCACCGGATCGCCCGGTGCGGGGTCGGGCTCGTCCCGCAGGGCCGGCGGGTCTTCTCCCGGTTGACGGTGGCCGAGCACCTCGTCCTCGCGGCCGCGCCGTGGCGGGCCGCGACGCCGGGCGGCGAGGGGTGGACGGTCGCGCGGATCCTGGAGCTGCTGCCACGGTTGGCGGCCCGGCTGCGCCACCGCGGCGACCAGCTCTCCGGCGGCGAGCAGCAGATGCTGGCGATCGCCCGGGCCCTGCTCGGCCAGCCCCGGGTGCTGCTGCTCGACGAGCCGTGCGAAGGGCTCGCCCCCGATCTGGCGGCCCGGGTGCGTGACCTCGTCGGCGCCCTCGCCAGGACGGGGCTGACCGTGCTGCTCGTCGAGCAGCAGCTCCCGTACGCCATCGAGGTCGCCGACCGGATCGCGGTGCTCGAGTACGGCCGGGTGGTCTACGACCGGCCGGCGGACGAGGCCCGGGCCGACCCGGGCCGGCTGGCGGCGATGCTCAGCGTCGCCGCGGTCGTGGAGCCGCCGGCTCCCCGACCGGTGCCCGGGCTCTGGGCCGGTTCCGCGCACCTGACCCGACCATCCTCGACAGGGGTGAGCAACGATGCCGACAGACATCCGTGACACCGAGTACACCTTCGACAACGGCTCCCCGGACGCCGTGCCCCAGCTGCGGGCGCTGGAGTCGTTCCTGGACCCGGTGACCGCGACGCGGCTCGCCGCTCCGGTGCTCGCCCCGGGCGGCGTGTGCTGGGAGATCGGCGCCGGTGGCGGCTCGGTCGCCCGGAGCGTGGCCGAGGCGGTCGGCCCGGCGGGACGCGTGCTGGCGACCGACATCGACACCGCGCACCTCGCCCCGGGTGCCAACCTCGACGTCCGCCGTCACGACGTGCGCACCGAGCCGCCCCCCGGGGACGCCTTCGACCTGATCCACGCCCGCCTGGTGCTGCTGCACCTGCCGGAGCGGCGGCGCGTGCTGGCCTCGCTGGCCGGCGCGCTGGCCCCCGGCGGGTGGCTGGTGATCGAGGAGTTCGACTGCACCGCGCCGCTGCGGGTGCTGACCGCGCCGAGCGACGACGCGGCGAAGCTCTTCGCCCAGGTGACCGACGCGATGCTCGGCATCCTCCAGAGCCACGGCGCGGATCTGGCCTGGGCGCAGGACGTGCACGCGCAGCTGGCAGCGGCGGGCCTGGTCGACGTCGACACCGTCACCCACTCGCGGAGTTGGCCCGGTGGCTCGCTCGGGGCGTCGCTCCACGAGACGAACTCCCGGCAACTGGAGCCGGAACTTCTCGACGCGGGGGTGTCGCCCGGCCAACTGGAGGCGTTCCGCAGGCTCCTGCGCGACCCCGGGTTCGCCGTGATGTCGTACCAGTTCGTGTCGACCCGGGGCCGACGTCCGGTGTGAGGTGTGCGGCGGGACCCCTCGCCCGTTGCGCCGTGGCGCCGGCGGGCCGGTCGGCGGGACGCTCGTCGTGGCGTTCCGCCGACCGGCCGTACCCCACGGCCGTGCTCGGCCACACCCTGGCCCAGGCGTGGAAACCGGGCCGCCTGGGTATCACCGCCGGCCATGAGCACGAGCACCGCGCCGGCGGCTGTCGGCAGGGTCGCCGTCGTCGCCCACCGTAGGAAGAGCCTCGGCGGCGGCCTCGACGCGCTGCGCGCGGAACTGGCCGGCGCCGGGGTCGAGGACCTGCTCTGGTACGAGGTGCCCAAGAGCCGCAAGGCGCCGAAGAAGGTCCGTAAGGCGCTGAAGAAGGGCGCCGAACTGATCTTCGTGTGGGGCGGCGACGGCATGGTGCAGCGCTGCGCCGACACCCTCGCCGGCGCGGACGCCGCCATGGCGATCCTGCCCGCCGGCACCGCCAACCTCTTCGCCGCGAACCTCGGCATCCCCGAGGACCTGCCCGAGGCGGTCCGGATCGGTCTGTGTGGCCGGCGGCGCGCCCTCGACCTCGGCAGGCTCAACGGCGAGCACTTCGCCGTCATGGCCGGCGCCGGCTTCGACGGCGACCTGATCCGTGACGCCGACCGCACGCTCAAGGGCCGGTTCGGCCGCCTCGCGTACATGTGGACGGGGTTGCGGCACGTGCGGGGCGAACTGGTCGCCACCCGGATCACCGTCGACGGCGCGAAGTGGTTCGACGGCGAGGCGAGCTGCGTGCTGTTCGGCAACGTCGGCACCATCACCGGCGGCATCCCCGCCTTCGACGACGCCCGCCCCGACGACGGCTGCCTGGAGGTCGGCGTGTCCACCGCCAACGGCGCGGTCGACTGGGCGCGCACCCTCGGCCGGATGGCCGCCGGCCGCTCGGAGGAGTCGCCGTTCGTACGCGTCACGCGAGGCCGCAGGATCAAGGTGCGGCTGGCTGCGCCGCGCACGTACGAGCTCGACGGCGGCGCGCGCAAGGAGGTCTCCACGCTGAAGGTGCGGGTGATGCCCGGCGCGCTCACGGTCTGCTGCCCGCCGTCCGAAGTGCCGGGAGAGCGCTGAGACTCCGCCGGCGCGGCGGTGGTGCTACGCCCCGTGCGTCCCGGCGGGACGGCGGACGGCCCCCACGAGCCGGCGCGTGATCCACAACGGTGAGGTGATCGCGTTGCCCATCACCACCGCGTGGGCGCCGGCCGCGAAGGCCCGGTCGACGTGCTCCGGCTCGCGGTAGCGGCCCTCGGCGATCACCGGCACCGGAACGAGCGCGGCGAGTTCCGCCACGAGTGCCAGGTCGGGACCGTCCCGGCGAGGGCTGGACGGGGTGTAGCCGGAGAGCGTCGTGGCCACCGCGTCCGCGCCGTCGCGGACGGCGGCCACGCCCTCCGCCGCCGTGGCGACGTCGGCGAGGACCAACGCCTCCGTCCGGGCCCGGATCGCGCGGACCGTGTCGGCGAAGGTCCGCCCGTCCGGACGGGGGCGGTCGGTGGCGTCGACGGCGACGACGTGCGCCCCGGCCGCCGCCACGCCGACGGCGTGCTCCGCCGTGGGGGTGATGAACACCCCGTCGACGCCGTCCTTGTGCAGACCGATCACCGGCACGTCGACGGCGGCGCGGATCGCCGCGACGTCGGCCGGTCCGTTGGCCCGGATCGCCACCGCGCCGCCGCGTACGACCGCCGCCGCCACCCGGGCCTGGACGTGGGGGTCGCGCATCGGGTCGTCGGGCTCGTCGTTCAGCGGTTGGCAGGAGACCACCAGCCCGCCGGCCAGGTCGTCGAACACGTTCATCGTCTCGTCCTTCCGTCGCGGGGAGAGGGGCGTGTCCCACCGACGCCCGGCGGAACGTCGCCGGCGAGTCGGGCCGCGCCGACCGCGACGGCGTCGCCGCCCAGCGCCGCGGGGAGCAGGGGCACGTCCGCCCAGGCCGGGGGCAGTTCGGCCGCGAAGGCCGCGGCGGCGCCGGGAAGCAGCGCGTCGGCCGCGCCGCCGGCCACGACCACCGCCTGCGGATCGAGCAGGGCGACCAGTCCCGCGAGCGCACCGCCGAGGGCGGCGCCGGCGCGGTCCAGCACCTCCCGGGCGGTCGGGTCGCCGGTCGCCGCCCGCTGCGCCACGGCCCGGCCGGTGATCCGCAGGCCGGTCTCCAGGGCGTACGCGCCAGCCAGTCCCGTGCCCGAGGCGATGCCCTCCAGGTGCCCGTACCGGCCGCAGCCGCAGCGCAGCCGCTCGGCGCCGGGCGCCGGAAGGTGCCCCACCTCGCCGGCTCCGCCCCGGGCGCCGGTGGAGATCCGACCGCCCTGGAGCATCGCGCCGCCCAGGCCGGTGCCGACCGCGACCAGCAGCAGCTCCCGCCGGTCGTGGCCGGCGCCGACCCAGCTCTCGCCGAGCGCGGCGGCGTTCACGTCGTTGGTGACCCGCACCGGTCGGGCCAGCCGTTCGGCCAACTCGTCGGCGACCGGTGTGCCGGACCAGCCGGGCAGGCTGTCGGTGGCGTACCGGACGGTGCCGGTGGCCGGGTCGATCGCGCCGGCGGCGCCCACGCCGACCGGACCGTCGTCGGCCGCGTCGAGCAGGTCCCGGGCGAGCCGCGCGGCGGTGTCCAGCACGGCGGCCGGGCCCGACGTGGCCGGGGTGGGTGCCCGGCGTCGCCCGAGCACCCGCCCGTCCGCCCCGACCAGCGCCGCCACGGTCTTGGTGCCGCCGATGTCGACGCCGACCCGGGGAGCCGGCGCCGTCATCCCTTGAGGCCGGTGTGGGCCAGTCCCTCGACGAACTGCTTCTGCGCGATGACGAAGACCGCCAGGACCGGCAGCGCGGTCATCGAGGCCGCGGCGAGCTGGACGTTCCACATCGGGCCGCCGTAGGCGTCGACGAACTGGGTGAGCGCCTGGGGCAGGGTGAACTTCTCCGGGGAGGAGAGGAACACGATCGGCTCCAGGTACAGGTTCCAGCTGTGCAGGAACGTGAAGATGGCGACCGCGCCCAGTGCGGGCCGGGACAGCGGCAGGGCGATCTTCCAGAAGGTGGCGAACCGGCCCAGCCCGTCCACGCGGGCCGCCTCCTCCAACTCGCCGGGGAGGCTGATGAAGAACTGCCGCATGATGAACGTGGCCAGGACGCTCGGCGCGCCGAGGATCGGCACCAGGATCAGCGGCCAGTGGGTGTCGACCAGGCCCAGCTTGAAGAACATCTGGAACAGCGGGACGATCGTCACCTCGCTCGGGATGAGCAGGCCGGCGAGGATCACCAGGAACAGCACGTTCTGGCCACGGAAGCGGATCCGGGCGAAGGCGTACCCGGCCAGCGCCGCCACCGCCAGGGTGCCGACGGTGACCACCAGCGCGATGTAGAGGCTGTTCAGGTACTGCTGACCGAACGGCTGCAACTCGAACACCCGCCGGTACGCGTCCAGCTGCGGGTCGACCGGCAGGAGCTGCGGCGGGAAGGCGAAGATGTCGGCCACCGGCTTCAGCGACGACGTGACCATCCACCAGGTCGGGAAGACGAACGGGACCGCCAGGACCATCAGCACCCCGTAGAGCACCAGCTTGGTCCGGCGCGACAGCTCACGACTCATGGTGGACCCACCTCTTACGCATCTGCCACTGCAGCACGGTGAGCGCGAGCACGATGCCGAACAGCACGATCGACAGGGTGGCGCCGTAGCCGAAGTGGTGGAACTGGAACGCCTGCTGGTAGAGGTAGTAGACGAGCACCGTGGTCGAGGTGCCGGGGCCGCCCTGGGTGAGCACCGCGATCTGCGCGAAGACCTGCAACGAGCCGACCACCGTGATGATCGAGGTGAGCAGGATGGTCGGGCTGATCATCGGCACCGTGATCCGCCAGAACTGGCGCAGCCGGCTCGCCCCGTCGACCTCGGCGGCCTCGTACAGCTCGGCCGGCACGCCCTGGAGGGCGGCCAGGAAGAGCACCATGTTCAGGCCGACGTTCTTGAACACCTGCACCACGACGACCGAGACCATGGCGGTGGTCTCGCCGCGCAGCCAGTTCGGCCCGTCCACGCCGATCGTGTCGAGCAGGCCGTTCACGCCGCCGTTGTCCTGCAGCAGGAACCCCCACACGATCGTCCAGGCGACAAGCGAGACGACCACGGGGGAGAAGAACAGGGTGCGGAACACGATCGTGCCGCGCAGCCTCTGGTTGAGCAGTACGGCCAGCAGCAGGGCCAGGGCGAGGTTGAACACCACCAACCCGACCGAGAAGAGGCCGGTGGCCCGCAGCACCGGGCCGAGGTTGGTGTCCTCGCCCAGCGCCGCGTAGTTCTCGGTGCCGACGAACTCGAACGTGCCGGCCAGCACGTTCCACTCGTGCAGGCTGTACCAGACCACCAGGATCAGCGGCAGGATCACGAAGACGGCGCTGCCGATGAGTTGGGGCGCGATGAACAGGTAACCGGTGAGCTGGTCGCGGCGGCGGCTGGTCCAGTACGGCCGCGGCGGCGGCCGGTCCCGGGTGGGCGGGGCCTCGACCCCGCCCACCGTCGTGTCCGTCTGGGACATGGTCAGGCTGCCCTACTTCGCCAGCAGCGGCTGGATCTTGGTGCAGACGCCGTCCAGGACGGCCTTGACGTCCGCGTCCGCCTTCCACAGCGGGTCGAGCCCGGCGCGCACCTGCTGGCTGAGCTCGGCCTGCCCGGCGTGACTCGGCTTGACCACGCCGTTGGTGATGCCGTCGATGACGACCTTCTGCAACTGCTCGGGCTTGAGCATCGGGTTCGTCTTGCCCAGCGTCTCCGCGGTCAGCTGCGACTGGCGCGGCGGCGGGAAGAACTGGGCGAGCTTGGCCGAGTTGGTGGGGTTGGTCAGGAAGGCGAGGAAGCCGGCCGCGGCGTCGGCGTTCTTGCTCTTCTTCATCACCCCGATGCCGGCCTGGCCGATCACGGAGTAGCTTCCCTTGGGGCCGGCCGGCAGCGGGACCAGGTCCCAGCCGAAGCCGTCCGGCTTCAGCAGCGAGGCGCGGGAGATCTGGGTGACCGTCATCGCCGCGTCGCCGGCGAAGAAGTCGGCGGTCGTGCCCGGGCCGGGCAGCGCCTTGCCGGTGAAGATCGCCTTGTGCAGGGTGGTCATCG
This sequence comes from Micromonospora citrea, assembly GCF_900090315.1. Classification (NCBI taxonomy): domain Bacteria; kingdom Bacillati; phylum Actinomycetota; class Actinomycetes; order Micromonosporales; family Micromonosporaceae; genus Micromonospora; species Micromonospora citrea. Next base: position 658,184 of record NZ_FMHZ01000002.1, on the reverse strand, counting down.
CCTCGACCATCTCCGGGGCGGCGAAGCCGCAGGACTTTCCGTCCTCGCTCCACGCCTGCGCGCCCCAGCCGGTCCAGAACGTCGACAGGTTGTCCCAGCCCTTGTAGTCGAAGTCGCGGATCACCAGGCCGGCCTTGCCGGTCGCGCCCGCCGTGGCTCCGGCGACGGACAGCGCGCTGTCCCAGTTCCACTGCCCGGCCGCGATCAGCTCGGCCGGGGTCTTCTGCCCGGCCTTCTTGATCAGGTCGGTGTTGACGAAGACCCCGAACGGCGAGGTGGAGAACGGGTACGCGTACAGCTTGCCGTCGTTCTGCCAGAGCTTGAGGGTGGCCGGGGAGATGTCGTCGTACTGGTAGCCGTCGGTCTTCCTCAGGGTGTCGTCCAGCGGCAGCAGCGCCCCGGAGGAGACGAAGTCGGGGGCGGAGTTCTCGAACACCCAGGCCAGGTCGGGCGCGTTCCCGCCGGCGATCTGGGTGGTCAGCGTCGTGGTGTAGTTCTCGAACGGCAGCGGGTCGAACGTGATGGCCGCGACCTCCGGATGGGTCTTGCGGTACTCGTCGGCGATCTCGTTGAACAGCTTGAGGTGCGCCTCGTTGGCCGACCAGACGGTCATCCGCAGGCTGGCCGGGCCCTTGTCCCCGGCCTCGTCACCGCCGCCGCAGGCGGACAGCGCGAGGACGCCGGCCAGTGCCGCGGCGACACCGCGCACACCCTTTCCCAATCTCATGATCTTCTCCTCACCGGGGGTGTTCAGTAGCCCGCGATCTCGGGCCAGCGCGTCTCCACGCCGGCCGCCGAGAGGCGGTCCTGGAAGTCGGCCAGCAGGCGGGGGGTGCCGCGGACCGCGCGCGGGGACTCGCCCCGCGCCAGACAGAAGTCGGCGAGCATGCCGGCGACCTCGCCGACGTTCCACTCGACCGGGTGCAACCGGTAGCTGCCGTTGGTGACGTGTGTGGTGCCGATGTTCTTGCCGGCCGGCAGCAGGTTCTCGACGCGTTGCGGGACCAGCGCGCCGAGGGGGATCTCGAACGGGCAGGAGCCGACGTCGATGTAGTTGTCGCCGCCGGTGGAGGGGTGCAGGTCGATGCGGTACATCCCCACGCCGACCGAGTCCGGGTAGGAGACCGCGCCGTGCTCGCCGCGCACGGCCAGCGACAGGTCCTGCTCGACCACCGTGTACTCGGCCCGGATGCGGCGCGACTCCCGGATGTAGGGGGCCTGCGCCAGGCCGTCGCGGCTGCCGGTCACGTCGCCGCGCAGGCGCAGGCCGGGGAAGCCGGTGCCGCCGTCCGGGCGGGGTGCCTCGGTCTGCAACCAGTAGAGGACCGAGTACGACAGCTCGCGGGCCTTGCCCAGGTGCCACGACGCGTTCGGCACGTCGATGACGGGGCCCTCGAAATAGTCGATCATCGGCCAGTTCACCAGCGTGATGTCGCTGCCGTACGCGCCGTCGGTGAAGTTGCGCCGGGCGGCGATGCGCCGGAACGTCCAGAGGTTGCCGTCGCCCGGGTTGAGCCGCTGGTCGGCGTTGACGGTCAGCGGGTCGTCGTCGGGGTTGGGGGTGAAGCTGCGTTCGACGATCTCCAGGGTGCGCGGGTGCGGCGATCGCCAGGACAGCAGCCGGTCGCCCCAGAAGTCGGGCTTGTAGTCGCGCCAGAAGTCGTAGTTGGCCGGGCGGTCGATGGTGTGGTCGCCGTCGACGTGGTCGAGGGCGAAGCAGACGGAGACGGCCTGCATGTTCATCGGCTGCGCCTCGGCCGGCGCGCTGGGCTCGCCGGTGTCGGCCCGCGACTCGAAGCCGGTGACGTACTCGGTGCCGGTCAGCGGCAGCAGCTCGCCGGTCTCGGTGGCGTCGAGGACGTACGGGGCGGTGACGTCGATGCGGTCGTCGCGGTCGCGGTGCGCGAGGGTCACCGCGACCACGCGGTCCCCGTCGGTCTCGGCGGCGACCGGCCGGTACGGCTGGAGGACGGTCAGCCGGCCGGATCCGCGGTACGGCGCCAGCATCTGCTCGATGACGGCGACGGCCACCCGGGGCTCGTGACAGATCCGGCTGACCCAGCCGGCCCCGGGGTTGAGATCGGTCCAGGCCCGCGACCGTTCGGTCAGCGGGTAGTGCCGGCGGTAGTAGTCGCGGATCCCGGTGCGCAGGGCCCGGTAGCTCGCGGTGGCGCCGAACTGTTCGATCCAGGAGTGCTCGTCCGGCGGGACGGCCTGGCTGGTGAGCTGCCCGCCGAGCCAGTCGAACTCCTCGGTCAGGATGACCGACCGGCCGGAGCGGGCCGCGGCGAGCGCCGCCGCCACCCCGCCCAGCCCGCCCCCGACGACGAGGACGTCCGCACGCATCTGTACCACTTGCTTCCTTCCGGTTGCACGGTCACCGCGTGGGCGCGGCCGACCGCCGATCAGGGGGCGCCGAGGGTGTCGCCCTCGACGAGTTCGCAGGGGAGCAGCCGCTGTTGCACGCCGTCGGCGCTGCCGTCGATGACCCCGGTCAGCACCTCGACGGACTGCCGGCCCATCTCCTCGCGCGGGATGCGGAACCCGGTGAACGTGAGGTCGGTGGGCACCGGGACCGTCGGGTCGCCGAGGGTCAGGATCGACAGGTCGCCGGGCACGGTCAGGCCGCGCCGCCGGGTGGCCAGTTCGAGTTCCACGGCGGTGGCGAAGTCCTCCACGAAGGCGACGGTGGTCCGGTCGGCCAGCAGGTCGTCGAGGATCGCCTCGGCGTCCCGGTCCACGGTCGTCAGGTGGCGGGCGTTGTCCGCGGCCGTCGTGGCGGCGACGAACCCGCGCCGCCGGTCCTCCGACGACTCCGCGGTGGTGCCCATGTTCAGGTAGGCCAGGCGCCGGTGTCCGCGGGCGAGGGCCAGGCCGACCAGCTCGCTGACCGCGGTGGTGTAGTCGGCGCCGACGTACGGCACCGGGCCGCCGGCGTCGTCGCGGCGGCCGACGGCGACGTACGGGAAGCCGTCGCGGTTGAGCCGGTGCAGCTCGGCGGCGTCGATCTCCCGCCCGAGCAGGATGCACCCGTCGGCCAGGCGGAGCCGGTTGTCCTGGTGGAAGATGCGTCGCCGGCCGTCGATCACCGGGGCGCTGGTGAACAGCAGCAGGTCGCAGCCGGCCCGTTCGGCGTACTCCTCGATGCCGAGCAGGAACGGGTGGAAGAAGTCGCGGCTGCCGCTGGGAAAGGCCGGCTCGTAGGTGAAGACGCCGATGATCCGGTTGAACCGCGAGGCGAGCCGGCGGGCCACGGGGTCGGCGGCGTACCCGGTCTCCGCGATCGCCCGCAGCACGCGGTCGCGGGTTTCGGGCGCGATCCGGACGTCGGTGTCGGCCCGGTTGTTGAGCACCAGCGACACGGTTGCCTGGCTGACGCCGGCCAGTCGCGCGATGTCACGCTGCGTCACACGTCTGGGCGTAGTGGGCACGTCGGGTCCTTCCGGTGCGGCTAATGCGTATTAGCGCTCGGCGTTGGAGAGGAGCCTGGCGGTCCGACCGGGTCGGTGTCAAGAGGTCTCCGTGAGATTTCGTAGCGATGAACTCCCAGGAGTAATGCGCATTAGCCAGGTTGGTGTGCCGGCCGGTCGCCCGGCTCGCCGGCGCCCGGCCGGTCGACGGCCGCCACTGCCGACGCTCGCCGCGCGAACCCCTTGACAGGGCGTGGCCCGGTCGAGCAGCATTCGAGAAAGATAGATGCTAATACGTATTAGTGGCCGGCGAGATGGCCCTTCCGTCGGGCACGGTCAGCCGCGTTCCCTACTCAACGTGACCTCTCGCTGCGCCGTGCCGTCGCAGCGGGACATCTGAGGGTCCACAGTCGGCACGGGCGCGACCGTCCACGCTCCGTGCTCCCCGCGTCAACGGCCCGCACACGAGCAACCGGGCCGGGGCCGGCCGGGGGAGTCCGCCACCCACCAGAGAGCAGGAAGACCGATGACGAAAGCACCTGTCCCACTGCCGCGCCGCGCCGCCGTGGCGGCGGTCAGCGCGGGCATGCTGGTCGCCACCATGACCGGCGCCGCGCCCGCCGCCGCCGAACCGGCTGTCGACTTTCCGCGCTTCACCTACGCGGGCACCGCGTTCGACAAGGGCGCCCTCACCTACAACCCGACCGACGAGTTCATCTTCCCGAGCGTCATCCGGGCCGCCGACTACTTCGCCAACCCGCTCGGCACCTACTACCTGTACTACGCGCCCCACGAGCGGCCCGGCGGGATCGCCCTGGCGTACGCGGACTCGATCGACGGGCCGTGGACCGAATACCGGGCCAACCCGCTGATCAGCAACACCTGGCCGCCCCACTACTCCACGGTCAGCCACATCTCCTCGCCGCACGCCATCTGGGTCGAGGGGGAGCGCAAGCTGTTCCTGTACTTCCACGGCGAGAACTCGATCACCCGGTACGCCACCTCCGAGGACGGCATCCACTTCGACTACGGCGGCACGGCGGTCAGCCGGGACGCCACCACCGGCGGGGAGACGTCCTACGCCCGGGTCTTCGAACAGGCGGTGCCGCGGTTGGGCACCCGCTACCTGATGCTCTTCATGGACAACCCCACCGCCGCGCTGCCCGGGCCGACCGGGCCGGTGTCGCGGCGGATCCGCTGGGCGGTCTCCCCGGACGCGCGGACCTGGACGATCCAGCCCGACCCGATCGTGACCCCGCAGGGCATCGAGGGGCCGAACGCCTCGGGGCCGTTCTTCCTGCGGTGGAAGGGCCGGAACCTGGTGATCTTCCACGCGGCCGACGGCAACATGCACGCGGTGGACGTCGGCGACGACTTCGACCGGGAGGTCCACCTCGGCATCGTGCACGACTCGATGAACGTGGCGCCGGACCTGGGCCGGTCGGCGGCGCCGACCTTCTACTTCGACGGCCGCACCGCGCACATGTACTACGAGGCCGGTGGGCGGCTCACCGCGACGATCGGCCACGCCGTCGCCACCCTCGACCAGCCGGTGCCGGCCCGGGAGCTGGACTGCGTGGTGGACCGACCGGTCCTCTGGCCGCCGAACCACGAGCTGGTCGACGTCACCGTGACGGCGAGCCTGCGCGACGGCGTCCTCGGCCCGAACGCGTTCAGCCTCACGAACGTGACCGGCGGCGACGCCACGGACGTCAGCGGCTTCACCAGCGGTACGCCGGACACCAGCGGGCAGCTGCGGGCGGAACGGGCCGGTGACGGCGGGGACCGGGTCTACACCCTGACGTACGCGGGCCACGACGAGATCGGTCGGCCGGTCGGCTGCAGCGTGACCGTCACCGTGCCGCACGACCAGGGCAACTGACCGCATCCGGCGGGCGGCACGCGCCCGTACCCCTTGCGTCGCTGAGGCCGGGCGACCGCCCCACCCCCAGGTGGCGATGCGGTGCCGCGCCGGCCGCACCCCCGGACGCGGCGCCGGCCGCACACCCCCTCCGGGTGCGGCCGGCGCCCGCCGGGGTCAGCCCCGCCGAGGCGGGCGGGCCCGCCCGGCCGTCACGGCCGCGCCGGGACCGGCCGCGCCGGCGTCCGGACCGGCGGCGTCGCCCGCCGCGACAGGACGCCCGGCCACCAGGTGCCGCGGCCGATCTCCAGCGCCAGGGCCGGGACGAGCAGGCTGCGCACCAGGAACGTGTCCAGCAGCACGCCGACGCCGACGATGACGGCCGACTGCACCGACGGCACCAGCGGCAGCACGGCGAGCGCGCCGAAGGTGGCCGCCAGCACCACGCCCGCGCTGGTGATGACGCCGCCGGTCACGGTCAGCGCGTGCAGCACCCCCCGCCGGTGCCCGAGTTGCGCCGCCTCCTCCCTGGCCCGGGTGGCCAGGAAGATCGTGTAGTCCACGCCGAGGGCGACCAGGAACAGGAACGTCTGCAGCGGGATGCCGACGAACAGCTTGGGGTAGCCCGTCGCGTCGAGGATCAGCCCGGCCGCGCCCATCGCGGCCACGTAGGACAGCACCACGCTCGCCAGCAGCAGCAGCGGGGCGACCAGGGCCCGCAGCAGCAGCACCAGCACGGCGAACACCACCGCCAGGATCAGCGGGACGACGACCCGGTTGTCCCGGCCGACGGTGCGTTCCTCGTCGAGCAGGTACGCGCTGTCGCCGCCGACGAGCGCCTGCGAGCCGGGTACGGCGTGCACGGCGGCGCGGAGCCGGTCGACGGTGTCCAGGGCGGCGTCGCTGTCCGGCGTGTCGGCGAGGACGGCCGCCATCCGGACCCACCGGCCGTCGGGGGAGCGCTGCGGCTCGCTCACGTCGGCGACTCCGGGCACCCCGCGGGCGGCGGTCACCACCTGGTCGGCCGTGCCGGCGGCGGCCAGGATCTCGGCGGGCGCCACGGTCCCGCTCGGGTAGTGCGCGGCGATCATCCGCTGGCCCGTGACCGAGCCGACCTCGGTGGTGAACGACTGCTCGGCGGGCATGCCGATGCTGAGGTTGCCGATGCCGAAGGTGAGGGCGACCAGCGCCGCCGCGGTCCCCAGCCAGACCGCGCGCGGGCGGCGGCCGACGACGCCGGCGATCCGGCGCCACAGCCCGTGCCCGGCGGCCACGTCGTCGGCGACCGCGCCGGGGCTGTGGCGGGGCACGAACGGCCAGAACAGCCAGCGCCCGAAGACGACCAGCACGGCGGGTAGCAGCGTGGTCATGGCGAGGAACGCCGCGGCGATGCCGACCGCGCCGACCGGGCCCAGGCCCCGGGTGGCCGGCAGGTCGGCGGCGAGCAGGCACAGCAGGCCGACCGCCACGGTCGCCGCCGAGGCGCAGATCGCGCCGATCGACCGCCGCAGCGCCACGGCCATCGCGACGTGCCGGTCGGCGTGCCGGCGCAGCTCCTCCCGGTACCGGGCGATGAGCAGCAGGGCGTAGTCCACGCCGACGCCGAAGACCAGCACGGTGAGGATGCTCTGGCTCTGGAAGTCGACGGGCAGGCCGCCGTGCTCGGCCAGCAGGTAGACGACCGCGCTGGCGAGCTGGCTGGCCAGCGCGACCGTGATGAGCGGGATCAGCCACAGGATCGGGCTGCGGTAGGTGACGAGCAGCAGCAGCGCGACGGTGCCCGCGGTGGCCAGCAGCAGGGCGACGTCCATGCCGGCGAACGCGTCGAAGACGTCCTCGGTGGCGGCGGCCTCGCCGGTGAGGGCGGTACGCAGCCCGCCGGGAACGTCGGCGGCGAGCCGGTCCCTGATGTCGGCCACCGCCTCGGCCCGTCGCGTGTCGTCGCCGGCGACCGGGAAGGACACCAGCACCGCCTTGCCGTCCTCGCTCGGCACCGGCGGCGGCACCTGGCCGCCGTCGGCGAAGGCGGCGTACGCGGCCCGGTCGGCGTCGACCTTCGCGCGGTCGGCGTCGGTCAGCCCGCTGTCGCGCACGTAGACGGCGACCGCGAGGGGCGCCTGGGAGTCGGGGAAGGCGGCCTCCGCCCGCTGTACGGCCCGGCTGGACTCGACGCCGGCGGGCAACGCGCCGAGGGTGTCGTTGTTCTGCGCGTCGGTCAGCTTGACCGCCAGGGGTCCGGCCACCGCGACGAGGACGAGCCAGAAGACGAGCATCGCGTACTTGGTGCGTCGGCCGGACGGTAGGCCGGCCAGTCGTTGCCGCCGGGACATGTCGGGTCTCTCCTGCCTGGTTGTGGTCACGCCTCGATCCTTCGGCGGGCGTGGGCAGAGGGCAGGGGTGGCAGGTCCCGAACGGCGGTGGTGTTAGCACCACCGATTCCGGCCGGGCCGGTGTCGGAGAATGGGCGCGTGGACAGCTCCCTACGCGCGTTCGTCCGGCGGTCGGTGCGGCCCGGCGCGGTGGCCGCCGCGCAGGGCCTGGCCGTGTCCCTGCTCTGCCTGACGACCAATGCGGCGCTGTTCGTGCTGTCGGTGGTGTCGCTCGCGCTGATCCCCGCCCTCGGCATCGGGTTCGCGCTGTTTCCCGCGGTGACCGTGCTGGTGCGGTGGTCGGTGGGGCTGCAACGCCGGCTGGCCGGGTGGGGCGGCACGCCGATCGCGTCGCCGTACCCGCCGGTGCCCGAGGACGCCCGGCTCGGCACGTGGCGGCGGTTCCGTTGGGTGGTGGGCGATCCGGCGACGTGGCGGGACCTCGCCTGGCTGGTGCCGGGCGGCGTGACCGGCGCGGCGTGCCTGCTGGCGTTCGTGCTGCCGGTGTACGGGCTGGAGGGCGTCCTGCTGGTGCCGCTGGTGCTGTTCCTCACCGTGGACTGGTACGGCTACGGCGTCTTCTGGCCGATGGACAACCTCGCGAAGGCGGTGCTGTCCGTACCCCAGGGGTGGTTGTTCCTCTTCGCCGGCCTGGTGGTCGCGCCGTGGCTGGTGTGGTTGCACTTCCGCTTCGCCGGTTTCTTCCTGGCCCCGACCCGCGCGCAGGAGCTGGCGCTGCGGGTCCGCGAGCTCACCACCACCCGTGCCGACACGGTCGACACCCAGGCCGCGGAGCTGCGGCGCATCGAGCGTGACCTGCACGACGGGGCGCAGGCCCGCCTCGTCGCGCTGCGGATGAGCATCGGGCTGGCCGAGAAGCTGTTGGCCGACGACCCGGCCGCGGCGCAGCGGCTGCTGACCGAGGCGCAGGAGGCCAGCGGGCAGGCCCTGGTGGAGCTGCGCGACCTCGTCCGCGGCATCTATCCGCCGGTGCTCGCCGAGCGCGGCCTGGGCGGCGCCGTGCGGGCGCTCGCCCTGGCCGTGCCGCTGCCCGTGGACCTCGACGTGGAGCTGCCCGGCAGCCCGCCGGCGGCGGTCGAGTCGGCGGCCTACTTCGCGGTGGCCGAGGCGCTGGCCAACGTCACCAAGCACAGCGGCGCGGCGCGGGCGTGGATCCGCCTGGCGTACGGCGACGGCACGTTGACGATGGTGGTCGGCGACGACGGCCGGGGCGGCGCGACGCCCGGTTCGGGGACCGGCCTGTCGGGCGTGCGCCGCCGTCTGGCAGCCTTCGATGGCACGATCACCGTGACGAGTCCGCCCGGCGGACCGACTGTCGTGACCATGGAGCTGCCGTGCGAGTTGTCATCGCGGAGGATCTCGCCCTCCTCCGGGACGGGCTGACGCGCATCCTCGACGCGTTCGGCTTCCAGGTGGTCGAGGCCGTCGCCGACGGGCCGTCGGTGCTGCCGGCGCTGGTCCGGCACCGTCCGGACGTCGCGGTCGTCGACGTGCGGCTGCCGCCGACCTTCACCGACGAGGGGCTCCAGGCGGCGTTGCAGGCCCGCACCCGGCTGCCGGGCCTGCCGATCCTGGTGCTGTCCCAGCACGTCGAGCAGTTGTACGCCCGGGAGCTGCTCGCCGACCGGGGCGGGGGAGTGGGCTACCTGTTGAAGGACCGGGTGTCCAACGTGGACCAGTTCGTCGACGCGGTGCGCCGGGTGGCCGCCGGCGGCATGGTGATGGACCCCGAGGTCGTCTCCCAGCTCCTCGCCCGCAACTCGGCGGCGCAGCCGCTGCGGGAGCTGACGGCCCGGGAGCGCGAGGTGCTGGGTCTGATGGCCGAGGGCCGGTCGAACGCGGCGATCGCCGGGCGGCTGTTCGTCACCGAGAAGGCGGTCAGCAAGCACATCAACAGCATCTTCAGCAAGCTGGGCATGCCGCCGTCCGAGGACGACAACCGCCGGGTGCTCGCGGTCCTCGCCTACCTGCACGGCTGACCGGGCCGATCCCCGCCGGACTTGTCGCCGCCGACGCCCGGGTGGTGTGCCCGGGCGGGTCCGGGCCCGACGGGCGTGCCCCGTGGCCGAAACATATCTTCATTGCCGCGGTGTCAACATGTAGACAATATTCTAGGTTCTGTCTATCGTCGGCAGCACTAAATGATGTCCCTCGATGGAAGTGAGGTCGTCAATGGTGCAGATCAGACGATGGGTCGGCATCGCCACGGCTCTGTTGGCGGCGGAACTCGTGGTCGCGGGCACCGCCGCGCACGCCGCCCCGGCGGCACCGGACGCGGCACGCCCGAGCGTCGAGGAGGCGGTCACCGCCAAGCTGCTCGGGCAGCCCCGGACCACCGGCGAGGCGCACGCCGACGAGTCGGACACCCGGGTCACCGTCACCCGCAGGAGCGGCCGGTGGGCCTTCGGCACCGCCGTCACCGTCACCTCCCACGACAGGGACGTCCACCCGACCGGCGCGATCTTCATCGCCCGCGCCGAGGCCGGCGGGTGGCGGGTGGGCTTCGACGGCGAGGCGGAGTTCGGCGCGCTGGCCGCCGAGTCGCCCCTGGTCGGCAAGCAGGAACGGGAGGTACTCACGCGAGCCCCGGGCACGATGTACGCGGGCGGCGACCACCGCACCGGCATGGCCCTGCCGTTCGCCGTCGGGCAGACGTGGACCCTCACCAGCGGCCCGCACGGCTGGGGCGGCAGCGAGCTGCCGTACAGCTCGATCGACCTCGCCGGCGGTGACCAGGTGGTCCGCGCGGCCCGGGGCGGCACGGCCTACACGATGTGCACGGGCTGGATCCGGGTGATCCACGACCGGGGCTACTCCACCGACTACTACCACCTGTGGAGCAGCATCTCGGTCAACGGCGCCGCCGTCGGCCAGGGCGCCTACCTCGGCTACACGGGCACCGACGTGACCTGCGGCGGGGCGGCGTACGGCCGGCACGTCCACTTCGGGCTGCGGCAGAACAGCGCCTACGTGCCCATCGCCGGCCACGGCATCGGCAAGTGGGTGTTCGAGAACGGCGCCGCCGCCTACCAGGGCGGCGCGCGGCACGGCTCGACCTGGCGGGGCGCCGGCGGCGCGGTCTACAACTACGGCGTGCTGGGCTTCAACCAGGCGGTCGTCGACGCCAACGGCGGCGGCACCCTGACCAGGCGGTCCGGCCCCGGCACCGGCTACGCCGCGCTGGGCTCGGTCAGCGACGGCGCCACGGTCACCGTCTCCTGCTCCGCCAACGGCACCAGTCACACCGGGCGGTACGGCACCACCGCGCTGTGGAACCGGCTCAGCGACGGCAGTTGGGTCTCCGACGCCTACCTGTGGACCGGCGTGAACGGCCCCGTCAACGGCTGGTGCTGACCGGCGTCCACCGGCAACGACGAAGGCCCCCGCCGAGGCGGGGGCCTTCCTCGTTCCTCCGGCCTCGCCGGTCACGCGGGGCGGCGGCGTACCCGAGACCCGATGGATCGGGCGGGGGTGGGCGGGCCGTCCCACCACCCCCGCCCCACGGTCACGGCGTCATGCCGCGCGGCACGAGGCGAGCACGCCGACCACACCGGCGCCGGGATCGCGCAGCGGCAGCCTGGTCGACGCCGCCGGGCACCGGGGCACGGTGAGGTCGTGGACGCCCCGACCGAACGTCGCCGCGGTGAGCTGCCGGGTCGGCTCGTGGTAACGCAGGTACATCACGGCCGCCGCCGGCAGCTCCGCGCCGAGCGAGGCCCACTCGCCGCCGTTCCACGCCGACACGAACACCCCGACGTCGGTGCCGACCAGCAGCAGGCCGTCGGAGGTCGGCACCACCGAGTTGACCGGCGCGTCGGGCAGCCCCCGGCCGATGTCGGTCCAGGTGCGTCCACCGTCGCGGGTCATCATGACGTGCGCGCGGTCGCTGCCCGACCGGAAGGCCGAGAACGTGGCGTACGCGATGTTCGCGTCCGACGGGTGCACCGCGACGCGGGTCACCCAGGTGCCCGGCAGTTGGGCGGGGTCGACCCGGTTCCACGTGCCCCCGAGGTCGTCGGTCCACCACAGCCGGCCGTCGTCCGTGCCGACGTAGAGCTTGTCGCCGTCGGTGGGGGCCGCCGCGATCGTGGTGATCGTGCCCCACGGGTAGCCCGACGGGTCGTTCGGCCCGCCGCCGGTGAGGTCGGGGCTGATCGCCGTCCAGGTGCGACCGTTGTCCGTCGACCGGTTCACGACGTTGCCCGCGTAGTACATGACGTTCGGGTCGCTCGGGTCGAACTGCAACGGCGTCAACCAGTTGCGCCGGTCGGAGGTGGTCTGGCCGGGGCCGATCGACTGGCGCGGGGCCGCGCCGGCGTTCTCCGAGCGGTAGCACGAGCCGTACTGGCTGCAGCCGAAGACGATGTTCGGGTTCTCCGGGTGGATGATCACCTGGAGGCCGTCGCCGCAGCCGATGGCGTTCCACGGGCCGCCCACGCCGGAGTAGCCGCGGTTGCAGCCGTTGTCCTGGGCGCCGCCGACCTTCAGCACCGGGTCGGTCTCCGCGACGTCCACGGTGTAGAACTGGGTGTACGGCTCGTAGGTGGACTTGACCCAGCCGCCCACCCCGTTGTCGTCGGAGCGGTAGAAGCCGCCGTCGTTGCCGAGGTAGGCCCGGCCCGGCACCTTCGGGTCCCAGCGCAGCACGTGCTGGTCGGCGTGCACGCCGCCGACGTTGCCGAAGCTCCGTGCGCCGTCGGTCGAGCGGCGCAGGTTCACCCCGGTCAGGAACACGTGGTTGGCGTCGGCGGGGTCGACGAACAGCTTGCCGAACCACCAACTGAAGGTGGACTGGGACGCCTGGTTGGCGTTGACCGGGGTCTGCGTCCACGTGTCGCCGCCGTCGTCGGAACGGTAGAAGGCGCGGAACGGGCCGAGGGCGGTGCCGACGTACGCGTACAGCCGGTCGGGGTCGCTCGGGGCGAGGGCGAGGCCCCAGCGTCCCTGGTCGGCGTCGGTGGGCAGCCCGTTGGTCATCCGCTGCCAGTTCCGCCCGCCGTCGTCGGAGCGCCACAGGCTGGAGCCGGGCCCGCCGTAGGTGCGCTGGTGCGGCTCGCGCAGGTGGTCCCACATCGCCGCGTACACCCGGTTCGGGTTCCGGGGGTCGATGACGACCTCGGTGGCGCCGGTGGTCGCGTTCGGCGGGGCGAGGGCCTGCCGCCAGGTGTCCCCGCCGTCCTCGGAGAGGTAGACGCCCCGCTCGCCGCCGGGCACGAACAGGTTGCCGGCGGCGGCGGCGAAGATCCGGTCCTGGTCGCCCGGGTCGATGGCGAAGCGGGCGATGGCGTGGCTGTTCTCCAGGCCGACGCGCTGCCACGTCCGGCCCCGGTCCCGGGAGCGGTAGACCCCGTCGCCGCCGAAGGTGATCGAGCCGCCGCCCGGCTGGGCCTCGCCCGTGCCGGCGAAGAGCACGCCGTCGGTGGTCATCGCGACCGCGCCCATGCTCTGCGTCCCGCCGTCGGGCCAGGCGGGCGCGAAGGTGGCGCCCGCGTCGGCGGAGCGCCAGATGCCGCCGGAGGCGGCGGCGATGAAGATCTGGTCGGTGACCTGCGGGTCGACGGCGATGTCCACCACGCGACCGCCGATGTTGCCGGGGCCGAAGAAGCGCCAGTCCCCGTCGGCGAGGGGGCGGTAGACGCTGCGGGTGCGGGCGGCGAGTCGGTTCGCCTCGCCGCGGGCCTTCGCGTACTTGGCGGCGGAGAGGTTCGTGCTGCCGTCGCTGAGCCGTTGGGCGGTCATCCACTCGGCGGGCAGCTCCATCGGCCCGGTGGGGCTGCTGGTGGCCAGCGACTCCTCGCCGCGGGCCGACGGTGTCGAGGTCGTCAACGCGGCCGCGGTCAGCAGTGCCAGGGCGGCTGCCACCGGCAGGGCGCGTCGGCCTCGGACGAGGGTGGGACTCATGCGGATCTCCCGTCCACGTGCGGGTGCGACCGGGAACCAGTCGTCTGTCGCACGGTAGACAGCACGGTGACCGACGTCACCCGGCAACTGTTGGGATTCCGGTCGTCGGGTTAGGACACCTGTCGAGCCGGGGCCGCCTGCGGTCATGGCCCGACGATCGACAGCCTCGGGCGGTTCTTCGGGGCGATCTTCGCCGGCTACGGGCTCGCCTGGCTCTGGGCGGCCCGGCAGTCACCGATCCCCGCCACGGCGGTGCGGTGGCTGGCCGGAGTGTTCCTGCTGGGTGCGCTCGGGCGGCTGCTCTCGCTCGCCGTGCACGGTTGGCCGCACGGCTTCCAGGTGGCGCTGGCGGTCGTCGAGCTGCTGCTCCCGCCGCTGTTTCTCTGGCTGGCCCACGCCGAGGAGAAGGCGCTCCCGGCCGGCGCCTCTGGGTGAGCGACGCTTCCCCTGGCCGGTGTCAGGAGGCGGGCGGCAGCGCGAGCCAGTCCTGCCAGGCGATGTCGCGGCCCAGGAAGCGGGGCTGCCGGAAGGGCCAGTCGGCGGCGATCCACCGCGGCACCAGCGCGTCGAACGCGCGTTCCACCTCGCCGTCGACCAGGTCGTCCACCACCCACCAGGAGACCTCGCCGTCCGAGCCGGCGCGCTCGGGCGGGTCGATGTAGACGCAGCCGAGGATCGCCGTCTCCTCCTCGTCCAGCAGCGCGTAGTTGAACGACTGGTGCGCGGCTATCTCCTTCTCGTGCCGCAGCAGGTCGACGCGGTTCTGGTCGTAGGTCATCGTGTCCGTCGGCCAGCCCCAGGCGGGGCCGAAGATCTCCCACAGGCGCTCCCGCGATCCCATCACGGCGGGATAGTCGAGCGGGGCGTCCGCCTCCCGGATCGGCCGCAGGTGCAGCGCGGTGCCGGGCACGGGCACGTGGACGGGGTGGACGAAGTCGTCAGGCAGCCAGCTCACAACGGCCGAGACTACCGCCGGCGCGGGACGGTCCCCCAGGGTGCGGGCGCAGGGGCGGACGACCGTGATCCCACCGGCAGCCCCGGCCGCGTCCATCGCTGACGGGCGGCCGACCTAACCGCTCTGGAACTCCGGCAGCCCCGCGTCCTCCGAGTCCGGCCCCACCACCGCGGTCAGCGTGGTGCCGTCGGCGCAGAGCGCGCCGGCCCGCAGGTACATCCGCCGCTGCTGCGCCCGGGTCAGCACCTCGGCCTCGAAGACCTCGTCCTCGACGCGCAGCAGTTCGATGTCGGCGCGGCCCTCGTAGTGGGCGCGCACGTCCAGCGGGGTCATCCGGACGGTGGCCTCGACCGTCGTCAGGGCCCCCTGCTCCACGACCGAGGTGACGCGCGCGCCGTCGGGCAGCACCAGGCCGGTGACCCGGGCGTCGACCTCCGGCTCGGTGTCCAGCGGCACCCGGTCGCAGCTGGGCAGGTTCGCCAGCATCCCCGGGCCCCGCCCGGTCGCCGGCGGGGCGTCCGTCCCGCCGCAGGCGACGAGCAGCGGGACCGTGGCGACGACCGCGAACATCCGGAGTCTCACCGCGCCAGGGTGCCACCTCATCGCAGTACCCGCCAGCGCCGCACCATCAGCAGCAGGGCGGTGACGACGACGGCCGTGACCGCCATGAGCACCGTCGAGATGAGCGCGCCGTACGCGAAGCCGGAGAACTCGAAGGCCTGGTCGAAGATGTAGACGGGCAGGTAGAGCGTGGCGTTGGCGGGCCGGCCGTCGGTGAGCACGTACGCGGGGACGAAGTTCACCTGGAGGGTGAGGATCGTGTCCCGGACGGCCAGCAGCACCAGCACGGGGGCCAGCAGCGGCAGCGTGAGCCGGCGTAGTTGGCCGAACGGGCCGCAGCCCTCCAGCGTCGCCGCCTCGTACAGCCGGCCGTCGAGCATCCGGCGGGCGGCGAGGACGACGACGAAGCCCTCGCCGATCGGGAACGCCAGCATCAGCACCACCGCCACCCGGGCGGTGGTCGGATCCGACAGCCAGGTGAAGCCGGGGTGCCCGAACAGCCCGAGCACCTGGTTGAGCGGGCCGTAGAGCGGGTTGAGCACCCACAGGAACAGCACGGCCAGCGCGACGTCGGGGACGACCGTCGGCAGGTATACCGCGACCCGGAACCACCGCCCGCCCGGCCGGGGCGCGGCGAGCAGCAGCCCGAGCCCCACGGCGGCGAGCAGCCGGACCGGCACGGCCAGCGCCACGTGCGTCGCGGACGCCCGCACGCTGTCGAGCAGGAAACCGTCGGCCAGCATCCAGCGTACGTTGGCCAGGCCCACGAACTGCGGGTCCCGGGTCAGTCCGGTGTGGTCGGTGAACGCGTACCCGACGTTGAGCAGAGCGGGCAGGGCGACCAGCAGCGCGACCGCCACGGCGTACGGGGCGAGGAACGCCCAGGCGGTCAGCTGCCGGCCGGCGCGGACCGTCTTCACCGGCGCCGCCCGGTGGCGGTGTCGAAGCGGTGGACCCGGTCCGGGTCGGGGCGCAGCCGCACCGGGTCGCCCGGCCGTACGCCCGGCCGTGGCCCGGTGCGCACGGTGAGGCGGGTGCCGTCGGGGCACCGGGTCAGCAGGACGGCCTCGCTGCCGAGCGCCTCCACCACCTCGACGGTCGCCTCGACCGGGCCCTCGGCGTCGAGCGCCAGGTCCTCCGGCCGTACGCCGAGGGTCACGTCCGGCCGTCCGCCCAGCGTGCCGCCGCCGGCCACCAGGTTCATCGGCGGGCTGCCCAGGAAGCCGGCCACGAAGGTGTCGGCGGGCTCGTCGTAGACCTGCTGCGGCGGCCCGACCTGCCGCACCCGGCCGCGGTCGAGGACGACCACCCGGTCGCCGAGGGTCATCGCCTCCGCCTGGTCGTGCGTGACGTGGACGGTCGTGGTGCCGAGTTCGCGGTGCAGGGCGAGCAGGTCGGCCCGGGTGGCCAGGCGCAACGGCGCGTCCAGGCTGGCCAGCGGCTCGTCGAGCAGGTAGACGCTGGGCTCGCGCAGCAGGGCGCGGGCCAGGGCGACGCGCTGGCGCTGCCCGCCGGACATCTCGTCGGGGTGCCGGTCGAGCAGGTCGGCGATCCCCAGCCGCTCGGCCGCGGTGCGGGCCCGCCGGTCGGCCTCGGCGCGGGGGACCCGGCGCACCCGCAGGCCGAACGTCAGGTTGCCCAGCGCGGTGAGGTGTGGGTAGAGGGCGTAGTCCTGGAAGACCATCGCCACGGCCCGGCGGTGCGGCGGCACCAGGGCGACGTCCCGGCCGTCCACGAGGACCCGGCCGCGGTCCGGCCGGTCGAGCCCGGCGATGAGCCGCAGGACGGTGGACTTGCCGGAGCCCGAGGGCCCGACCAGGGTGATCATCTCTCCGGCCCGTACGTCGAGGTCCATCCCGTCGACGGCCGTCGTGCGCCCGTACGTCTTGGTCAGCGACTCCAGCCGGATCGCTCCGCGTCCGGTCATCCGCCCGCTCCCGTCGGCAGGGCGAACAACGGCCGGCTCTGCTCCTCCAGCCGGCGTAGGCCCTCCTCGCGCCCGATCCGGCCGTAGAAGACCTCCTCCAGCAGGGTGCCCGCCTCGCGTTCCACCCGGGACCAGGTGGCGGTGCGCGGGGTGGTGCGCAGGTGCGGCGCGGCGTCGAGGTATACCCGCGACGACTTCGGCGGCGCGGCCGGGTCGAGGAACGCCGGCGAGTTGGCGACTTCGAGCCGGGACGGCACGGTGCGGCCGGACTCGGCGAGGATCCGCTGGCCGGCCGGGCCCATCGCGAACTCGATGAACCGCCAGGCGTCGTCGTGGTCGGGCAGGCCGGCGCCCATGCAGTAGGCGTCGCTGTGCAGGATCGACGCGGGTACGCCGCCCGGCGCGACCGGCAGCGGCGCCACGTCCCAGGTGAAACCGTCGATGGTGCGCAGCGTGGGCACGGCCACCCGGCTGTTGAGGTACATGCCGAGGTTGCCGCGCAGGAACCGGGCCTCGCTCGACTCGCTCTGCTCCTCGGCGTCCGGCGGCACGACACGGTGCCTGAGTTGCAGGTCGAGGAACCAGTCGACGGCCGCGCGGGTGGCCGGGTCCCGGGTGAGGGTCAGGGTGGTGGGCCGGGCCGGGTCGTCGACGAGCTCGCCCCGGTTGGACCAGACGAACGGCGCGAGCCGGGGCACGGACGGCTCGACGCCCGCCCCGTAGCGGCCGTCGCGGGTCAGCGCGCGGGCGGCGGCGAGGAAGTCGTCCCAGGTCCAGCCGGCCTTCGGCAGCGGCACGCCGGCGGCGGCGAACAGGTCGGCGTTGTAGTAGACGACCAGCGAGGAGAGGTTCTGCGGCAGGCAGGTCAGGGCCCTGCCGTCGAAGCGGAAGGCGTCCAGCGTCTGCGGGCTGAAGTCGCTCTCCTTCAGCACGGTGCTGCGCTCCAGGTAGGACTGCGCCGGCTCGATCGCTCCCTGCGCGGCGAACTGCCCGTAGCGGCGGTAGTTGAGCAGGAACACGTCCGGTGGCCTGCCGCCGGCGAACGAGGTGGTCAGCCGGGCCATCAGCTCGTCCTGGCCGGCGACGGGCGAGAGGTTGACGTCCACGTCGCGGTTGGCCTCCTCGAACGCGGCCACCATGGTGCGGTAGCCGGCGACCTCCTCGGCGTCGCCGAACAGCACCACGGTGATGCCCGACGCGTCGTCGGCGCGGTCACCGCCGCCGCAGCCGGCGGCGTAGCCGACCAGCAGGGCGGCCACGACCAGGCCGACCCATCGCCGTGCCCGGGTGTCGGTCAACTGCGTCCTCCAGATCTGAGTGCGGCCAGGGGGTCGTCGTCCAGCAGGATCCGCTGGGCCAGGAGGAACACCAGCACGCACGGGACGGTGGCGACCACGCAACCGGCCATCAGCAGCGGCCAGTCCGTGGGGTTCAGCAGCCGCAGGAACTGCAGGCCGAGCGGGTAGGTGTACCGGTCGCCGCTGTGCAGGTACAGCAGCGGGTCGATGAAGTTGGCCCAGTGGAACGTGAAGGCCAGCACGGCCACCGCGAGGGTCGCCGGGCGTACCTGGGGCATCGCCACGCGGCGCCAGACGGTCAGCCACCCGGCGCCCTCCAGCCGGGCCGCCTGGAGTTGGGTATCCGGCACCCCGCCGAAGCTCCAGGCGTAGAGCAGCACCAGGAACGGGCTGCCGGCCAGCGCCGCCGGGGCCAGCAGCGGGACGTACGTGTCGACCACTCCGGCCAGGCGGAAAAGCTCGAAGCGGGTCGCCCACACGGCGGTGGCGGGGACGAGCAGCACCGCCAGCAGGCCGAGGACCACCCGCCGGCGCGCGGTCGGCGCGAGCAGCCGCAGGCCGAAGCCGGTCAGCGAGGCCACGGCGACGGTCAGCGGCACGGCGAGCGCCACGACCAGTGCCGAGTTCGCCAGGTAGCGGAACAGCGGGATCAGCTCGGGCAGTCGGGCGTAGGCGGCCACCGTCGGCTCGGGCGGGAGGAGTTCGAGGGTGCGCGGCGGGGGCAGGCCGGCGGGTCGCAGGGAGCCGACCACCATGAACCACAGCGGGGCGGCGAACAGCGCCGCGAACAGGGCCGGAACCACGAAACGCCCGATGATCCGCGGGATCGTGGCGCGACCCGACAACCGCACGTCGCCGAACCTATGGCCGCTGCGCCGTCGGGTCATCGGGCACCTGTTGGAATCGCGTGCCGCCGCCTCCTACGCCTGTCGTACGCCGGCGGCGGGTGACGGGGCACGAGCGCCTGCGACAGACGTAGGAGCCGGGGACGCGCACCTGCCACACGTGTCCGATGACCGGCCGCACATCCATTCGTACGCTTCGATCTATCCGTCGGCCCGGCGACCTCCTGGTCAGCACGTCGGAGCGCGGCGGACCGACGGCGGGTGCGCCGAACGGGAGGAGCGCGATGCGAACCACGAGAACCTGGTGGCGGGCGGCGGTGGTGGTCGTGGCGACCACGGCCGTCGGGCTGCCGGCCACCACCGCGGCGGCACGACCCGCCACGGAGAGCACCGGGCCGGTCGTCGAGGGCGGGGTCACCCAGCCGGTGTTCGGCTACGCCGACGCGATCCGTGAACGGGTCTTCGTCACCGCCGACGTCGACACCGACGCCGACGGGGCACGCGACGTCGTCGCCCTGGACGTCATCCGGCCCCGCGCCAGCGACGACGGCCTGCGCGTGCCGGTGGTGATGGACGCCAGCCCCTACTACTCCACCGTGTGCCGGGGCAACGAGGGCGAGTGCAAGGCCGACCTCGACGGCGACGGCCTCAACGACCGGTGGCCGCTGTTCTACGACAACTACTTCGTGCCGCGCGGCTACGCGGTGGTGCTGCTCGACATGATCGGCACCAACAACTCGACCGGCTGCCCGGTCACCGGCGGCCGCGCGGACAACATCAGCGCGCCGACCGCGATCGACTGGCTCAACGGACGCCGCCCCGGCCGCGACGCCGCCGGCCGCGCCGTCGTCGCCGACTGGCACAACGGTCGCACCGGCATGATCGGCAAGTCGTACGACGGCACGCTCGCCAACGCCGCCGCGGCCGACGGGGTGGCCGGGCTGAGCACGATCGTGCCGATCTCGGCCATCTCCAGCTGGTACGACTACTCGCGCAGCAACGGCCTGGTCACCCGGGCGAACAACTACTCGGGCAGCCTCGCCAACACGGTCACCGACCCCGACCGCAGGGCGTACTGCGCGCCGGTGCGGGACCGGCTCGGCGCGGGCGTCGACGACGTCACCGGCGACTACAACGACTTCTGGGCCGAGCGCGACTACGTCCCGCACGCCGGTCAGGTGCGCGCCAGCGTCTTCGTCGTGCACGGCCTCAACGACAACAACGTCCGGCCGGACCACTTCAGCAACTGGTGGAACGCGCTCGCGGAGCGGAACGTCCCCCGCAAGCTCTGGCTGACCGGCACCGGCCACGTCGACCCGTTCGACTTCCGCCGCCAGCGGTGGGTGGACACGCTGCACCGGTGGTTCGACCACTGGCTGCACGGCATCGACAACGGCATCATGGCCGAGCCGATGGTCGACGTCGAGCGGGCGCCGGACGTCTGGGAGAGCCACCCCACCTGGCCGTTGCCGGCCGCCCACGCCACGCAGGTGTTCCTGCGCCCCGGCCCGGACGGGACGGCCGGCGGCCTGTCGGTGCGTCCGCACCCCGGCAACGCGTCGGTGTCGTTCCGGGACACCCCGACGATGAGCCAGGTCAACGCCGTCCGTCACCCGTCGGACCCGCTGGCGGACACCGAGAACCGGCTGGTGTTCCTGTCCCCGCCGCTGCGGGCGCCGCTGCACGTCTCGGGCTCGCCGGTGGTGCGGATCAACGCGTCCGTCGACGGCGAGGACACCAGCTTCGCCGGCCTGCTCGTCGACTACGGCACCCGGCCCCGGTTCAGCACCGTCGGCGACGGCATCCGGACCCTCGCCACCGAGGACTGTTGGGGTGGCGAGGCCACCTGGGGCGGGCACGCCGAGGAGGCCTGCTACCGGCGGACCGAGAAGACGGTCGCCGCCAACGGGCAGGAACTGGTGACCAAGGGCATCCTCGACGGGCTCAACCTGGCCTCGCTGGGCGCGTCGACGCCGCTGGTGCCCGGTGCCAGGAACGCCGTCGACGTGCGGCTGCTCCCCGAGGACTACGTCTTCGACGCCGGTCACCAGATCGGGGTGGTCCTGCTCGGCTCGTACTCCGGCTACAGCAGCCGCGCCAAGCAGAACAGGGCCGAGATCACGGTCCACTTCGACCGCAGCCGCATCGAGCTGCCGGTCGTCGGCGGCCGTCCGGCGGCGGTGCGCGCCGGCCTGTAGGCACTTCCGGGGCGGGACGCGCGGCACGTCGGGCGTCCCGCCCCGTCGCCCGGCTCACGGCTCGTCGGCCCGGCTCAGCCCTCCGGCCGGTAGTGGCCGGTCAGCCGGCCCAGCTTCAACGCCAGGTGCAGGCAGAGCCGCTCGTTGCCGTCCTTCAGGTCGGTCTCGGCGAGTTCCTCGATGCGTTGCAGCCGGTAGTAGAGGGTGGTGCGGTGCAGCCGTAGCTGCTCGGCGGTGGCATGGGCGTTGCCGGCGAGGTCCAGATAGCGTTCCAGGGTCTCCAGCAGCACCGGGTTCGCCTGCTCGCGCAGCATCCGCTCCAGCCCCGGGTGCACGTCGGCCATGTCCAGGTGCCGGCCGTCCAGCCGCGACAGCACTCGGTAGATGCCCAGGCCCGACCAGGAGACCACGCCGCCCAGGGCGGGCAGCCGGACGCCCACCCGGGCCGACTGCAGCGCCTCCCCGTAGGAGCCGACGGCGTCGGCCAAGCCGGGTCGGGCCTGCCCGACGCCGACGACGGTGCGCTCGACCGTGGCGAGGCCGCGGATCGCCTGCCGCAGGTTGTCGTCGAGGAGCTTGGCGACGACCTCGGGGGAGGGGCGGCCGGCGCTTCGGTCGCCGCAGAGCAGCAGGACGCCGTGGTCGTCGCGGACGACGTGCAGCGCCTCCCGGGTGCCGACCCAGCGTCGGGTGGTGACCAGCGCCTGCTCCATCGCGAACCGGGCGACCTCGTCGGGCAGGCTGCCGCCCGGCGTGACCAGTTGCGCGACGAGGGCCGTCGCCGGCCCGTCTCCGACGATCAGGCCGGCCTCCCGCAGCGCCCGCACCGACCGGTCACGGGTCGTCTCGCTGTCGGACAGCAGCGTACGGGCCGCCTCGGTCTCCCGCTGGGAGGCCAGCTCGCCGAGGAGGTTCTCCCGGTAGAGCGCCAGCGACAGCTCGCTCACCAGCCCGGTGGCCTCGATGTCCGCGTCGGTCATGGTGCCGTCCGGGTCGATGAACCACACGAAACCCAGCAGCAGGTCCTGGTGGCGGATCGGCACGCAGAGCCGGGGCAGGAGGTCGAGTTCCGGCGACGGGGGCGTCCGCACCGGCTCCCGGGCCTGCATGATGCCGACGTCGCGGAACCAGGCCATCACCTCGGGCGTGGTCTGCCGGCGCAGGATCGAGGCCCGGCGGACGTCGTCCATCAACCCGGTGTGCTCGCTGTAGACCACCACGCGCTGACGTCGGTCCTCGATGAGCGCGGGACGGCCGACGTGGACGGCGAGGGCGTCGACGATGCGTTGCAGCTCACCCTGCATGTGTTCCTCCGGTCGCCCGCGCAGCGCCACCGGTGCCCCGCAGGCGTGCGCGGCGTGTCCCCGGATCCCGACTGCTGCCTCGAATGGTTCCTCCCCGACCGGACCCGATCAAGCCCTGGCCGACTCGTCAACGGGTAAGCGCTGCCGGTGGTCCATGTCGTTACGGCGGCCCCCGCCCGTGACGACGGGCGGAGGCTCGGGGCAGCCACGAGGGGAACGTGAACCGCCTCAGCGGCTCAGCGCGGCCCCGCGGGCGCCGCCCTTCGTGCCGACGTCACCGGTGGCCCCGGTCGCCCACCTCGCCGTCGGCGCGGTGGGCGGCTCGCCGGGCGGCCCGACGAGCGCTCACTGCGACATCCGCAGCCCGGTGGAGAAGGCGCCCCGCAGGTCGATGTATCCGTTGATCCGCCTGACGATCGCGGCGTAGTGCGCGCGGCGGGCGGCGGGCAGCCGCGGGTCGCTCAGAGCGGCGGTCAGGTCGACCACGCGGGCCATCGGCCGGTATTCCATCCAGGTGGGCAGCACGGTCACGCCGGTGACCTCCCACCTGCCGGTCGAGGTGCGGGTGAAGGTGAACTCGGGCAGGACCGCGTCCTGCGTCTTCTCCGGGGAGCCGTCACCGAACCGGGTGGTCAGGTTGCCCATGCCGTAGGCGACCCACTTGGCGCCGATCTTCTCGAAGGGCTGCACCACGTGCACGTGGTGGCCGACGATCAGGTCCACGTCGGGCGAGGCCAGCAACCGGTGTGCCAGGTCGACCTGGTCGGCGTTCGGTTCGTGCTGGTACTCCGTACCCCAGTGCATCGACAGGATGACGATCTCCGCGCCGGCGTCGCGCGCCCGCCGTGCCTCGGCGAGGATGGCGTCCTCGTCGATCAGGTTGGCCGCCCACGGTCTCTGCGCGGGCAGTGGTATGCCGTTGAAGCTCAGGGTGTACGAGAGTTGACCGACCTTGACGCCGCCCACGTCCAGGATGGTGGGGCGTCGGGCCTCGGCCTCGGTGCGCGCCGTGCCCGTGTGCCGCAGGCCCACCCGGTCGAGGTTGTCGAGCGTGCGGGCGATGCCCTCCACCCCGCTGTCCAGGGAGTGGTTGGAGGCCGTGGAACAGGTGTCGAAACCGGCCCAGGCGGCGGCGTCGGCCAGCTCGGGAGGCACGCTGAAGTTCGGCCAGCCGGTGAACGGGCCGGTGGGCTCGGCCAGCGGGGTCTCCATGTGGCAGATGGCCAGATCGGCGGCGCTCACCCGGGCGCGGACCGCGGCGAGCACCTGGGTGAAGTCGTGGCCGTCACGTCCTGCCCGGCGGGCGTCGGCAGCGGCCTGCTCGCTGAGCGCGGGGTGCACGAGCAGGTCACCGGCCGCCACCACGGTGAGTGTGGTTCGGGGGCCGGGGGTGGTGGCGGACGGGCTGGGCGGCTCGCCGGTCGACTTCGTCTCCGGCGCGTCGCAACCGGACGCCAACGCGACGACCAGAAGCACGACCGCAACCGACATTCTTCTCATATCAGCACATGATGCCGCTGGGCCGACTGCGGCGCGGGGAAACATCGAACATCGGGCGGGCGGACGGACGCCGCCGCGGCGTGCTGCGCCTCGGCGTCGGGAGGTCGGTGACGCCATGGTGGCGCGACGGGCACCGGACGCGTGGCGGTGGCATGGCCGAGGCCCGGCGTCGCGCACCGAACCGCCTACCATGGGTGCCCCCCGTCCAGCCGTCGAACAGGCAGCCCCCATGACCGGTACGGTTTTCGAGAACGCCCGCATCCACACGCTCGATCCCGCGCGCCCCATGGCCGAGGCCATGCTGGTGCGCGGCGAGCGGCTCGTCGCCGTCGGCAGCCTCGACGAGTGCCGCGACCGCGCCGGCGTCGGGGCACGCCGGATCGACCTCGGCGGGATGACGGTGCTGCCCGGGCTGATCGACAGCCACCTCCACTCGGCGTCCTACGTGCGTGGCCTGGAGCAGGTGGACCTGCGCGGCACGACCAGCCTCGACGAGGCGCTGGCGCGGATCGCCCGGCACGCCGCCACCCTGCCGCCCGACGCCTGGCTCTTCGGCGGGCGCTGGGACAGCCACAAGTGGGACCGGCCGGTGCAGCCGACGCGGGCCGACCTGGACCGCGTCTGCCCGGATCGGCCCGCCGTGCTGCCCAGCGTCGACGGGCACACCACGTGGGTCAACACCGCCGCCCTCCGGCGGCTCGGCATCGACGCCGGCACCCCCGATCCGATCGGCGGGCAGATCGTCCGCGACGAACGCGGCGAGCCGACCGGAATCCTGCGGGAGGCGGCCGGCGACGCGGCCGCCGACGTCATGCGCACCTCGCTCGCCGGTGACCTGGTCGCGCAGTTGCGCACCCACCTGCCCCGGCTGCTCGCCGTCGGCCTCACCAGCATCCACGACATCGACGGGCAGGACTGCCGGGCCGCCTACGAGACCCTGTACGCCCGGGGCGAGCTGCCGCTGCGGGTGCACAAGTCGATCCCGTCGACCGCGCTGGACGAGGCCATCGACGGAGGCTGGGCGACCGGCGACGGGGACCGCTGGCTGCGTACCGGCCCGGTGAAGATCTTCACCGACGGGGCGCTCGGCTCGCACACCTGCCTGATGACCGAGCCGTACGACGGCGAGCCGGGCAACCACGGCATCGCCGTCACGCCGGCGGAGGAGTTCGAGCGACTGGTGGCGAAGGCGGCCGGGGCCGGCATCGCCGTCGCGGCGCACGCCATCGGCGACGCGGCCAACCAGATGGTGCTGGAGGCGTACGCCCGGTGGCAGGAGCGGGCGCGTACGGACCCGGCCGGCGCGGCGACGGTACGGCGGCTGCGGCACCGGATCGAACACACCCAGCACCTGCGGCCGGCGGACGTGCCGCTGCTCGCCCGGTTGGGGGTGATCGCCTCGATGCAGCC
Source organism: Micromonospora citrea (assembly GCF_900090315.1). Lineage (NCBI taxonomy): Bacteria > Bacillati > Actinomycetota > Actinomycetes > Micromonosporales > Micromonosporaceae > Micromonospora > Micromonospora citrea. The sequence goes on along the minus strand of NZ_FMHZ01000002.1, from coordinate 632,624 downwards.
GACCCACTGCACCAGCGACATCCCCCTGACCGCCAGCATGCTCGCCGGCCGTGACCTGGCCTCGTACGCCTGGCGCAGCCTGCTCGACGCCGGCGCGACGGTGGCGTTCGGCTCGGACGCCCCGGTGGAGGACCCGGACCCGTTCCACGGCATCCACGCGGCGGTCACCCGGCAGCAGCCCGACGGCACCCCGCCCGGCGGCGTGGATCCGCACGAGCGGCTCGACCTCGACGCGGCGCTGCACGGCTTCACCGTCGCCGGGGCGTACGCCTCCTACGAGGAGCATCTGAAGGGGCGGCTGCGCCCGGGGATGCTCGCCGACTTCATCGCGCTGCCCGTCGACCCGTACCAGGTCGAGCCGGCGGGCCTGCGCGACATCACGGTGGCGCTCACGGTGGTCGGCGGGGTCGTCCGCTGGCAGCGGTGACCGCGCCGCCGGCGGGCGTCGTCGCGGAGGTCATCCGTGCGCGGGGGCGGGGGTCGGGTCGGTCCTGACCGCGCGGCGGCGCAGGTGGTAGGCGACGGCGAGCACGAGGACGACCGGCCCCCAGACGCGGATCGGGGCGGTGCAGACCATCGCGAGGGCCTTCCACCAGCCGTTGACGTAGGGGGTGTCCTCGCCCACGCCGAACACGGTGAGGGTCTGGCCGTCGCCGACCGGTACGGAACCGAACAGGACGGTGAGGGCCAGCCCGCCGAGCACCGCGGGGACGACCGCCGCGAGGGGCCGGATCGGCCTGCCGCCGATGAACGGGATCCAGGCCGGCGCGACCTCACCCCAGCGGCGCACCAGCCCGATGCACAGGAAGGCGATCAGCTCCGACAGCACGCTCAGGCCGAACACGTACGGGATGCTCAACCAGAGGCCCGGCATGCCCCCCTCGTGCAGCTGCCCCATCTCGAAGTGGAAGGCGAAGGGCAGCCGCCACAGGCAGGAGGGCAGCAGGAGCAGCGGCATCGCGTAGGCGAGTCGCAGCACCCAGCGCGGAACGGGCCGCTCGGTGTCGCTGTTCGCCGGAGGGGCGTGCAGGGCCGTGCGGAGCAGTTTGTTGACCGTCATGGTCGCAGTCTTCGCGTCCGCCCCACCTCGGGTGATCACCTACGCGGGGCAGGACGCTCCCTCGTCGAGGGGACTCGCGGGGGCAGCCGTCGGGTGGTGAGGCACACCGTGCGGGGCGCGGGGGGCGCCACCGAGGCCGGCGGCGAGTTCTCGGCCGTCGTGACCGGACAGCCGTCGAGGTGAGGGCGATCCTGCCGGGGCGTCAGCCGCCGGTCTCGTCGCCCGCGACCTTGGCGAATCGTTCGAGGACGCCGGTCCAGCCGCCGTCGCCACCGACGGCGTCGTGCATCGCCTGGCCGCCGGCGAGCCGTTCGAGGTGGCGGTGTTCCAGCTCGACCACCGTCTGGTCGGGCCCCGCCGGGGTGAACCGCACCTCGATCTCGCTGGCGCGCCCCGGGTCCGGGTCGTACTGCCAGTCGCCGTTGATCTGCCAGGTCAGCACCAGCCGGTGCGGGGGCTCCCAGGCGAGCACGCGCCCCCAGTCGCACTCGCTCCCGTCGGCGCCGCGCTCGTACCACCGGCCGCCCTCGCCCTGCTCCAGCACCGCACCGGCGTAGTCGGCCCGGCCGATGTGGTATTCGGCGGGCCACCAGCTGTCGACGGAATCGGTGAAGACGCGGAAGGCCCGTTCGACGGGCGCCGCGACGGTGATCGTCCGGCGGATCGGGGGGATCGCGGGTGTGGCGTTCATTCGAGGCTCCTGTCGGTTTCGTCGTCGGTGGGGGCCGCCTCGGCGGCCTGCTGGAAGGCGGTGAGTGACTCGTTCCAGAGCCGGTCCAGGTATGCCCGCACGGCGGCCAGCCCGGCCGGGTCGAGCCGGTAGACCCGGCGGGTGCCGGCGGCCCGGTCGACGACCAGGCCGCCGTCCTTGAGTGCCCGCAGGTGCTGGGAGACCGCCGGCCGGCTGATCGGCAGTTCCCCGGCCAGCTCGCCCACGGAGCGGGGGTGCCGTGCCAGCAGTTCGACGATCGCGCGGCGGGTGGGGTCGCCGAGCAGGCCGAGCGCCCCCAGTCCGTCAGTGTCCACGAACGGTAAGCGTAGACTTACCGTTGGCCGTACGCAAGCGCGTCGAGGGGCTCCGCCACTGCCTACCAGTGGGTAACCTGAGGCTGTGACCGTCTACGCGCTCGCGCAGATCTCCATTCACGACCGGGAGCGTTACGACCGGTACGCGGCCGCCTTCATGCCGGTGCTGTCCGCGTACGGGGGCCGGCTGCTCGCCGCCGACGAGGCTCCGCGGGTCGTCGAGGGGGACTGGCGCCACGACAAGGTCGTCCTGGTGGCCTTCGACAGCCGCGAGAGCTTCGAGCGGTGGGCCACCTCCCCCGAATACCAGGACATCGCCCGCGACCGGGTGGCCGCCACGGACGGGGTGGTCCTGCTCGTCCACGGCGTGCCCACCCTCGGCAACGGGTAGGCCCGGGCCACCCGTCGCGGCGACGTCCCGTGCTCCTCGGGCGCGAGTCCCGGCGAACCCACCACCGACGCCGCCCGGACCCACCACCGCCGCCGCCCCGAGCCGCCGGGGCGGGGCGGCGTCAGTCGTCGCGTCCGGCGCCGCGATCGGGTGCGCCCATGTCGCCCGTTCCGGGCGTGCCGTCGACGAGCCCGTAGCGCAGGTAGACGGTGCCCTTCGGGCCGGCTGCCGGCGGTTCGAGCAGGGTGAGGCTCGTGGGCACCGCGCCGCCGTCGAACACCTTCTTCCCGACGCCGAGGACGATCGGGTGCACCCAGAGGTCGAGCCGGTCGAAGAGCTTCTCGCGCAGGAGGGTCTGCACCAGGTTCAGGCTCCCGACGACCTTGACGTGCTCGTGCCGCTCGCGGACCTCGCGCACCGCGCCGGCCAGGTCCGGGCCGAGCTGCGTGGATCCGGCCCAGGAGAGGTCGGGGCGGCCGCGGGAGGCCACGTACTTCGGGACGCTGTTGAACAGCGTGGCGATCTCGTTGTCCTGGCCGCCCTCCTGGTGCGGCCAGTAGGCGGCGAAGATGTCGTACGTCCGCCGGCCGAGCAGGAGGGCGTCCGTGCCCTCGTACGCGGCGCCGACCTGCGCCCCGGACACCTCGTCCAGCAGGGGCGCCTGCCAGCCACCGAACGGGAAGCCCGCCGGGTCCTCGTCGGGGCTGCCGGGCGACTGCCCGACGAGGTCGAGGGTCGCGAAGAGTTCGATGTGGATCTGGCCCATGCCCTGGCTCCCGGTGGGTTGGTCGTCTCGGTCGGAGGGTTGACCTGCCGGCGCCGGCGAACTCATCGCTGCGAACGGCGCCCGGGTTCGCGCCTGTCCACCGTCTCGCCCGGCGCGCCGGTCACCGCCCCGTCCTGCGGTCAGCGGCACGTGCCGACCGGCCCCTGACGGCAGCAGGCCCCGCTCACGCCGCCGGTCCCAGGGGCGCCGCACCGGCACTCCGCACTCAGGGTAGATCACGGACCGGGTCTGAGCCGGGAAGTGCCAGCCGTTCGCCGCGTCCGGTTCAGGGTGCGGGAAGCGCCACGGGGGTGCCGCCGGCGAGCCGGCTGCGTTCGGCGGCGAACGCCATCCGGTGGCTGTCCAGGGACTCCCGCGGCCCGGAGCGCATCCGCGACCGGTCGCCGGTGGCGACCGCCTCGACGAAGGCCGCCATCAGTGCCATGTCGCCGCCGCCGTGGCCGGAGCCGGCGTCCGCGCCGCCGCCCCGGGTGTCGGTGGTGACGGTGGAGCCGGTGACGAAGTCGGTCACGGTGACCTGTTCGCCGTCGCCCTCCAGGAAGCCGTGGGTGCCCATGATCCGGGTGCGCCGGTGCCCGCCGGGGGTGAAGGCGCTCATGGTGAGCGTGGCGGTCGCGCCGCCGGCGAAGGAGACGGTCACGCTCTGGTGGTCTGCGACGTCGTTGCCGCCGCCGTAGACGCACCGCCCGTACGGCCCCTCGCGCAGGGCGGCGTCGACCCCCGCGTCGGTCAGGTCGCGGGTGAGCACCGACAGCGGCCACTCGTGCCGGTCGGGATCGGCCAGGCAGTCGCGGTAGAAGCGGACGGCGGAGTACGGGCAGGTCGGCTCGACGCGGCAGTCGAGGCAGCGGTCGGCCGCGCCGCGCGGCCGGTTGCCGGGGTGGAAGTGGTGCAGCGCCCCGACGCTGCTGACCCGCGCCGGGGTGTCGTCGACGATGTAGCGCAGCCAGTCCAGGTCATGGCAGCACTTGGCGAGCAGGCTGCTGGAGGAGTCCTCGGCGCGGTGCCAGTTGCCGCGTACGTAGGAGTGCGCGAAGTGCCACCAGCCCACCGGCTCCAGGTGTTCCACGCCGATGATCCGGCCCAGCGCCCCGGCGTCGACGTGCCGCTTCACGGCGTCGGTGTAGCGGGTGTAGCGCAGCACGTGGCAGACGGCGAGCAGCACGCCGGTGCGCTCGGCGGCTGCGGCGACCGCCTCGCACTCGGCCTCGCTGGGCGCGATCGGCTTCTCCAGCAGGATGTGGTAGCCGAGGTCGGCGAGGCGGGCGGCCGGTTCGGCGTGCTCCCGGTCCGGGGTGGCCAGCACGACGGCGTCGGCCAGCCGGGGCCGCGTGACGAGGTCCTGCCAGGAGTCGAACGTCGCGGACGCCGCGACGCCGTGGGCGTCGGCGAGCGCGGCCCGGTGGGCGGGCCGGGGGTCGGCGACCGCGACGACGCGGGCGCGCTCGGGGTGGCGCAGCGCGAATCCGGCGTACGTGCTGCCGCGGTTGCCGGCGCCGACGACGGCGAGGGTGACGGTCATCGGGATCCTTCGCTATTACGGATCTGGATCGATCCGTCCAGGCATTTGCACGATCAGTAACGATGTGACCTCGGTACTTGCGGGCTCTAGTATCGGCCCGGACCGTAAGTTAATGTACTGCGAACATGACTCCCCCGGAAGGATGCGAGATGCGTGTTCGGAAGAGCCTGTCGGCCGTGGCGGTGGCGCTCGTCGCCGCTCTCGCGGCCACGGGCTGCGGCGGTTCCGGCTCCGGTGACTCCGGCAAGGCAACCGTGACGATGTGGACATATCCGGTGATCGTCGACGAGGCGAAGCACCGCGCGCACTGGGACGAGACGATCAAGGCGTTCCAGGCCGCGAACCCCGATATCGAGGTCAAGACGGAGATCTTCCCCTGGGCCAACCGCGACCAGGCGCTCGCCACCGCGATCGCGGGCAACAAGGGGCCGGACGTCGTCTACCTCATCCCCGACCAGCTGCCCAAGTACGCCCGCAACATCGAGCCCGTCGACAAGTACCTCGACGACGCGGCCAAGAGCGACTACCACCAGAACGTCGTACAGGCGGTCTCCATCGACGGCAAGATGATGGGCGCCCCGATCCTCACCAGCGCCGCCACGCCGATCTGCAACAAGAAGGTCTTCGCGGCGGTCGGGGAGACGAACTACCCCACCAGCTGGACCGACCTGCTCGCCCTGGCCCCCAAGTTCAAGGCCAAGGGCTACGACGTCACCGCGTACGCCGGTGACGCCAAGCAGACCCTCAACCAGACCTTCTACCCGCTGCTCTGGCAGGCCGGCGGCGACGTGTTCAGCCCCGACGGCAAGTCGGTCGCGTTCAACAGCGACGCCGGGAAGAAGGCGCTGAACTTCCTCAAGCAGCTCGTCGACGGCGGCCACGTCGACAAGTCGCTGATCACCGCCGGCCCGCCGATCGAGCAGACCCGGATCGCGCAGAACAAGGTCGGCTGCGTCTGGCACGTGCCGGTCGCGGAGGTCGAGAAGTTCTGGGGCAAGGAGAACATCCAGGTCGTCCCGCACTTCACCGACACCAAACAGATCGGTTACGGCACCGTCGGCTCGCTGTCGATGCTGAAGACCGCCAAGAACAAGGAGGCCGCCGGCAAGTGGCTCGCCTTCGCCACCAACGCCGAGCAGACCAAGAAGTACGACCTGGCCGCCGGCTTCTTCTCCCCGCGCAAGTCCACCGGCACCCTCTACGCCGGCGACCCGGTCCTCGGTGAGCAGGAGAAGCAGGTGTCCACCAGCACGGTCGGCCCGCTGCACGAGAAGGCGCGCGACGTCCAGGGCGTGCTCTCCCCGGAGATCCAGGCCGCCCTGCTCGGCAAGAAGTCCGTGGAGCAGGCGCTCGACGACGCGGCGAAGGCCGCCGCTCCGCTGCTCGGATAGCGCTGACGCGGTCGGCGGTGGGCGCCTCGACGCCCACCGCCGCCGCCGGGAAAGGGTGTCAGATGGTTGCACTACCGGGGAGCCGTCCGCGCGTACGCGTGCGCCGCCCCTCCGCCCGCGAGGCCGGCACGGCGCTGCTGTTCGTCCTGCCGTTCCTGGTGCTCTTCGTCGTGTTCCGGTTCGGGCCGGCGATCGCCGGGGTGGTCCTCGGCTTCACCGACTACACCATCGGCGGCGAGACCGGCTTCGTCGGGCTGGAGAACTTCCGCCGGCTCGTCGACGACCCCACGTTCTGGTCGGCGCTGCGCGTGACGGTCCTGTTCACCGTGCTGTCCGTACCGCTGTCGATGCTGGCCTCGCTCGGCATGGCCCTGCTGACCCGGCGGGCCTTCCGCGGCGCGAAGCTCTTCCGGTCCGTCTTCTTCCTGCCGGTGGTGACCAGCCTGGTCCTGGCCGGCGTGGTCTTCACCTGGGTCTTCGCCGAGGACGGGCCGTGGTCGCGGGCGATGGGCGCGATCGGGCTGCCGGCCGGCTCCTGGCTCGCCGACAGCGCGCTGGTGGTCCCGGCGCTGGTGCTGGTCTCGGTCTGGTCCCGCTTCGGCTACGGCATGCTCATCCTGCTCGCCCGGCTCCAGGACATCCCGGCGGAGCTGGAGGAGGCCGCGCTCACCGACGGCGCCTCCGCCTGGCAGCGCTTCCGCTACGTCACGCTGCCCCAGCTGCGGCCCGCGCTGTTCTTCGTGGCCATCATCGAGACGACCGTGTCGGTCCAGGTCTTCGACATGATCTACGTGATGACCGGCGGCGGCCCGGTGCGCTCCAGCTACAGCATCGTATATCTCCTCTACGACCAGGGCTTCAAGTACTTCGACCTGGGCTACGCCAGCGCCATCGGGGTCGCGCTGTTCGTCATGACGATCGTCGTGGCGCTGATCCAGCGGCTGACCCTCGGGAGGGAAGAATGACGGACACGATCACGCCGCCGGCCACCGCCGCCCCCGCCCCGCCGGTGCCGCCCAGGGGCTCCCGGCGGCCGTACCGGCCCGGCCGGGCCAGCCCGGGTTGGCTGGTCGGGCGCACCGCGCTGCTGCTGGTCGGCGCGGCGGTCACGCTCTTCCCCTTCTACGCGATGGTCGTGCTGTCGTTCAAGCCGACCGGGCCCGTGACGTTCCCCGACAGCCTGCTGCCCTGGCCGTTCTCCACCGAGGCGTACGACCAGGTCATCGGCGCCAAGAGCGTGCTGCGCTGGATGTGGAACACCGTCGTCTACTCGGTCGTGTCGGTGGTCGGCGTGCTGCTGTTCGCCTCGATGGCCGGCTACGCCTTCGCCAAGAAGCGGTTCCCGGGCAAGGAGACGATGTTCTGGTCGTTCCTGGCGATGCTGATGGTGCCGTACCACGTCACGATGATCCCGACCTTCATCATCATCAGCGAGCTCAACGGGGTGGACACGTACTGGGGCATGATCGTGCCGACCCTGGCCAACGCCCAGGCGGTGTTCCTGATGCGGCAGTTCATCGCGTCGCTGCCCGACTCGCTGTTCGAGGCCGCCCGCCTCGACGGCTGCTCCGAGTGGCGGGTGTACGTCTCGATCGTGCTGCCGCTGATCAAGCCGATCCTCGCCACGCTCGGCGTGTTCGTCTTCCTGTGGCACTGGAACGACTTCCTCTGGCCGCTCATCGTGGGGCAGAGCCTCGACATGCGTACCCTCACCACCGGCATCGCCTCGCTGCAGCAGGAGAACGTCGCGTTGAACATGCTGCTCGCCGGGTCGGTGGTGGCGTTCGTGCCGATCTTCATGGCGTACCTGATCGGGCAGCGCTACTTCCAGGAGGGCGTCTCCACCACGGGCATCAAGGGGTGAGCGTCATCGCGGTGGCGGCGTCGCCCGAGGTCCGCGAGCTGTTCTTCGACGCCGACGCGTGGGCGGCGCTGCGCCGGCTGGGGGAGGTGCGGCTGCCCGACGCCGGCGACGACGTCGGCGACGAGACCGTGCTCGCCGGACTGCTCGCCGACGCCGACGTCGTCGTCACCGGCTGGGGCTGCGCCCCGCTGACGTCGGCGGTGCTCGCCGCCGCGCCCCGGCTGCGGCTGCTCGCGCACACCGGGGCCAGCGTGAAACCGTTCGTCACCGCCGACAGCTTCGCCCGGGGCGTCCGCGTCACCCAGGCCGGCGAGGCGATGGCGTACGCGGTGGGGGAACAGGCGCTCGCGCTCACCCTCGCCCTGCTGCACGGGCTGCACCGCTTCGACCATGCGTTGCGCACCGGGGTCGACTGGGCGACCGCGAAGGCCGCACCGCCCCGGCGGGAGCTGCGCGGCGCGACGGTCGGGGTGGTCGGCGCGTCCCGGACCGGCCGGTGCTACCTCGGCCTGGTCCGGGCGCTCGGCGCGCGGGTGCTGGTGGCCGACCCGTACCTCTCCGACGCGGAGGCGGCGACGCTCGGCGTCGAGCGGGCCGACCTGGCCGACCTGCTCGGCCGCAGCCTCGTGGTGTCCCTGCACGCGCCGGTGCTGCCGGAGACCGTCGGGATGATCGGCGCGCGCGAGCTGGCCCTGCTGCCCGACGGCGCGCTGCTGGTCAACACCGCCCGCTCGGCGCTGGTGGACGAGGCCGCGCTGCTCGCCGCGCTGCGCACGGGGCGGATCGACGCCGCGCTGGACGTGTTCGACGCCGAGCCGCTGCCGGTCGACCATCCGTTGCGGCGGCTGCCGAACGTGCTGCTGACCCCGCACGAGGCGGCGGGAACGGTCGGCTCGCGGCGGCGCGCCGCCGACATCGTCGTCGCCGAGGTCGACCGGTTCCTGCGCGGGCTGCCGCTGCGCCACGAGGTGCGCCCGGCGGACCTCGACCGCACCGGCTGAACGGGCCTGACCTGCCCTGGCGCGGGCCGAGGGCGGATGAGTAGCCTCTGCGCTCATGCGCATCGCCCTCGCCGGACTGGCCACCAGTCACCCCTACACCGACGCCCGCACCCTGCGCGACGACGCGGAGCTGGTGGTGTGGGAGCCCGATCCGCAGCGGCTGGCGCGGTTCCGGGCCGAGCAGCCGGACGCGGTCGTGGCGCCGGACCTGGCCGCGCTGCTGGCGACCGGCCCGGACGGCGTGGTGCTCACCGTCCCCACGTCGGACGTGCCGGACGCGCTGGCCCGGGTGCTGGAGCGCGGGCTGCCCTGTTTCGTCAACAAGCCGGCCGCCGCCACCGCGGCGCAGCTCGACCGGCTGGAGCCCGTCGTGGCGCGGGCGCCCGAGCTGGTGCTCACCTCGTCGGTGCTGCGCTTCGCCCCGGAGTTCGTCGCGTTCGACGTGCCGCGCGAGGAGGTGCTGTCGGTACGCGCCACGGTGCGGCACGACGTCGGGCTCTGGGCCACCGGCTACAACCCGTGGCAGGACGACCCGGCAATCGGCGGCGGCACCCTGGTGATGATGGGCCTGCACGGGGTGGAGCTGCTGGTCGCGCTGCTCGGGCCGGCGGTGCGCCTGGTCGGGGCCGCCGGTGCCGTGCGCCGGCACCGGGGGCTGCGCTCGGAGGACACCGGGCTGCTGGCCGTGCAGTGGGCCGACGGGGTGCCCGGCACGGTGGAGGTGCTCGGGGTCAGCGACGGCGAGGCCTACGAGGTCACTGTGCACACCGCCGCCGGGGAGCGCCGGGTGGTGCTGCGCGGCGGGGCCGACGAGCTGGGCTACCGGGCGACCATCGACGCGTTCGTCGGCATGGTCCGGGGTGGGCCGAGTCCGGTGCCGTGGGCGCAGACCCGCGCCGTTCTGGACGTCCTCGCCTCGGCGCGCGCCGTGGCCTGACCTCCCGCCGGCCCGATCGGCGCGCCGGGTGCCTTGACGCCCCTTCAGCCGGAAGTTACGGTCATGACCGTTACTTCGGAAGGGGTGTGGCTGGCATGCGTACGGTGGCGGAACTGGAGGAGCGGCTCTCGCGCCCGCGGGACGTCCTGGTGGACGACCTGCGCAAGCTCGACGGCGACATCCTGATCCTCGGGGCGGGCGGCAAGCTGGGGCCCAGCCTGGTCCGGCTGGCGCTGCGGGGCGTCGCGGCGGCGGGCACCGGCGCCCGGGTCGTCGCGGTGTCCCGCTTCTCCGAGGCGGGGCTGGCCGACGCGCTGCGCGGCGAGGGCGCTGTGGTGGTCGAGGCCGACGTCACCGACGACGCCGCCCTGGCCGCGCTGCCCGACGCGGCGAACGTGGTCTTCCTGGTCGGGGCCAAGTTCGGCACCTCCGGCCGCGAGCACGCCACCTGGGCCACCAACACCTACCTGCCCGGCCGGGTCGCGCAGCGCTTCGCCGGCTCCCGCCTGGTGGCGCTGAGCACCGGCAACGTCTACCCGCTGGTCCCGGTGGCCTCCGGCGGCTGCGTCGAGCAGACCCCGGTCCAGCCGGTCGGCGAGTACGCCATGTCCTGCCTGGGCCGCGAGCGCATCCTCACCCACTTCGCGCTGCGCGACGAGACCCCGCTGGCCCTGATCCGACTCAACTACGCCGTCGAGATGCGCTACGGCGTCCTCGTCGACATCGCCCGCGCCGTGCACGCCGGCGAGGCCGTGGACCTCATGATGGGCCACGCCAACATCGTCTGGCAGGGCTACGCCAACGAGGTCACCCTGCGGGCCCTGCACCACACGCGGACACCGCCGTTCGTGTTGAACCTGACCGGGCCGGAGCTGGTGTCGGTCCGGCAGGCCGCCACCGCGCTCGCCGCCCGCCTGGGCCGTGAGCCGGCCTTCACCGGTACCGAGGCGCCGACCGCGCTGCTGTCCAACGCCCAGCTCTGCCACCGGCTCTTCGGCTACCCCGACGTGCCGGTCGCCGAACTGATCGACCTGACGGCGGACTGGGTCGCCGCCGGCCAACCCCTGCTCGGCAAGCCGACCGGTTTCCAGCGCCGCGACGGCAACTTCTAGGAGAGACCGTGTTGACCGCATCGAGCACCCGACAGACCTCGGCCCTGGCCCGGTTCCGGCGCGGCTGCGTCATCCCCGCGCATCCGCTCGCGCTGACCGCCGACCGCCGCCTCGACGAGCGCCGGCAGCGCGCGCTGACCCGCTACTACCTGGCCTCGGGCGCGGGCGGCATCGCCGTCGGGGTGCACACCACCCAGTTCGCCATCCACGACCCGAAGGTCGGCCTGCTCGCCCCGGTGCTGGAGTTGGCCGCCGAGACGGCCGCCGGCTCGGACGCCGTGCTTGTCGCCGGCGCCTGCGGGGACACCGCCCAGGCCGTCGCCGAGGCGGAACTGGCCGCGTCGCTCGGCTACCACATGGTGCTGCTGTCGCCGTACGCGCCGCTGGACGAGGACGCCCTCGTCGAGCGCGCCCGCGCGGTCGGCGAGGTGCTGCCGGTGATCGGCTTCTACCTCCAGCCGGCCGTCGGCGGCCGGGAGCTGTCCCGGGGTTTCTGGGCCCGGCTGGCCGCCCTCGAATCGGTGGTCGGGATCAAGGTGGCGCCCTTCGACCGCTACCGCACGCTCGACGTGCTGCACGGCGTCTGCGCGGCCGGCCGCAACGGCGACCTGGCCCTCTACACCGGCAACGACGACCACATCCTCGCCGACCTGGTGGCGCCGCACCGGGTCGTCGTCGACGGCCGCGACGTCGAGGTCGAGTTCGTCGGCGGGCTGCTCGGCCAGTGGGCGGTCTGGGCGAACACCGCCGTGACGCTGCTCGACGAGGCCCACCGGGCCCGGGCCGGCGACGACGCGGCGCTGCGGCGGCTGCTCACCCTCGACGGGCACCTGACCGACGCCAACGCCGCCATCTTCGACGCCGCCAACGGCTACCACGGCTGCATCCCCGGCATCCACGAGGTGCTGCGCCGGCAGGGCCTGCTGGCCGGCCGCTGGTGCCTGGACCCGGCCGAGGAGCTCTCCCCGGGACAGTTGGCCGAGCTCGACCGGGTGCACCGGGCGTACCCGCACCTGCGCGACGACGACTTCGTCGCCGCCCACCTCGACACCTGGCTGTCCTGACCAACCACCCGGCCGACGCTCGTTGATCATGAGGTTGTTGTCGCGACACGCCGAGGTCGTCGGCAACAACTTCTGATCGTCGCGACGAACGGGGCGGGGGAGCCGGGCCGGGTGACCCGCTCCCACACCATCACTGTCAGAGGGTCAGGCGGTAGAGGGTCAGCGGGCGGCCACTGGTGCCGGAGGCGAGGTTGCCGGTCCGCTCGGCCAGGCCGGCCAGCTCCAGGCGGTGCAGCATGCGCCGCGCGGTGCGTTGCTGCACCCGGAGCTGGTCGGCGACCTCCCGGCTGGTCAGCGGCTCGTCGCCGACCGCCGTACGCACCTCGCGCAGCCGCAGCAGGGTGGGCACGGACAGGCCCACCCGCTGGGCGATGACCGCCAGGTTCACCTCCGCCGGCGCCGGGGTGGGCGTGGTCGACTCCAGCACGATGTCGGTCTCGCCGCGCAGGGACAGCACGGCGGTGGTGGGACCGATGCGGCGGGCCCGGCTCAGCGCGCGGCGGGCCAGGTTCTCCGCCTCCGCGGCGCTGCGTCCCAGCCCGAACCCGATCTGCACGGTCTCGTGCCGGTCGGCGAGGCGACGCAGCATCGGCAGCGCGGTGAAGCCCCCGGTGGCGTCGTGCAGCGGGCCGCGGGTGGTGACGATCAGCCAGGTGTCGGGGGCGAACCGCGCCACGGTGCCGCCGAGCGCGGCCACCTCCTTGAGCAGCCCGTCGTCGCCGTCGGAGAGGTTGGCCAGCCCGAGCGCGATCTGGGCGTCCTCCTGGGCCTGGCTGCCCACGTGCAGCATCAGCTGCCGCAGCGCGGTACGCACCGAATGGTTCGACGGGGCGAGGCGGAACGCCGGCATCTCGTGGCGCAGCACCTCGTACACGGAGCTGATGCACGTGACGGCGACGTCCGCGCCGGCCTTGCGCTGCCGGCGGTGGAAGGCGACCACGTCGTCGGAGCCCAGGCCGCTGCGGTAGGGCAGCGACCGGACCCGGTCCACCGGCAGGCCGGCCTCGCCGAAGGTGCCGGCGACGTCGGCGCCGGTGACCGTGTCGATCGACATGCGGGTGACGTCGTGCCCGTCGCGCAGCAGCCGCACGGCGGCCTGGAGCAGGGTCGCGCCGGTGTAGTCGACGAAGACCGCCGGCCGGTGCGGCAGGTTGGCCTCCCGGGCGAGGGTGTAGGGCACGACGCCGGTGAACAGCCACGCCTGCACCTGGCCGGCGTGCGCCTCCACGATCGCCGGCGCCTGCGACTCGTGGTCGTAGTGCAGCCGCCGGGCGGTGACGCCGGGCTGCTCCTCGCAGGTGGCGGCCACGTCGTCGACCAGGTCGTGCGGACCGACGACCCCGATCTCAATGGTCACCGCTGCCTCCTGTCGGGGTTGCATTGTTCGCAGCACAAGATTACGGTCAGGCCCGGTATTACTGAAGCCCTGGGAGGGTGCGTGTCGTTCCCCAGCATGGCCGACGCCAGCGGCCGCACGATCGGCGCGGAGGAGTTGGCCGCGGTCGGCCGGGTGCTCCAGTCGGGCATGCTCAGCTCGGTCTGGGGCACGGAGGTCCGCGCACTGGAACGCGAGATGGCCGACCGCCACGGAGTGTCGCACGCCGTGGCCGCCAGCTCGGGGACGGCGGCCCTGCACCTGGCCGTCGCGGCCGTCGCACCGGACCCGGGCGACGAGATCATCACCTCTCCGATCAGCGACTTCGGCACGGTCGCGCCCATTCTCGCGCAGAACGCCGTGCCCGTGTTCGCCGACGTCGATCCGTACACCGGGAACCTCGACCCGGCGGCGGTCGCCGCCGCGATCGGGCCCCGCACCCGGGCGATCCTCGCCGTGCACCTGTTCGGCGCCGCCGCCGACCTGCGTGCGGTCGCCGACGCCGCCGGCGTGCCGCTGATCGAGGACTGCGCCCAGGCGTGGCTCACCCGCTATCCCGACGGCACCCTCGCCGGCACGGCCGGCGCGATCGGCTGCTTCAGCCTCCAGCAGTGGAAGCACATCACCTGCGGCGACGGCGGTCTCACCATCACCGACGACGCCGTGCTGGCCCGCCGGATGCGGCTCTTCGCCGACAAGGGCTGGCCGCGCGACGAGGCACGCCGGCACGTCGGGCTGGGCCTGAACTACCGGATGACCGAGCTGGCCGGCGCCGTGGCCCGCGCCCAGCTGGCGAAGCTGCCCGGGGTGCTGGCGGACCGGCGGCGCACGGCCGGGCGGCTGGCCGCCGCGCTGGCCGACCTGCCCGGCGTGCACCTGCCGGCGGACGTCGACGCGCACGCCTGGTGGCTGTTCCCGCTCGTGCTCGATCCGCCCCTGACCAACCAGGAGGTGGCCGGGAAGCTCGCCGCCGCCGGCATCCCCGCCCGCGCCGGCTACCTCGACCAGCCGCTGCACTGCGCGCCGGCGCTGACCGAGGCCCCGGTCTACGGCAACTCCCGTTTCCCGCTCACCGTGCCGCCGGCGGACCGGCTGCCGGCGTACGGGCCCGGGGCGTTCCCGGTCGCCGAGCGACTCGTCGCGCAGACCCTGCTGGTGATCGACTGGAACGAGCGGTACACCGACGCGCACGTCGACGAGATCGCTGAGGCCGTCCGCGCGGCGGTGACCCCGTGATCGCTCCGGCCGCCGCCGCGCTGCGCGACCGGCTGCGATGGCGGCTCGTCGCCGCCACCGCCACCCCGATGGACGCCGACCGGACCGTCGACGCCGAGGTGCTCGGCCGCTACCTGCGCGGCCTCGTCGTCGACGGGGCGGACGCCCTCGCCGTGTGCGCGCACACCGGTCGCGGTCCCTACCTCGACGCGGCGACCCGCGACCTGGTCGTCCGGCACGCCGTCGACACCGGCGTGCCCGTGATCGTCGGCGTCGGCGGGCGGCCCGGGGAGCACACCGACGACGTGGCCGAGCAGGCCGCCCGGGCCGCCGGCCTCGGCGCGGCCGGCGTCATGGTCTTTCCTGTGGACGGCGACGCGCTCGCCCACCACGACGCCGTCTGGCGCGCCGCCGGCCTGCCGATGCTCGCCTTCGATCTCTACACCCGGCCGTACTCCCCGTCGAAACTGGCCGAGCTGCTGACGCACCCCGGCGTCGCCGGGGTCAAGGTGGCCCGGCTGCACGACGCGCTCGCCTGCCAGGCCGCGCTGGCGGCGGCGCACCGCGCCGACCGGCTCGCCGTCACCGGCGAGGACCGCATGTTCGGGCCGTCGCTGATGTGGGGCGCGCAGGCCGCCCTGGTCGGCCTCGCCGCCGCCGCCGTGCCGGTCACCGCCGCCGTGCTGCGGGCGTACGCCGACGGCAAGCACGACGACTTCGTCGCCGCGTCCGCCCGGCTCGACCGGCTCGCCGAAGTCACCTTCACCGACCCGATGGAGGGGTACGTGCGCAGGATGCTCCAGATCGCCGCCGACGAGGGCCGGATCCCCGCCACGCACGCCGTCGACCCGTACGGCCCGGCGCTGCCCGACGGCGACCGGGAGCGCGTGCTGACGGTGGCGAGGCAGCGGTGAGCGGCAACCCGTTCGTCGCGGCCGATCTGCCGCCGGTCACCTTCGACGTCGACGTCCTCGTCGGCCGGTACGCCGACCGCCCGGGCCCCACCGGCGACCCCCGTGACGTCGCGGCCACCCTCGCCGCCAACGGCATCGCGCGGGCGGCCGTGGCCAGCCTGCGCGCGGCGCTGTTCGACGTGCCGAGCGGCAACGACGAGGCCGCCGCCCTGGCCGGCCCGACCGTGCTGCCGGTCGGCGCGCTCGACCTGCGCGATCCGCTCGGCGCCGAACGGGAGGTCGTCCGCCTCGCCGAGCGCGGCTTCCGGGCGGTGCGGCTCTTCCCCGACGAGCAGCGCGTCGAGCCGGACTTCCCGTCCGTGCGGCACGTCGCCCGCCGTGCCACCGAGGCCGGCCTGGTCGTCCTGACCGGCGGTGACGTCCGCCGGTTCTGGCGGCCGCTGCGCGGCGCGACCGTGGTCTTCCTCGACACGCACTTCTACCACCTGGGCGACTTCGTGGTGGCGGCCCGCGACGAACCCGGCTTCCACACCTCCACCCGGCTGCTCAACTCGCCCGACGCGCTGGAGACCGTCGCCGCGCACGTCGGCGTCGAGCGCCTGCTCTACGGCTCCCGTACCCCGTTCTACGAGCCGGTCGTGCCCCGCCTGCGGCTCGCCCGCGGCGGCCTCGGGCCGGCCGAGGTGGCGGCCGTGGCGGGCGGCAACGCCCGCCGGATCCTGGAGGCCCAGGCATGATCATCGACGTGCACGCGCACTGGGGGCCGTGGTTCTTCAGCATGGACGTCGGTTCGGTCGCCACCAACCTGGCGGTGATGGACCGCTACGGCATCGACCTCGCCGTCGTCTCCGCCACCGAGGCGGTCATCTACGACGTCGCCGCCGGCAACCGGGCGATGGCCCGGATCCTGGAGACCACCGACCGGCTGCTCGGCTACCTGACGGTCAACCCGCGCCGGCTCGACGACGCCGAACGGGACCTGCGCGAACTGCTCCCCAGCGGCCGGTTCGTCGGCGTGAAGATCCACACCGACTACACCGGCTCCCCGGCGGACTCCCCGCAGGCCCGGGCGGCGCTGGAACTCGTCGCCGCGCACGACCTGCCCGCCCTCGTGCACACCTGGGACGCGACGCCCCTCGACCTCGCCCAGGCCGTCGCCGACATTCCCGGCCTGCGGGCCATCGCCGGACACATGGGCGCGAACGGCTGGCGGCACGCGATCGAGGCGGCCAACTCGGTCGACCGCCTCTGGCTGGAGCCGTGCTTCTCGCACACCGAGGCGGGCCGGTTCGCCGCCGTGGCGGCGGCGGTCGACCCGCGACGGCTGCTGTTCGGCACCGACGCCACGCTCATCGATCCGGCCGCGGCCTTCGGGGCGGTGCTCGCCGCCGACCTCGACGCGGAGCTGGCCGAGCGGGTCGCCTGGCGCAACGCCGCCGAGCTGTTCCGCCTCGACGTGTCCTGACGTACGCCGATCACGGACCGACTTCCCGGCGGCCGGCCAGGAGCGCCCGACCCCGCCGAACATCCAGCTCACGGGACAAGCCGCCGCGGCACCGGACGGCGCCAGCCGGACCGGCTCAACCGGCCCGGCCGAGGCGCGCGAGCACGCGGGTGGTGCGGTCGCCGTCGGTCGGGGTGAGGGGCGGTCGGCACATGCCGTCCATCTGCAGGGCGTCGCCGAAACTGTCGGCGCCGCGTTCGATGCGGTCGAGTTCGGCGTCGGTGAATGCGGCGTCGAGCCCTGCGGCACGGGCGAGGTCCCACCGGTGGACGTACATGTCCCACACGTGGAACTGCTCGACGGTGCCGCCGACCGTCGTCGGGCCGAGGAAGCCGTCGTAGGTGCGGCCGACCAGTTCGTCGTCGGCCAGAGCGTCGAGGACCCGCCGGCTGTGCTCGGCCCACGCGGCGGCGGGGTCGACGGCGAGGTGCGGCGCGTCGCCGAGGTCGACGCCGTGCCCCGTGAGCGTCTCGCGCTGCGTCTCGATGAGGTGCCCGACGACGTCCCGGGCGCTCCAGCCTTCGCAGGGGGAGAGGGCGTCCCACGTGTGTGGCGGCACCGCGTCGACGATGGCGGTCACCGGGCGTAGAGGGATTCGTAGCGCGTCGCTGTGTCAGTCATGTGTGGGACGGTAGGGCGTGGCTGTGGGAGCAGACTTGATGAAACCCGACACCGACTTCGCCGACCGGGCCGGCGTCGTGGGCACGGTGCGCCGGGATCCGCTGGAGTTGGCGCGCCTGACGGGCCCGCGCGGGGCCCGTCACCGGGTGTACCGGCACGCCCCGAGCGCCGACCTCGCCGGTCTGCTGCGCCGGTTCTGGATCCCGGTCTGGTCCGTGCCGCCGGGGGAGGAGGCGCCGCAGAGGTTGTTGCAGGACCCCGTCTGCCAGGTGGTGATCAGCGGCGACCACGCGCGCTTCCACGGCGTCGCGCCGGAGCTGTCGACGACGACGCTCACGGGCGACGGTTGGGCGGTCGGGCTGACGCTGGCGCCAGCCACGGGCTACCTGATCGCCGGCCCAGCCGCGGCACTCAACGACCGCTACGTCGACCTCGAGAATGTGCTCGGCGGCGGGCGGGCGCTCACCGGCCGGGTGCGGGAGGTCATGGCGCCCGACCCGCACGATCCCGCGGCCCACCGGGCCGCGATGCGGGCCTGCGAGGACGCCCTGCGGCGCTTCCTGCCCGTCGACGCGGAGGGCGAGCTGACCAACGCCCTGGTCGCGGCGGTCGAGGGAGATTCGGCGCTCGTGCAGGTCGCGCAGCTCTGCGAGCGGTTCGACCTTGGCGAGCGGGCCCTGCAGCGCCTGCTGCGCCGCCGGCTCGGGCTCACCCCCAAGTGCCTCATCCAGCGGCGGAGGTTGCAGGAGGCCGCCGAGCGGCTGCGGACGGAGGTCACCACGCACGCCGACCTCGCCGCTGCCGTCGGCTACGCCGACCAGTCGCACATGATCCGAGACTTCGTGCATGTCACCGGCATGACACCGAGGCAGTTTCTTGAGCAGCGGCGCGGTGCTGGGGACGCCCCGTAACGACCCGCGCATCCGATGTGGTGGTCCGATGCCGCCACCACGCTGGCCACGCTGGTCTGCGCTCCGCTCGGCTTTTCGTTGCCGCCCTTCTGTTGTTGATGGTGGGAGCGGGCCAGGCGCTCGACGTGCTGGACATGAAACGGGTAGCAGCGGCATCACGATCGGTGCGGGTGCGAAACGATCGGTGCGGGTGCGAAGGGCTGAGCAAGGCGCCTGCAAGGTCTCGTCGCTGGGGTCACGGCGGTTGCCGGACCGGTGTCGCGACCGCGTTCGAGGGCTCGGCACGCGACCCCCGAACGAACAGCCGCCAACGCCCAATCTTCGTCTGCTCGATAGTGTCGGGAACCGGTCAGGACGAAGCGCGGAGGACCATGCGGTGATCATCGATTGCCTTGAGGTGTCGTATTGCACGTGTTGGGACGGTGACGGCCAGAAGGCAGGCGGGCTCATGGCGCGCGAGGTGGCGGCGCGCCGCCACGCGATCGACCAGTGGTACATGGTTCTGCTGACGGCCGGGGGCCGGCCCGTGCAGACGATCGAGCGCTGGAAGTCTGGCTTGTGGCGGGTCTACCTGTTCGACGACTCCGGGCGTCGCGACCACTGCATCGATCTCAGACCACGGCCGGACGGCACCCTGCTGGTCACCAGACGCCACCGTTTCTGGTACACGGCGGAGCATCGGGAGTTCGACGACTCGGCGGCGCAGGAGATGACCACCGTGTCGGCGGAAGGCGAAGTGACGGTCAAGTCGAGGCCGGCCGGCTCTCGAGGCTGGTCCAGCATCCGGCGCGACAACGTTCTCGTCGAGGATTCCCCGATCCCGGCACCGGATTTCGGTGACTGGCTGCCGTTCACCCGCCTGCTCACCGAGCAGGGACACGAGTGCGCCGCGACGCTGACCCTTCACGACGCGCCCGCGCCTCCGCCAAGGCCGTCACACCCGAACGGAGTGCAGACGCTGTTCACGCCAGGCGCCCAGGTCGCAGCCGAAGGCGTCGGTGCCAGCGTCATCGACGTACGACCAGCCGGGACGCTGTACATGCCGTCCGGGAGGCTGATCGTGGCCGATCCGACGTCAGCCTCGACTACAGAGCCGCTCGTCGCCGCCGTACCGCCCGGTGACTACCCGGTCAGCGTTTCGATCCTGCGCTCGCTCAGGTACCCCGAGATGGGGTATGTGGCGGCTGCCCGACTCACGATCACCGACGAACCAGTCAAGGCGTGGGAGCCGGCTCTGTGCCCGGACGACGATCCCACTCTGCTCGCTTCTGACGAGTCCATCGGCTTCGGCGTCGATGCCGGCATGGGCTGTTTCGTCGACGCCGTAGCCCAACTCGACGAGATGGACGAGGACCGGTACCTCGACGCCCTGGGGTCTGACTTCGCCGCGGAGGTCACCGTTGCGGCCACTGGCGCCAACATGGTCGTCTTCCGAACCGGTCTCGGTGACGGCGGGTATCCGAAATGGCTCGGCCGAACCGAGGACGGCCGCATCGCCTGCTTCGTGGCCGATATGCAGCTGATACCCGCCGACGCCTGATGGGAGTTGTCGGGTGAGCCGTTGGCGGACTCGACGACTGCTAACTTGATTTTTAACCTCTGTGGATCCCTTGAGGACCCTGGCTGGCCACGGAAACAGCCCTTGGTTGATGATCTTCTTGTCGAAGGATGAACATCGATAACCATGGGCTGTTCTGGTGACCAGTGTGCATGACCGTGGTCCGGCTGATGCTGTCGGGGAGCTGGACGCGTTCCGGCGGGAGTTCTACGACTGCTTGACTGCTCGGGCTGATGCGTTGTTCGACCTGACGGACGCGGTGTTGTGCGCCGATGGGCCGGTCCGGTCGTTGGTGGAGTTGTCGCTGGTGGGTGAGCACCGCCGTGGTCACGGCGTTGTTCGACGCCCTCGCCTGCGGGCGGTTGGACGTCGACCGGCTGCGTACCGCTGTCGCCGGGGTGCCGCTGCCTCGGGCGGCCGACGGACGTCTCGTGCTGGCGGTCGACATCACCTGCTGGCTGCGGCCGGACGCGCACACCTCACCGCAGCGGATCCTGTGTCACACCTACGGGCGTGGCAAGGACCAGACGATCATGGGCCCGGGCTGGCCGTACTCGATGGTCGGGCCCTGGAATCGGGCCGCGGTTCGTGGACCGCGCCGTTGGACGCGGTGCGGCTGGCACCCGGTGCTGACGCCGCGGCGACGGTCACCGCTGGGCCGGTACGTGACATCGTGGGCCGGCTGGTCGCGGCCTCACAGTGGCAGGCAGGTGATCCGGACATCCTGGTCGTGGCCGACGCCGGCTACGACGCGCCTGCCCGAAAATCCGCACCCACAGGCCGCTGACCTCTGGACCTGGCTGATCCTTGCCGCCCACACCCAGCTCCGCCTGGCCCGCGCCGCGGCCGCCGACCTGCGCCGTCCCTGGGAGAAACCAGCACCACCCCAGCGCCTGTCACCCACCCGCCCGTGTCCGGCGAGGGTTTCGACACCTCCGCACGAAGACCACCTGCCCCGCCGGCGCGCCGAAACCCTCCCGGCCAGGACCTGGACGGCCACCCGTGTCGCGCAGTTGTGCTGGTGTGGCGCCAGCGGGTGTTACGGGTACCCGCGACCCGGGTTCCTGTGCCGCACCAGCGCCGACGTCCCCCCGCCCTAGCCGCTTGGCCATCACGGTAATGCGGGCCCTGCCTGAGTCGGCTTGGCCGTCTCCGCGACGGTGACCGCCTGCCCTTGTCGGATCCTGCACGTCCTTCTTCTCACATGCGCCGAGACGACCTGGGCGGCCGTGGCAGCGAAAGCCTGCGTCATCGGCATAGGTTCATTGTCGCAAGCGCTCCGGCCGATCCGGTCACCGTCCGTGGCGTCGCCGGTGAGCACCGCCTCGTCCGTACGAGGGCGGACGATATATTTAGATCATGGAATTCCCCGCCCTGCTCATGTCCAGCCGGATCCCGTCGGACAGCAAGATCGAGGATTTCGACGCCGTCGTCGTCGACGGACGTCCCCTCGTGGTCTGTGTCGATTCCTACGGCCAGCACGCCCTGACGTGGGATCCGGCCGATGACCGTTGGACCGAGCACCAGTTGGCGAACCCGTGGGGGCCGAACGGCGACATCGAGACGAACTGTCTGCTCACCATCGGCGCCGTGGTTCACGACGGACGGATCGTGGTCGGCGGCGGGGGATACGAGCAGCCGTTCGCGCAGTGGGATCTGCAGACGGGTGCGGTGGTGACCTACGCCCGCGAGGAGCATGGCGGGGTGGCGGTGACCTCCACGATGCGACGGGACGGGCGGGCCGTGTTCGTCACCGGGGACAGCAGCGCGGGTTCACCGGTGCGGCTGTGGGATCCGTCCCAGCGTGACTCCCTCACCGCCTACGAGGACGACTGGTTCGGCATCAACTACCTGGCCGAGCCCGCCACGGTGTGCCGGCACCGCGACAGCATCGGCGGGCTCGCCTCCGCGACACTCAGGGGCCGCCCGGTGGTGATCTCGAGCGGTGCGGGCGAGGTGATGGTGTCGGACGTCGACAGCATGACGTCGGTCGTCACGTTCGAGCCGATCCCCGTCCCGCTTGAAGGCCCGGCAGGAGGCGTAGGCCTGACATCCGTCGACGGCCACCCGTTCGTGGTGGCCGCGGACGGGACATCGGTGCTGCTCGGTGAGCCCGACACCGGCTCCTGGGTCGATCGCATCGAGCTTCCCGGAGCTGCCGACGGCCGGGGTGACGCCCGCATCCTCTGCATGGGCGTCGGCAGCGCAGGCGACCGGCCGGTCGCGGTGACCGGCGCGAGCGACGGCCTGGTGTGTCTGTGGGACCTTCGGGGGCGCCGACTGCTCGGAAATCCGATCACCGAGCACGAGGGTGAGGTCCGCGCCGTCCACCTCACCGAGATCGACGGCCGCGCGATCGCGCTCACGGCCGGATGGGATCGCCGGATGCGCGTGTGGGACCTCGGGCGGGCGTGACTGAGGCGAGGCGACTGTGAGCTGAGTTCCGTTCGGCGCACCACGCTGGGCGCCGGCGGCCCGCGCTCCCCTCGACCGCCGGTCGACCCGCGCTCAGGCGAGGCGGTGGTCGAGGGCGGTGTGTCGGCGTCCGGCGCCGACGGTGCGCACGGCGGCGGCGAGGGCGCGGCGGGAGCCGACGAGGACGACGAGCTTCTTGGCGCGGGTGACGGCGGTGTAGAGCAGGTTGCGTTGCAGCATCATCCAGGCGCTGGTGGTGAGGGGGATGACCACGGCCGGGTATTCGGAGCCCTGCGAGCGGTGGATCGTCATGGCGTACGCGTGGGCCAGCTCGTCGAGTTCGTCGAAGTCGTAGTCGATGTTCTCGTCCTCGTCGGTGCGTACGGTCAGGGTCTGCTCCTCGGGGGTCAGGGCGGTGACGATGCCGACGGTGCCGTTGAAGACGCCGGCCTGGCCCTTGTCGTAGTTGTTGCGGATCTGGGTGACCTTGTCGCCGACGCGGAACACCCGGCCGCCGAGGCGGCGCTCGGGTTGCCCGTCGCGGGCGGGGGTGAGGCGCTGTTGCAGCAGCGTGTTCAGGGCGGCGGCACCGGCCGGCCCGCGGTGCATGGGGGTGAGCACCTGCACGTCGCGGCGCGGGTCGAGGCCGAAGCGGGCGGGGATGCGGGCGCAGGCGACGTCGACGGTCAGGGCGGCGGTGGCGTCGGTGTCGTCGCAGGCGAACAGGAAGAAGTCGGCGAGCCCTTGGAGCAGGGGCGGCTTGCCGGCGTTGATGCGGTGGGCGTTGGTGACGACCCCCGACTCGGCGGCCTGGCGGAAGATCTGCGTCAGCCGGACGCGGGGGATGGCGGGGGCGGCGAGCAGGTCACGCAGGACCTCCCCGGCGCCGACGGAGGGAAGCTGGTCGACGTCGCCGACGAGCAGCAGGTGCGCGCCGGGCGGTACGGCCTTGACGAGCTTGTTGGCCAGGACGAGGTCCAGCATGGAGGCCTCGTCGACGACGAGCAGGTCGACGTCGAGGGGGTTGTCCCGGTCGTGGCTGGCCTCTCCGCCGGGGCGTAGCTGCAGCAGCCGGTGCACGGTGGCGGCGGGGTGCCCGGTCAGTTCGGAGAGCCGCTTGGCGGCGCGGCCGGTCGGCGCGACGAGGGTGACCTTGGCCTTCTTGGCGGCGGCGAGTTCGACGACGGAGCGGACGGTGAAGCTCTTGCCGCAGCCGGGCCCGCCGGTGAGCACGGCGACCTTGGCGGTGAGGGCGAGCCGGACGGCCTGGGCCTGCTCGGGGGCGAGGTCGGTGCCGGTGCGGGCCTTCAGCCAGGTCAGTGCCCGGTCCCAGTCGACGGTGGCGAAGTGCGGCAGCCGGTCGGCGCGGTCGTTCAGCAGCCGCAGCAGCGAGCCGGCCAGGCTGCGCTCGGCGCGGTGGAACGGCACCAGGTACACCGCCGTCGTCGGTTCGCCGTCCGGCCCGGGCAGTGTCTCGCGGACCAGGCCCTCCTCGGCCACGAGCTCGTCGAGGCAGGTGGTGACGAGGTCGCCGGGCACGTCGAGGATCTTGGTGGCGTCGGCGACCAGTCGGGCGTCGGGCAGGTAGCAGTGGCCGTCGTCGGTGGCCTCGGAGAGGGTGTACTGCAGGCCGGCCTTGACCCGCTGCGGGCTGTCGTGCGGGATGCCGACCGACTGGGCGATGGTGTCGGCGGTCTTGAAGCCGATGCCCCACACGTCGGCCGCCAGCCGGTACGGCTCGTTGCGCACCACGGTGATGGAGGCGTCGCCGTACTGCTTGTAGATGCGCACGGCCAGCGAGGTGGACACGCCGACGCCCTGGAGGAAGACCATCACCTCCTTGATGGCCTTCTGCTCCGCCCACGCCGCGGTGATCTTCGCGGTGCGTTTCGGTCCGAGGCCGGGCACCTCGACCAGGCGGGCGGGCTCGGTCTCGATGACGTCCAGGGTGTCGAGGCCGAAGTGGGCGACGATCCGCTCGGCGAACACCGGGCCGATGCCCTTGACCAGCCCTGAGCCGAGGTAGCGCCGGATGCCCTGGATGGTGGCCGGCAGCACGGTGGTGTAGGAGTGGACCTCGAACTGCCGGCCGTACTGCGGGTGCGAGGACCACCGGCCGGACAGCCGCAGGCTCTCCCCGGGCTGGGCACCGAGCAGCGCCCCGACGACGGTGAGCAGGTCGCCGCCGCGGTCGGTGGAGACCCGGGCGACGGTGTAGCCGGTCTCCTCGTTGACGTAGGTCAACCGCTCGAGCACCGCGTCGAGTACGGCCGACGGCGGGGGAGTGGGGGCAGGCACCCGCCCATCCTGCCTGTGGCCGACGCGGCGTCGCCATCGGCCCGGCCCGTGGCCTCCCTTCGGCGGGCGGCCCGGGCCGGGCGACCGGGCCCTCGTCATTCGGCTCCGGTCACGCTGCCGGCCGGCGCGGGGGCGCGCGCGATCCGGCGCAGGGCGAGCAGGCCGCCGACGCCGGGGACGACGGCGAGCCAGCGGGCGGCGGGGGTGGCGGCCGTCGTCAGCCAGGTGCAGACGATGACGGCGAGGTAGGACGCGCCGTGGACGGGACCGCCCAGGGTGGCGACCGCCGGGATGTGCACGGTGGCCAGGTTGGCGAGCAGGACGGCCAGGGACGCGGCCTCGACCGCGGCCACGATTCGCAGGGTACGCACGGTCACACTCCCGTCGTGGAGCCGGGTCGGACGATCATCAGGACGACCACGACCGCCCAGAGCACGTTGAAGATCCCGGTGGTCATGGCCAGCCGGCTCGCCGCCGCCCGCGTTCCACTCTCGACGGCCGTGGCCTGGGCCGACGCCAGTAGGCGCTGTTGCCCGGGGAGGATGACGAACGCCAGCAGGGCGGCGGCGATCGCGGTCAGCGCGATCGACGTGATGAGCCAGGCGTCGGTCAGGACGCCGAGTTGCGCGCCGGTGGCGAGCCCGAAGGCGGGGACGATCACCCCGACGACGGTGTAGGCGCGGCAGGTGCGGTGCAGGAACGCCGCGATCTGGGGCGCTCGCCCGCCGGGATCGGCGCCGGCGCCGTCGCCTCGCCCGCCGGCGTAGCGGGGGAAGAGCGAGGCGGCCACGGCGATGGGTCCGATCGCGAGGATCGCCGCCAGGACGTGCACCGACAGCAGCAGTTTGGTCACCCGTGCCCCTTACAGTTGGCTACCTACATGTTGGCTAGCAATGGATAGCACACCTACATGAGATCCGGTAGCCTGCCTACTGATGAAGGAAGACGCCGTCCGTGGGCACCTGGACGCGCTGCTGCTCGCCGCGCTGGAGCAGGGGCCGCTGCACGGCTACGCGATCATCGCGGCCGTGCGGGAGCGCAGCGGTGGGGCGCTGGAGCTGCGCACGGGCACGATGTATCCGGCGCTTCACCGGCTCGAACGGCTCGGGCTGCTGCGCAGCGACTGGCAGTCCGTCGGCGAGCGTCGTCGCCGTTGCTACGAGCTGACCGACTCCGGCCGGCGGGCCCTGGTCGACAAGCGCACGGCCTGGCGCGAGCTCACCTGCGCGATCGGCGCCGTCCTGGACCCGACGCCGAGGCCGGCCACATGACGGCCCTCGACCGCCGCACCGGGCCCGATCCGATCGAGGAGCACCTCGCCGGCCTGGCGGCCGTCCTGCACGGCCCGGCCCGGGCCAAGGCCCGGATGCTGGCCGAGGCACGCGACGGCCTCACCGACGCCGTCGCGGCACTGGCCTGCGACGCCGCCCCGGACGACCCGGCCGCCGCCCGTCAGGCGGTACGCGACTTCGGCAGCATCGAGGAGGTCGCCCCCGCGTTCCAGCAGGAGCTCACCGTCGCCCAGGCCCGCCACACGGCCCGCGTCGTCCTGCTCGCCGTGCCGTTCCTGATGGCCTGTTGGCACCTGGTGACGGTCGTCGGCCAGGGCCGGGGCCGGCACCTGTCCGAACACGCGCAGAGCCTGGCCGCCCATCTGGGTGGCGTGGCGACCGCCGCCGCCCTGCTGGCCGCGGCGTCGCTGGCAGCCACCGGCGCCCTGGCCCGCCGGCTGCCCACCCCGCACCGGCTCCCGATGATGGTCGCCTGGGCCGGCACCACCGCCACCACCGCGTTGGTGACCAGCGCCCTCACCCTCGCCGTCGCGGCGGCGCTGGCCGGAAACTGGGCGCTCGGCGCGCTCGTCGGCGCGCTGACCGTCGCCCTGCACGCCAGGATCGCCGCCGCCGCCCGCGCCTGCCGCGAATGCGCCCGCGCCCTGGTCGCGGCACCCGCCGAGGGATAGCCGATCAGGCAACGCGAGCGGGAGGCGCAGGGGCGCCGGAGACGTCCGGATGAGATCATCGGCGACATGTCCGACCTCCCGGAAGACCTTGCGCCGACCCGCCGGCCGGCCGGCGGCCGCCGCTGGATCGACAGCTCCGGCGGGCCGCTGGTGGTCGTACCGGCGACGGCCCTGCCCGCCTGGCGCGGCGTGCCCGACGACTTCGACCCCGACGACCTCGACACCTGGGGCGACTACGGCCGGGCGTGCGCGGTCGAGGGAAACGCGGGCGTCCTGCGGGCGGGCGACGCGGAGGCGCTCGTCCTGGCCGACGAGCCGGCCGCCACCACCTACCTTCCCGAACGCCGCCTCTTCGTGCGACGGATCCGCGCCGAGCGGGGGGCCGCCGGTCAGCGGGCCGACGCCGACGCCGACGCCGACGCCGACTCCGAGGCCGAGGTCGTCCGGCTCGTACCCGAGGCGGTCGAACGGGCCGACTGGGAGGACGCCGGCAGTTGGACGACGGACGGGCCGGCCGAGTTGTTCGACGCAGCCCTCGGCGGTGACGAGGCCGCGCCGACCGGCCGCCTCCGCGTCGAGGTGGAGCCGGGCACCTACCGGCTTCGTACCGCATGTGTCGAGATCGGCGGCACGACGGCGCTGGGACTGGTCCACCTGGCCGGGTAGGCGGTGCCGCCGGGCACCGTCGGGGCCTTCGGCGCCGCCTCGACTGTCGGTGGTGGGCGGTACCGTCCCGCCATGGCAGCCAGAATCGACCTGACCCTCGACGGCGCGGACGTGAAGCTCCTCGGCGAGTTCTGGAAGACGGCGCTGGGCTATGTGGACGAGCCGCCACCCGCGCCCTTCGCGACCCGCGAGGAGTGGCACGCGAGTTTCGACCTGCCGGAGGGCGACTCGGTGGACGACGCGGTGTGGCTGTGCGACCCGCACGGCGTCGGGCCACACCTGTCCATCCTCAAGGTTCCCGAGCCCAAGACGGCGAAGAACAGACTCCACATCGACATCCGGGTGCCCGGGCACGGCGACCCCGACGAGCGGTGGGCGCGGATCAGGGCCGAGTCCGAGCGGTTGGTGCGGGCCGGCGGAACCGTCCTGACGGAACACGCCGGAAACCACATCGTCATGGCCGACCCGGAGGGCAACGAGTTCTGCGTCGCCGCGACCTCGGCGTGACGGTTGACCGACATCCGCGGTGGGGCGGGCCCAGACGATCGGTCAGGTGCCTCACTGCGAGGCGGCATCGGCGGGTGCTCTCGGGGCCGGTCCGGTCACCGCGTACGCCGTCAGGCCGGTCAGGGCCAGCAGGGTTGCCGTGACGGCCGCGGCCCTGCTAGAGGGTTCCTGCGCCTGCCAGGTCAGGACGCGGCCCAGGAGGTTGTCGCCCTGGGGAAACAGGACGGCGGCCAGGGTCCATCCCAGCGGTGGGAACCAGGCCCTGGCCGTGCCGATGACGGCAGCGCTCAGCGCGGTCAGGCCCAGCAGGCCGGCGGTGTCCCGGAGCACCAGCGACATCGGACCGAAACGGGCGCCGGTGAGCTGGGTGATCAGCAGCAGGCCGCCGATGAGCACCAGGGCGGTCAGCAGATGGAGGGCCCGACGGGCCGGCCAGGCCAACGCGGCGGTCCTGTCCAACTCGTCGTCGGGGCCGCTCAGGGTCATCGTCAGGGCGGCGACCAGCAGCAGGATGCTCAGTACGACCATCTGCGGGCCCGCCTCGGGACTGTCGGAGTTCGTCTCCCACAGCACCCACATCAGGACGAGGATGCCGGCCGCCGTGCCGATGGCCACGGGGGCCCGGCGGGATCTCAGGTAGAGGCGCAGCCCTTTCATCGGAGCACTCCGTCACCGGGCCGGCAGTTGACGGCGGCCTGCCGCAGGGCGGCCACGCGGGACGTCGCTTCGTCCTCGGGCAGGGCGCGCAGCCGCTGCCACACCTCGGTGGCCTCCTCGACGCTCGCGTCCTCGGAGACGTAGCCGGGCTCGCCGGTCAGGTCCGGGTCCGGCGGCGTCGGTCTGGTGCCCGTCAACCAGTGGGCGGCGGCCAACTGGTCGGCGCGGGCGGGGGCATCTTCGCAGGCTGGCGGGCCGGCGAAGGCCCCGGTCACCACGTCGGTGAGCACGTTCGGCTTGTTCGCCAGGTGACCTTTCCGGTCGGCGTCGACGCGCAGCAGGACGGTGTCGGCGTGGAACTCGGGGTAGGTGTCCGGGAAGGCGGAGGTGTCCTCGTGCACCCGGGTCGGGGCGTCAGGCAGCTTCTTCAGGAGGGCCAGGGCCTCGCGGGCCGGTGCGGTCACCTCGGGCAGCCGCTTCTCGTGGACCCGGCTGACGCACACCTGCGGTTCTCCTTCGGCGCACACCAGCTCGCGGGCCACCGGGTCGACCGCGTCGGTGACGAGACGGTTCTCGTGCGGCATGACGGTGACGGCGAGCGCGACGCCCACGACCACGGGCAGCACCGCCGCGACCCGGGAGCGCCAGCCGTTGGAGGCGAACAGCAGCGCGGCGGCGACCGCCAGTCCGGCCAGCCACAGGCTCTGCGCGGCGCTGACCCTGCCGGGGACGGTGGCGTAGTCGTCCGGCACGTTCATCTCGACCATCGGCGAGAGGATCAGGGCCAGCCACCCGAGGGGCCTGGTGGCGAACGGCACCGTCAACAGCAGGCCCAGTCCCGCGACGCCGACTGCGGGAGCGGTCACCGGGGACGGCAGCAGCCGGCCGACCGCCAGGCCGAGCCAGGACGCGGCGATCAGCGCCAGCGTGCCGACGGCGGTGACGACGAAGACCTCGACCGGCAGGTAGCCCGCGGTGCCGAAGATCCAGGCGGCGCCGGCGAGCCCCATCACCAGATATCCGGCGACCACGGCAATGGCCATCGCGCCGAGCGTCGGCACCACCCGCTGCGGTACGGGACGGGGCGTGCTGGCGAACAGTTCGCCCACGTTCGAGCGGTGCTCCCGGCGGGCCTGCCACGCGCCCGCGGCCAGCATGAGCGGCCAGAGCAGAGCCAGGTACCAGCGCTGAGTCATGGCCAGCTGCATCCAGCCGGTGGAGAACGCGATCCCCTCGGCGAAGTACATCGCGAGCGAACCGACGACGGCCAGGCTGACGGCGGCGCCGATCGCCGCGGAGCGGCGTAGCTCGATGCCCAGGACGCGGCTCATCGGGCTGCCGCCCGGTGGCGCCGCAGCAGGGCCGAGTAGCCGCGCTCGGCAGGGCTGTCGCCGGCGTCACCGTCGGCGCCCTGCGAGGTCAGATCGGCCGGGGTGCCCTGGAAGACCAGGCGACCTTCGTTGACCATGACGACATCGGTGCAGGCGGCCACCACGTCTTCGACCAGGTGGGTGGAGACCAGCACGCAGCTGTCCGTGCCCACGTCGCGCAACAGCTCCCGGAAGTCGAGGCGCTGCTCCGGGTCCAGACCGACGGTGGGCTCGTCGAGCAGCAGCACCGCCGGATCGTTGACGATCGCCTGGGCGATGCCGGCCCGGCGCAACATGCCACCGGACAGCGTCTTCATCCGCGCCTCCGCCTTGGCGGCCAGGCCGACCCGCTCGATCGCCCGCTGGGTCGCACCGGGTACGGCCTGCTTCGGCATCTCCTTGAGCCAGGCCATGTACTCGACGAACTCGCGCACCGTGAAGCGCGGGTAGAACCCGAACTGCTGCGGCAGGTAGCCCAGCCCGCGGCGTACGCGTCGCAGGTCGGTGCGGGCGTCCACCTGCTGGCCCAGCAGCTCCAGCCGGCCGCCGGCCGGCCTGAGCACCGTGGCCAGCGCCCGCATGAGGGTGGTCTTGCCCGCGCCGTTGGGCCCGAGCAGACCGTGCACACCGGTGCCCAGAGCCAGGTCGAGCCCGTCCACGGCCATGTGCCGGCCGGCTCGCACGCGCAGTCCCTCGGCGTGGACCGCCCAGGGGTGAAGGGTGGGGGCCGTCTCGGCCGCTCTCACCGTACGCATCTGTTGCTCCTTGGTCGTGGCTGGTCAGCTGTGGCTGGTCAGCCGGTGGAAGTGGTCGGCCCGGGTGGCGGCCAGGCCGGCCAGGGCGAGAGTGATCAGGGCCCACACGGGCGCGGTGCCCGGTCGCAGCACGGCGGGCAGGTCGCTGGTCACGACGGTCGGCGTGATGACGGTGAGCGTCCAGGCGGCCCCCAGTCCGGCGGCGGCGCGGCGGACGCCGACGAAGGCGCCCAGGGCGATGGTGGCGGCGGTGAAGGCCAGGCACGGCAGCAGCGCCAGGGCCAGGGAGACCCCGACGTGGGCGCCGGCCAGGGCGAGCGCCGGCACGATCACGGCAAGCACTGTGGCCGTACGCCGCAGCAACATCGCCAGGCCGGCGGTCGGTGTACCGGCGATCAGCTCCCAGGCCGGGTCGAAACGCCGGCTCCACGCGACAGCCACCGCGGGCAGCGGGGCCACCGGGGCGAGCAGCAGCACCAGCGCCGGGAAGCCCGGCAGCATCGACTGGATCAGTACCGCGCAGCCCAGAACCGCCAGTGTCATGGTCAGCCACGGCAGCAGGGCCCAGACGAACCAGTGGTGCCGCGCCGCCGACCAGCGACGGCGCGGAGCCGGGGCCGGGCCGGTCGCGATCGCGGCGTCCAGGTTGGCGGCGATCCGGGCGAGCAGATCGTTGCTGCCGGTCGCCAGCCCGGCACGGCAGTCGGCACAGGCTTCCAGATGCACCTCGACCGACCAGGTGGTGACCTCGTCGAGGTCGGCTTCCCGGTCGGCGTAGCGGGCGAGCACGGCGGGGCTGGGGTGGGTGGTCATGACAGCGCCTCCCGGAGGGCGATCCGGGCCCGCCGGGCCCGGGACTTGACCGTGTTCTCCGGCACGCCGAGCAGCACCGACGTCTCCCGTACGGAGAACCCGTCGAGCACCATCGCGCGCAGCACTTCGCGGGCGTCGGCCGGCAGTTCGAGCAGCGCCTGCTCCATCTCGTGGCCGACCAGGCCGGCCAGCACCTCGTCCTCGGCGGCCGGTGCGACCGTCTCGGCCAGCGGCACGGCGGGCACCTGTCCGGCCCGGGCGCGACGGCGGAACGCGTCGACGAGGCGGTGCGCCGCGATGGTCCACAGCCAGCCGACCGCGCTACCGGAGGTCGCCGACCCGGCGAAGCTGCCGGCCGCCCGCCACACCGCCAGGTAGGTCTCCTGCATCACGTCGGCGACCACGTCGTCGTCGGTGCACCGGCGGCGCAGCCGGGCGAGCAGCCACGGCGAGGTACGCCGGTACAGCTCGTCGAACGCGCGCCGGTCGCCTGCGGCGATGCGGCGGACGAGGTGTTCCTCGTCGGGGCTCTGTCTCACGATCAGCTAGACGACACCATGTCCGCAGGCAGGTGCACTCCATCATGTGACTTGGGTCACCTGGTGGTCTGCCAGTCGGTGGCTGTCTCCTCTGATGCCCGTCATTACGGATGATCTGGTCCGTGGGGCTCGGGCCGGCCGAGCTGCCCGATGTCGCTGCGGTCGATGGCGCGTACCGAACCGAACGGCGGTGGCCCGAGCGGCGAGCGCGTCGGTGACTTTCCGCATGGCCGAACTCAGCTCCAACGCGGGCCTTGGAGTGCCGCGGTGGCACCGAGGCGGCTGAAGCCACAGCCCGGCGGCTCTACGAGGGCATCAGTCTCGGCGTCGACAAGACGAAAGAGGGTCGTGCCGGTGCCTTTCTGCCGGTTCAACCTGGTGAGGCGGTCGGCTTCAGTCTCGCAAGTCGCCTGCCGGTCAGAGCCGTCGTTGCCGGCGTAGGGGGGTGGAGCTGATGATGGTGCCGTTCTCCAGCTCGTCGCGGGACAGGTTGCGGTAGCGGTCGCTCCGGCCGGCTGCGTCGCCGCCTGGTGAACGTCTGGCGGGACATGGTGTGGAGGCGGTACGCTCCCCGCGATGATGATCTCGCCTGACAAACGATTGGGGGCCCGGTTCGCGCAAGGTGAGTGCTGATGCACTCCCGGGCCGCGAATGCGGATTCTCGCCTCTCCTTCTGGCTGCGCGTGCGCGAGTTCGCCGTGCCGCCGTCCATGATCGAAATTGCGACCGCCCGCCGGCAGGTTGGTGACTGGGCCGGGGCGTGCGCCGCCGCTCGCGTCGACGTCGATGTCGACCTGCGCTGGGTGACCCGCACTCATGGGCGAGCGTTGGCGGCCCGGGTCCGAGCCGACCTCCGTCACCTGGCGCCCGACCTGTTGCGCTGGCACATGCCGAGGGTTGCGCCCGACGGGCTGCTGCGTCCGGGCCTGACCGTTGCGCTGGCCCGGTATCCGGCGGACCACGACGGTGGACGCACCGTGCATCTGGTGGTGCGGACCCCGCCGGCCTGGGCGGACGCCGGGCAGCGGTTGAGCCTGGCGCTGTGGGACGGCTCGCGTTCCGGCGCCGGAACCAGACCCCATCCGCACCCCCGTCCCGACCGTCGGTTCCGCCTCGACCTGCACCGCCACCTGTGGGACGCGCGGCGGGCCGACGAGTTGCGCATCCGGTCGGCCGCCGACCCGTCCCGCCGTGATCCTGCGGGGGAGCCTGATCTGCTGCGGTCGGCGCTGCGCGGGCAGGGCTGCGCGGTGGACCGGTGGGCGGCCGAGGCGGCGATCCTGCTCCGCGCCGAGGGCCAGGCCCGGCGAGCCGTCGCGGTGCGGCTCGGGACCCGACGCCGGCTGGTGCTGGACGTGGTCCCGGACGGGGCGGGCCACCGGGCCGAGGTGCGGGTCGCCCCACCGTCGGCGAACGGGCCGGCCGGAGCCCTGCCGGTGCTGCCCGACGCGGCGACGTGGGTGCCACCCGACCTGGAGCTGCTCCACAACGGACTGATCGGGATCGACCGGCTGCACCCGCTGGTGGCGTCGGCACTGGCACCCGGACGCCCGGCGTCCACGGTGGCGCCGGGCGCCGTCGGGCCGGGGCAGCCACGCTACGTGGAGTGCCGGGGTGCCCGGCACCGCATCGGCCTGGTCGACGGGGCGCTCGTCCCGCTGGACCACGACCCGGCCGAGAGCCGCCGGGAGGAGCTGCTGGCGGCGTTGTCCGGCACCCCGCTGCCCTGCCTGCGGGCGATCAACGAGGCACACCGCCACCCGGAGTGCCTCACCGACGTCCGTGCGCGCCTGGACCACGGCGACACCGCCGGGGCGCTCGCCGTGGTGGAGGCCCTGCTCGGGCCCGACGCGCTGCTGCGCAGCGGCGACCTGCGCGACGAGCTGGAGACGGCCGCGCAGCGGCGCGTCACGTACGGGCTGTTCAGGGCGGGACTGGTCGGGTCCGGGCCGGGACCGGCCCGGTCCGATCGCCGCCGTACCCGTGATCGTCGCTCGCACCCGCGCCACGCGACCGTTCGCTGACCGACGAGCTCGTCCCGTCCGACGTCTCTTCTCGACCTCACGACTCTCAAGGTGATGAAATGACCCCATCCACGCCATTTGTGCCCTCCGATGGTCCCGCCGACCCGGCCCACGATTCTCAGCTCGACATCGCCGCCGAGCTGCTCGCCCTGCTGGGCGCCACCAGCACCGAACCCCGCGCCGACGCGCAGTTGGAGGCCCTGACCCTCGCGGTGGCCGCCGACCTGCCCGTCCTGCTGTGGGGCGAGCCCGGCATCGGCAAGACCGCCGCGCTGACCCAGCTCGCCGCCGCGCTGGACCTGCCCCTGACGACGGTCGTCGCGAGCGTCCACGAACCGTCCGACTTCGCGGGCCTGCCGATCGTCGGTGACGATCCGGCCGCACAGGGTGTGCCGATGGCGCCGCCCGACTGGGCCGTACGCCTGGTGCGCGCCGGTCGGGGGCTGCTCTTCCTCGACGAGCTGTCCACCGCGCCGCCCGCCGTCCAGGCCGCCCTGCTTCGCCTCGTGCTCGAGCGGCGGGTCGGGGCGCTGCGGCTGCCGCCGGGGATCCGGATCGTGGCCGCCGCCAATCCGCGCTCCTCGGCGGCCGACGGCTGGGAACTGAGTCCGCCCCTGGCCAACCGCTTCGTCCACCTCCAGTGGACACACGATCACGACGTTGTGGTACGCGGCCTCGGCGGGACCTGGCCGCGGGCCACACTGCCCCGGCTCGACCCGGAACTGCTGTCGGACGCCGTCACGTTCGCCCGCCGGGCGGTGTGCGGGCTGCTGACCGCCCGCCCGGCGCTCGTGCATCGGCTGCCCAGCACCGAGGGCCGTCGGGGCGGCCCGTGGCCGTCGCCGCGCAGCTGGGAGATGACGCTGCGGCTGGTGGCCTTCGCGACGGCGGCCGGCGTCTCCCGCGACGTGCTGTCGCTGCTGGTCCGGGGCACCGTGGGCGACGGCCCGGGGCTGGAGCTGCTGGCCGGCATGGACCGGATGGACCTGCCGGACCCCGAGGCGCTGCTGGCCGACCCGGTGGCTGCGGTGCTGCCCGAGCGGGGCGATCTGCGGCAGGCCGTGCTCGACGGCGTCGTGGAGGCGGTCCGCAGGCGGCCGGAGAAGGCCCGCTGGGACGCGGCGTGGGCGCTGCTGGCCCGGGCGCTGGAGACCGGCTCCCCGGACCTGGTGGTCGTTCCCTGCGCGACTCTCGCCGCCCTGCGGCAGGAGGACTGGGACGTGCCGGCCACGATCGAGAGGCTGGCCGGGGCGGTGGCGGTGTCCCGGCGAGCCGACCAGGCGGCGGCGCGGGTCGTGGCCGCGGCGGGCAGCGGCCGATGACCTCCGGGCACGTCGGGACGCTCGACGTCGAGAAGCTCTTCTCCGCCCGGCTGCACGCCGTGCGGGTCCGGCCGTACCTGGCGACGGCGCTGTTCGCCCTGCACGTGGTGCCGTCGCGGCAGGTGCCGACGATGGCCGTGGACCGCCACTGGCGGTGCTACGTCTCGCCGGCGTTCGTCGCGCGGTGCCCGGTGGAGGAGCTTGCGGGGGTGTGGGTGCACGAGGTCTCGCATCTGCTGCGCGACCACCACGGACGCGGCGACCGGGTGGCGCGGGAACGGGGACTGGTCGGGCCCGGGGAACGGTTGCGGATGAACATCGCCGCGGACTGCGAGATCAACGACGACGTGTTCGGCGACGGGCTGGCCCGGCCCGAGGGCGCGGTCGAGCCGGCAACGCTCGGGCTGCCCGAGGGTGGGCTGATGGAGGACTACCTGCGCCAGTTCCGGCTGGGGCCGCGTACGCAGGAACTGGCCTGGCTGGACTGCGGCAGCGGCGCGGACGGGCTGGAGCGGCAGTGGGACCTGGGACCCGAGGGCGCGCACGGCCTCAGCGCCCAGGAACAGGATCTGGTGCGGTTCCGGGTGGCGCAGGGGATCACCGGCCGGCCCGGGGACGTCCCGCGGGGGTGGCGCAGGTGGGCCGAGGAGGCGTTGCACCCGCCGCAGCCGTGGCGGGAGCTCCTCGGTGCGGCGGTCCGCTCGGCGGCCTCCGCCGCCGGCGCGGGTGAGGACTACACGTACGGCCGGCCGTCGCGGCGCTCCACGAGCGTGCCCGGCGCCGTCCTGCCGAGCCTGCGGCGCAGGCCCCCTCGCGTGTGCGTGGTCATCGACACGTCGGGGTCGGTGAGCGACGCCGAGCTGGGCACCGCCCTGCTCGAGGTCGCCGCGATCTCGCGTGCCGTGAGCGGCCGGCGGGACCTGGTCAGCGTGCTCTCGTGCGACGCCGCGGCCCGGGTCGTGCATCCGCTGTGTCGCGCCGAGGAGATTCCGCTGGTGGGCGGCGGTGGGACGGATCTGCGGGCGGGTTTCGCCCGCGCGCTGCGGGCGCGGCCCCGACCGGACGTCGTCGTGGCCCTGACCGACGGGCAGACGCCGTGGCCGGCCGCGCGGCCGTCGTGTCGGACGGTGGTGGGACTGTTCGCCCGGCACCGCCCGGCGTGGTCGCGCGACGAGGACGATCCCGGCGTGTGGCGCTCGCCGCCCGACTGGGCGCGGGTGGTGGAGATCGGGCCCGCTCGCGCCGCCCGATGAGCCCGCCGGTGACGGGGCCGAGCGAGTGAGGGCTGCACACGACTCAGCGGTACAGCGGTTGTTCCTCTGCCGGGTGGGCCGGGACGACGTCGAGCTGTGGGTCGCCGGCAAGCGTGTCGATGGCGGCCTGTGCGGCGCCGATCCCGGCCCAGTGCGGGTCGACGTCGCTGGCGAAACACCAGCGGCGGTCGGCCGGCCAGACGAAGGCCGGCGGGGCTATCGGCTGGCCGTCACCGAGGTCGGCCTCCCAGGCGTCGATGTCGTCCAGCGCACCGCGTAGCAGCGCGTAGCGGCGGTGTGAGCGTCATCGTCACTCCTGCTCACTGTGCCTGCTCGCCGATCGATCGTCGGCTCGGACACTACCCGCCGCGTGCTGGCGCACCCCGACCGACACGAGTCAGGCATGCACGGTAGGCGCCGGCCCTTCCACCGCGGGCGGTGGTGGGCCTACGGCACCGGCTGCGGCGGGGGCGGTCCCACGTACCGCGAGTCCGGCCGGATGATCTTCGTGTCCTCGGCCTGTTCCAGCACGTTCGCGCACCATCCGATGACCCGGCTGGTGGCGAAGGTCGGCGTGAACATCTCCCGGGGCAGCCCGCACAGGTGCATGACGACGCCCGCGTAGTACTCGACGTTGGTGTGCAGTTCGCGGCCGGGCTTCAGCTCCGTCAGCAGCGACAGCACCCGCTCCTCGACGGCCACGGCGAGGTCCACGAGCGGCCCGCCGAGGGACTGGGCGATTCCCTTGAGCATGCGCGAGCGCGGGTCCTCGGTGCGGTAGATCGGGTGCCCGAAGCCCATGATCCGCTCGCCGTCGAGGATGCGTCGGCGCAGCCACGCGTCGGCGCGGTCGATGGAGCCGATGGCGTCGAGGGTGTCGAGGGCCCGGCTGGGCGCGCCGCCGTGCAGGGGGCCGGAGAGCGCACCGAGGGCGGCCCCGATGCAGGCGTAGAGGTCGGCGCCGGTGGAGGCGACCACGCGGGCGGTGAAGGTCGACGCGTTGAAGCCGTGGTCGACGGTGGAGATCAGGTAGCGCTCGACGGCCCGCGCGTGGGTTTCCGTCGGCTCCTCGCCGGTGATCATGTACAGGTAGTTCGCGGCGTGTGACAGGTCGTCGCGCGCCTCGATCGGCGCCAGGCCCGCGCGCAGCCGGTAGAGGGCCGCCAGCAGGCTGGGCGTCAGCGCGCAGAGCGCCATGGCCTGGGCCCGCCGCTGCGCGGGGGGCGTGTCGTAGAGGGGGCGGGCGCCGGCGGCCAGGCCGGCGACGGCCAGCGCGGCGCGCAGCCCGCCCATCGGATCCTGCGACGCCGAGGCCGCCGCGATGTCGGGCAGCGCGGCGGCCACCGCGGGCGGGATGTGGCGCAGCGCCGCGATCTCCTGGTGCAGCGCCTTGGGTTCGGCGGGGAGGCCGCCGTCGATGAGCAGCGCCCAGACGTCCTCCAGCGTGCGGCGCTCGGCGAGGTCGATCGCCGAGTACTGCCGGTAGTGGTAGAAGCCCTCGTGGCCGCGGACGTGGCCGATCGTGGTGTCGGTGACCACGACGCCGGCGAGCCCGCGCGGAACGGTGATGGTGTCAGCCATGCCGGCAGCCTCACGCCGGCCCACGACCGCAGTCAACGTTGATCCAGTCAACATGAGAGCATGGCCACATGTCCGCGGACCCGCTGCTCACGACCGCCGAGGTGGCGCACCGCCTGCGCGTCAAACCGGAGACGATCTACGCGTACGTCAGCCGTGGGCTGCTCACCAGGGTCAAGGTCCCCGGCGAGCGGACCAGCCGCTTCCGGCTGGCCGACGTCGAGCGGCTGGCGGCCCGCACCCAGGCCACCCGACCCGAACGCGACGCCGCGCCCGCCATGCGCACCGCCACCACGTTGATCGCCTACGGGCGACTCCACTACCGAGGGCTGGACGCGGCGAAACTCGCGCCGGTGACGCCGTTCGAGGAGGTGGCCCGCTGGCTGTGGACGGGGCAGCGGCACCACGAGGTCTTCACGGCGTCCGCGGAGACCCTGGAGCGGGCGCGGCAGGCGTCCAGCCACCTGCCCGGCCAGGCCCGCATCTTCGACCGGCTGCCGGTGATCGTCGCCGTCGCGGCGGCGATGGACCCGCTGCGCTTCGACCTGGCGCCGGCCACCGTGACGGCGCTCGCGCCCGCGCTGCTGTCCACCATGGTCGACGCGCTGCCCCTCGCCGGCGACGCGCCCGCCGACGACAGCCTGGCGGCCCGGCTGTGGCCCCGGCTGACAGGCTCGCCGGCGTCCGAGGCGGGGCTGCGGGCGCTCAACGCCGCACTCGTCCTGCTCGCCGACCACGACCTGGCCGCCTCGACCATCGCGGTACGCGTGGCGGCGTCGACCCGGGCCAACCCGTACGCGGCGGTGCTGGCGGGCCTCGGCGCGCTGGACGGGCCGATGCACGGCGCGGTCGGCGGCAGCGTACACCGGATGGTCGAGGCCGCCCTGCGGGACGGGACGCCGGCCACGATCGCCGAATGGCTGCGCACCGGCGGGCTGCCCGGCTTCGGGCACCCGCTCTATCCGGCGGGCGACCCGCGCGCCGCCACCCTGCTCGGTCTCGTCGCGCACCTGCCCGTCGAGGGCGAGCTGCGGCGGACCCTCGACGACCTGGTCGCGACGGCGGCACGGCGGGACGCCCTGCCCAACGTCGACTTCGCCCTCGCCGCCCTGGCGCACGCGACCGGCATGGGGCCGGGCGCCGCCGAGGTGATCTTCGCGGTCGCCCGGACGGCGGGCTGGATCGCGCACGTCGTCGAGGAGTACGCCCAGCCGAGCAACCGGTTCCGGTGGAGCAGCGGCTACACGGGGCCGGTGCCCGAGCCGGCGTGACCCGACCGGTGGGACGGGCGGCGCCCGCCCCACCGGCGTTCGGCGGACTACTTCCTGGGCAACGGGAAGCGGGCCAGGTCGGTGCCGTGCATCCCCCAGGTGGCCCTGCCGTCGGGGGTGAAGTGGAACGACGGGTTGTTGTACCAGCCGCGCGGCACGTTGTCGTAGAGCGTGGTCACCGCGCCGCCTGGCACGGTCGGCAGCTCGCTGATGTCGTTGGTCCAGTGCACCCAGGAGAACACCCGGCCGTCGACCCCGTTGAACTGCCCGTATCCGCCGAGGTCGCCCTCCATCACGATGGTGCGGGTGTGCAGGTCGTAGGCGAACCAGGCGCCGCGCGGGCGCCGGCCCATGGCGTAGAGCAGGTTGCCCACCACGTGCAGGCTCTCGTACGACTGCCAGTCCGGCTTGATCTCCTCGCGCCACAGCAGCGTACGGGTGACGATGTCGACGGCTGCCACCTGCGCGACCTTGCGGATCGGGCCGGTGGTGCCCTCGCCGTAGGTGTCGCCGGCGATGTAGGCGGTGGTGCCCCGCACCACGACGTCCATGACGCTCTGCTCGGGCAGGAACTCGCGGTGCGAGTCGAAGGTGTTGGTGGCCAGGTCGACGAAGGTCAGCGCTCCGGTGTGCCTGGTCGTCTGCGGGCTGGAGGCCACGATGAGCTGGTTGCGCGGCCGGTCCACGACGATCCGCTTGGTGCGCAGCTGCTCGTTGCCGAGCTGGCCCAGTACCTTGATCTGGTGGTTGTCGGGGTCGACGGCCACGATCTGCGTGCTGGGATAAAGGCCTGCGTAGACCACGCCGGCCTTTCCCTCGGCCATCGCCTTGACCTCGCCGTTGATGTCGAAGCGGTCGTTGGTGCCGGCCTCGGTGCGGTGCACCGTCATCGCGTAGTGGCCGCCGACCCAGATCGTGCCCCGGGTGTGGCGCATCATCGACTGGATGGTCTCCGGGTAGCCGAAGCCCCGGGTGGCGGTCTGCCACACCTCGGCGGTGCCGCCCGGCGTCGCCTTCCACACGTGCCCCAGCCCGCTGACGCCGAGCAGCGCGCCGCCGGGCAGCGGGGCGAGGAGCGCGTTCTCCACGTCGGCGAGGGGCTGCCCGACCTTCACCAGGCCGTCTGCGGTGACCTCGTACAGGTTGGTGGTGAGCCGGGTCAGCGCGTACACCCTGCCGTCGCTGCCGATGGTGAGCTGGTCGACGTAGCGGTCCTCGGCCGGGATGTCCCGGGAGACCCGGTCGGAGCCGTCGCGGCGGAAGGAGATCAGCTGCCGGCCGCTGGCGACGTGGACGACGCCGTCGGAGACCACCATGTCGAGGATCCCGACGGGGGAGGCGCTGAGGTGCGCGGTCAGGTCGGTGGGCGCGCCGCCTGCCTTCGGCCAGGCCAGCAGCGTGCCGGGCGCGGCCGAACCGCCGTAGACGTACTCGTCGTCGACCGCCACGGCGGCCGCGTAGTTGGAGGTGGAGATGCGGCCGTACGTCTCGACCGTCGCGTCGGCGAGGCGGATCCGCTTGACGGTGCAGTCCGGGTACGTGCCGATGTAGAGGTGCTCGCCGTGCACGACCATGTCGTAGTACCAGGTGGTGCTGCCCCCGGCGCGGGCCCAGGCCACCAGCTCCTTGGTCTGCGGGTCGAACCGGTGGACGTACGCGCTGCCGGCGGGGCCGATGTAGACGTACCTGCCGTCGGCGGCGAGCTTCTGCCCACCGTTGCTGGCGATGGCGAGGTCGTCGATGCTGCGCCTCTCGCCGGTGTCGACGTCGAACTCGCCCAGCCGCATCTTCCCGTCCGGGGTGTTGAACCGGGAGGTGATGAAGACACTGTCACCGATGACGGCGGCCCCGCGTACGGCGGCGGTCAAAGAGGCTGGACCGAAACTCGTGGGCGTGAGTCCCGTGTTGTCCCGCGCGAACGCCGGAGCGGCGAGCGCCCCATGGCCTATCGCCAGTCCGGTACCAGTGAGGCAACTGCTCGTCAGAAGTGAGCGACGGGTGAGGGGCATGGCGGGCTCCGTTCGTCTGCATCATTACGGCCCGGACCCTAATCAGGTGAGAGGAGGGCGTCAAGGATCGACCGGCGTGGTGGGGACGGCCCGGCGGCAGCGGTCGCCGAGGGCGCGGATCGCCTCGACGAGTTCCGGTGGGCCGGTCACGGTGAAGTCGACGCCGACCGAGGTGACCATCCAGGCCAGGTCCGCCGCCGACTCGGCGCCGAGGTGCAGCAGGCACGAGGTGTCGTCGACGGGTTCGACGGCACCCATCCCCGGCCACACGAGTTCGGCCACGGCGGCGACCGGCTGGTGCAGCGTGACGGTTGCCCGTACGGCCCACGGCCCGGTGGACAGCTGCCGCGACAGGTATGCCGTGACGTCGCCGTCGGGCGGCTGCCGGGGGGTGAACCGTGGCCCTGTCGGAACCCGCGTGCGCAGCCGGTCGACGCGGAAGGTGCGCCAGTCGTTCCTGCCGCAGTCCCAGGCGACGAGATACCAGTGCCGTCCCCAGTTGACCAGGGCGTGCGGCTCCACGTCCCGTACCGTCTCCGTGCCGTCGTGGCTGGCGTAGTCGAACCGGAGGCGCTCGTGCCGGGCCTTGGCCTCGGAGATCGTGAGCAGCACGTCCGGTTCGACCCGGGGGCCGTCCACGGGAGCCCGTACGGTCGCCTGCTGCAGCGTGGTGACCCGGTGCCGCAGCCGGGACGGCAACACCTGCTCCAGCTTGCCCAGCGCGCGCAGCGACGTCTCCTCGATGCCGGTCACCGAGCTGGCGGTGGCGGTACGCAGGCCGATGGCGATCGCGACCGCCTCGTCGTCGTCGAGTAGCAGTGGCGGCAGGGCGGCACCGGCACCCAGCCGGTAGCCGGCGCTGCCCTGGGTCGAGTGCACCGGATAGCCCAGTTCGCGCAGCCGGTCGACGTCCCGGCGCACGGTCCGGGTCGTCACGCCGAGCCGGTCGGCGAGGTCGGCGCCCGACCAGTGCCGGCGCGTCTGCAACAGCGACAGCAGTTTCAGCAACCGGGCCGAGTTCGTCAGCATGAAACCAGGATGTCAGTCGGCTTAGGACCGATCTTGACCTAACCGGCCCATAGCGTGGCTCCCGTGACTGATTCCGAGATCCGCCCGTTCCAGATCGACGTCCCGCAGCAGCAGTGGGACGACCTGACCGCACGGCTGGCGAACACCCGTTGGCCGGTCCTACCCGACGCCGGCTGGACCCGCGGCGCGCCCGTAGCCTACCTGCGGGAGCTGGCCGAGCACTGGCGCACCGGCTACGACTGGCGCGCCCACGAGGCGGAGCTGAACAAGATCCCGCAGTTCGTCACCGAGATCGACGGGCAGCGCATCCACTTCCTGCACGTCCGCTCGCCCGAGCCGGACGCGACGCCGCTGATGCTCCTGCACGGGTGGCCGGGCTCGATCGTGGAGTTCCTCGACGCCATCGGCCCGCTGACCGACCCGCGCGGACACGGTGGCGACCCGGCCGACGCCTTCCACCTCGTCGTCCCGTCGCTGCCCGGCTTCGGGTTCTCCACGCCGCTGGCCGCCTCGGGCTGGGACAGCGAGCGGATGGCCGGCGCGATGGTGCGCCTCATGGAGCGGCTCGGCTACCAACGGTACGGGGTGCAGGGCGGGGACACCGGCTCCTACGTCGCCCCCGCCATGGGCCGGCAGGCGCCGGAGCGGGTGCTCGGCGTCCACGTCAACGCCCTGATCACCTACCCGATCGGCGTCGAGGGCGAACAGGACGGCCTCAGCGACGTGGAGCGCCGACGCGTCGCGGCCATGGAGAGCTACAACGACGGCTACCTCCAGATCCAGGCCAAGTCGCCGCACACGCTGGCGTACGGGCTGCAGGACTCGCCGGTCGCGCAGCTCGCCTGGATCGTCGAGATGTTCCACCGGCTGACCGACCGTCCCGACGGCGCCGCCCTCGACACCGTCGTCGACCGGGACCGGCTGCTGACCAACGTCAGCCTGTACTGGTTGAACGGCGCGGGCGGATCGTCCGCGCAGGTCTACTACGAGGACATCACCGCCAACGCGTGGACCGGCGACGCCGGCCAGTGGGGCGACGCCGGCACCGACGGCGAAGGCGGCGCCGCCGGCGACTGGGCGGCCGGCACCGACGACGAAGGCGGCGCCGCCGGCGACTGGGCGGCCGGCACCGACGGCGAAGGCGACGCCGCCGACGACTGGGCGGCCGGCACCCGTGGCACCGTGCCCACCGGCGTCCTGGTGTCGACCGCGAAGGACATCACCGTCCGCCGGTTCGCCGAGCGCGAGCACAACGTGGTGCGCTGGACGGAGTACGACCGGGGCGGGCACTTCTTCGCCCTGGAGCAGCCCGAGCTGTTCACCGCCGACGTGCGCGACTTCTTCCGCGAGCTGCGCTGAGGCGGGGCGCCCGTCGTCGGCCTACAGGCGGTGCCGGACCCAGACGTTGGGCTCGACGTAGACGGCGTGGTCGTGCGCCACGTCGCAGTGCACGGGCACGAGGGCACCCGGCACGTGGACCGGTCCGCTGGTGTCGAACGGCAGACCGGTCCAGCGCCGCCAGTCGGCGAGCGTCCCGGCGATCGTCATCGAGCGGGCGGCCACGCGTTCGATGCGGCCGCCCGCGCGGACGTGCACCCGCAGCCACGGGTCGACCGGCAGGCCGTCGTCGCGGACCTGCGCCGCGTACTCCGTCATCGGCAGGTCCGGCTGCGTCTGCTTGCCGGTCGGGCGGACCGGCGCGACCAGCGTGTCGTAGCCCCGCTTCGCGACGGCCTCGCGCATGGCGGCGAGCATCACCGCCGACAGCCCGGTGCCCCGCCGGTCCGGGCGGACGCAGATCTCCAGCGCCGAGACGATGTTCGGGGTGGCGCCGGTGAGGCGGTTGATGGTGGCCCGCTGGATCATCCGGTCCCAGCCGCCGTCGGGCAGCTCCGCCTCGGTCCAGCGCAGCGGCACGGCGTACGCCCGGGCGACGGCGCGGCCGGGCTCGGCGGAGTCGACGGCGGCGAGGACGAACTCGGGGTACAGGTCGTGGGCGACGCCGTAGTACACCGCGCCCATCGGATCCCAGAGCATGAACGGCGGCCACGCCCCGTCGAAGTCGTCGTCGAGCAGCGGTGCCAGGTCGGGGCGGTCCGCCAGGGTCACGATGTCCAGGGCCACGGCGGCACCGTAGAGGACCGGGGCCTT
Organism: Micromonospora citrea; assembly: GCF_900090315.1. Lineage (NCBI taxonomy): Bacteria > Bacillati > Actinomycetota > Actinomycetes > Micromonosporales > Micromonosporaceae > Micromonospora > Micromonospora citrea. The sequence continues at coordinate 587,751 of NZ_FMHZ01000002.1, read as the reverse complement.
GCGCCGCACCTCGAATTCGGCGCGGGGAGGCGACGCCTACGCGCCGGCGGTCGCGCCGGTCGCGCTCGTCGAGCCGCCGGCCGGATCATGATCCGGTACGGGCGCGCCGCCGGCGCGGTCGTCGGTGTCGTACGAGTCGCTGAACATCGCCTCGCCCTTGACGAGCCACGCGGTGCCGAAGGCGAACACCGCCACCGCCTCGCACCAGAACAGCGGCTTGATCGTGTCGCGGACGGAGTCGGGCAGCGCGTTGCTCGCCACGGCGAGGACTATGGCGGCGGTGATGATGCCGCCGCAGGCGCGGTAGACGCCGTTGCGGGCCCGCGTCCGCCGTGTCGGGGGAGTCGTGGGGTCGGTCTGCGGGAACAGGAAGATGCAGAAGACGGCCAGCAGCACGAACAGGGCGGCGGCCGCGACCTGGTGCAGCCGCCCGATCGTGACGTCGGTGGACGTGAGCGCGGCCCGCGGGACGCCCGTCGCGGCGGGGAACACCGCCACCGCGATCGCCAGCGTCCCGGCGATCGAGCTCAGCACGTCGTCGACCCTGCGGTAGCGGTAGCAGATGAGGAAGACGCCGATGGCGCACATTCCCCCGACGAAGACGTCCCGCATGTCGGTGTGGTACGACGCGCTGATCGAGTCGAGCGGGGCGAAGTCGCCGGTGGTCAGGCCGTTGCCGATGGTCAGTACGATCGGCAACGCGATGCCGACCGTCCCGATGCCGAGGCGGAGACGGCGGAGGGTCACGGCGTCCTGCGGCGGCTTGACGGGCGAGGACATGGCGCCTCCCAACTGCGGCGACGGCGCCGGCCGGGTGGGCGGGGCCGGCAGTGCTGTCGCAACCAGTGGAATCCGTCCGACGCCGGTGTGTCAACGATCGCCGGTCAGTGGCCGCCGTAGAGCGCGTCGATGTCGGCGGCGTAGCGTTCCTGCACGACCGCCCGCCGTACCTTCAGAGTGGGGGTGAGTTCCCCGTCGGTCTCGGTGAGGTCGCGGGGAAGGACGCGGAACTTCTTGATCTGCTCCGCGTGGGACACCGCGCGGTTGGCGCGGTCGATCGCGTTCTGGATCGCCGCCCGCAGCGCGGGGGAGTCCCGCAGGTCCGACACCGAGGCGTCCGGGTGGCCGTGCGCGGCCCGCCACCGGGGCCACGCCTGCGGGTCGACGGTGACCAGGGCGACGAGGTAGGGCCGGCCGTCGCCGATCAGCACGCACTGGCTGACCAGCGGGTCCGCGCGCACCTGGTCCTCGATCGGGGCGGGGGCGACGTTCTTGCCCGCCGCCGTGACGATGATGTCCTTCTTGCGCCCGGTGACGCGAAGATAGCCGTCGTCGTCGAGGTCGCCGAGGTCGCCGGTGCGCAGCCAGCCGTCGGTGAACGTCTCGCGGGTGGCCTCGGCGTTGTTCCAGTAGCCGGGGAAGACCACCGGGCCCCGGGCCAGGATCTCCCCGTCGTCGGCGATCGCGATCTCGACGCCGGGCAGCGGACGACCCACCGTGCCGATCCGCATCGCCGTCGGCGTGTTGGCCGTCAGGGCGGGCGAGGTCTCGGTCAGCCCGTACCCCTCGACGACGGTGAGGCCGGCGCCGCGGAAGAAGTGCGCGAGCCGCTCGCCCAGCGGCGCTCCGCCGACGATGGCCGCCCGGCAGCGTCCACCCAGCGCAGCCCGCAGCTTGCGGTAGAGCAGCACGTCGCACACCAGATGCGCCAGCCGCAGCGGGGGCCGGGGGCCGGCCCGGGTGTCCAGCGCGCGGCTGTACCGCACCGCGACCCGGTCGGCGATCGTGAACAGCCAGCCCCGGTGCCCGTCGGCGGCCTTTCGTCTCGCCCGGTCGTAGATCTTCTCGAACACCCGCGGCACCGCCAGGACGAACGTGGGACGGTACCGGCGCAGCTGGTTGAGCACGCCGCCGATGTCGGCGCTGTGCACCATCGTGGCGCGCGTGCACACCATGCCGACCTGGACCAGCCGGGCGAAGGCGTGGGCCAGGGGCAGGAACAGCACCGTCGACGCCCCGGAGTGGAACAGCTGCGGCAGGGCAGCGGTGGCGTTGCCGACGTCCAGGGCGATGTTGCCGTGCGTCAGGACGCAGCCCTTCGGCCGTCCGGTCGTGCCGCTGGTGTAGACGATCGTGGCGATGTCGCCGGCCGACACGTGCCGCCGGCGGGCCTGCACCTGCCCGACGTCGACAGCGCGGCCCGCCCCGGCCAGCCTGATCAGGTCGCCCGCGTCGATCTGCCACGTGTGCGCCAGCGCCGGCAGGGCGCCGCGCAGGCCGTCCAGCGTCGCGGCGTGCTCGGCCGTCTCCACCACGCACGCGACCGCGCCGGAGTCGGCGAGGATCCACGACAACTGGTCCGCGCTCGACGTGTCGTACACCGGGACCGTCACCGCGCCGACGGACCACAGCGCGTAGTCCACCAGGGTCCACTCGTACCGGGTGCGGCTCATCAGGCCCACCCGGTCGCCCGGCTGGAGGCCGGCGGCCACCAGACCGCGGGCCACCGCCTGCACGTCGTCGCGGAACTGCCGGCAGGTCACCGTGGTCGCGCCCTGCCCGGAGCGGCGGACCGGCCAGGACCGGGGGTCGGGGTCCGGCCGTACGAACTGCGCGTGGTCCGGATCGCGTTCGGCGTTGTGCCAGACCACCTCGGCCAGGCCGAGTTCGACGTCGGTGACCACCGGCGCGACCGCCATCTCCCGCACGCTCACCCACCCACCGTCAGTTCACGTCGCTGAGAGTTCGATGATGCGGCGCGCCCGGGCGTCCGGTCGCGCGAACGGTGAAACCCTGCCGTGCCGGCGTCGTGGCGTGGTAGCCGCGCGTCGTGGCGGCCGGGCTGCGTCGCCCCGCCGGCCGAAGGGTTCCACGGGGCCCGGATGCCGCCGGCCCGGCCGCTGCTCAGTACGCCGCAGGACGCGGCGCGCCCGGCATCGTGCCGGCAGGGCGCCGGGACGTCGCGGCGCGACGCGGAAGGTTCCACGATGTGCCCGCTGTCGCAGGTGGTGGCCGATCCGCGGACGGTCGGTCTATGGTGACGCCGTGATCGTCCGCCGCCCGTTCCGGCAGCCCCGCTCGTCGGCGCTGCGGGACGCCGCTGCCCGTTCGGCGACGCCGTCGTCGGGCGTGCGGACCCACCTCGTCGCGGACGCGACCACGCGTCGCCTCGTCGTGCCGGCGGCCGCCCGCGTGCGGGGCGCCGTCATGCCGATCGTCGCGCCGCCGACCCGGCGGGCGCCCGGCCAGCGCCGCCCGCCGCCACCCAGCCGACACTGACATGTCCGGCACCGGCGGGCGGAGCGCATCAGCGCTCCGCCCTTTCTTTACCCCCGAGCGGGAGGAACCCTTCGTGTACGTCGTGAGCAGGCAGGACGAGTTGGGCGTGCTGCGGATGGTCCTGGAGGAGCAGTACGAGCGGCACAGCACGCAGTTGGCGCTGCTGGACCGGCAGGCCCGCCGTACGTGCGCCGACGGCGCCGACGTCGAGGCCGCCTCCGCGCTGACCGCCGCCACCCGGCGGGCCCTGGGCGACATCGCCCGGGCGCTGCACTACCTGGAACAGGGCGGCTACGGCAGCTGCGAGAGGTGCACCGGCGACATCCCCGTCGAGGAACTGGCGCACCGGCCGTCGGCGCGGTTCTGCACCACCTGCCAGCCCGAACCGCACCGGCAGGCCGCCCGCGGCACGCCCGTCGTAACCCCCACCGCGCCCACCGCGACCCCCGCGACCCCCACGACCCCGACCCCCACGACCCCGACCCCCACGACCCCGACTCCCACGACTCCCACGACCCCCACCGCGACCGCCGCGACCTCTGTCGCTCCCACCGCGCCTGCCGCGACCTTTGTCGCTCCCACCGCGTCCGCCGTCGCCCTTACCGCGCCTGCCGTCGCCCATCCCGCGCACGCCGTCGTTCGCACCGCGCACACGGCCGCTCGCGCCGGCGGCGCACCGCCCGAAGGCTCGTGGCCGAAGGCCGGGCCGCCCTCCTGGCGCCGGATCCACGGCCGGTAGGCCACCGACCGAGCGGCGCGGGACCTACGCGGCGCCGGCCGCGACCTCGACGAACCGGGCGACCTGGAGGAGGTCTCGCGTGCGGAACCAGGCGACCGGGTCGTCGCGCCACACCTCGGGGCGGAGGCGCTCGTCGAGCGCGTCGACGGCGGTGGCCAGGAGCTGCCGCTGCGCCGCCGTCAACGCTCCTCCCGCCGCCAGGCAGGCGTTGACGCAGGAATCCACCCTTGCCTCGACCGGGTCGAGCGACGGCAGCAGCGCGCGTCGGCGTTCGCGTCGCCAGAACGCCAACGCGTGCAGCGCGCCCTGCCGGGGCGCGCCGTGCCAGTATCCGCGCAGGCGGTGCGGATTCGGGTCGTCGGGTCGTGGGCTGCGCTGCCCGCGGCGCTTGGCCGCGCTGCGGGCGGCGGCGTAGCGACGGAACTCGGCCCGCCTGGCGTGTCTGCTCGCGACGAGGGCGTCGAGCGCGCGGAGCAGCGCCGCCTCGTCGCGCTGGAACGGCCCGGCAAGTTCCTCCAGGAGGCTCAACGTGGCGTGGAAGCCGATCGGCCGGTAGAGCTGCACGCAGGAGCGCAGCGCCGACACCCGGCGCCGCTGCGGCAGGGCCGGATCGCGTACCTGGCGGGCGTAGGCGCTGAAACTCATGTTGGCGAGGTTAATACCCCACCGTCACCTGATCTTCGGGTTTTGGTGGCGGCTGACTTCAATTGCCGCATTCGGGTATTTGATCAAGCCGGGCGGCAATTGCTGAAGGTCAATTGCCTTGGTGTAAGTGTTCGCGTACTCTCCGTTCGTCTCGTCGCGGCGACACTGAGGGGTTGGGGTTTGTGAGATTGTCTGAAAAGCCGTCCTGGCTGCGTCTGGGGCGGCTGTTCGCCCGCTCGGTCGTGGCACTTTCGCTCGTCCCTGTCGTGGCGTTCTCCGCCGTGCCGGCGAGTGCGGCCCCGCCTCGCGGTGCGGGGAGCCACGGCGAGGCCGACAACCCGATCGCCCACGGGGTGCCGCGCGTTCCACTGACCATCGACGGTGAGTCGGTGAGCGCGGACGAGATCGTCAGATACAACGGTCGAGCGCTCTACCTGGTCGCGCTGCCGGAGGCCGGGTCGCCCGGACGCCTCGCCGCCTTCACCGAGCCTGCCGACTTCGAACGGCTCGTGCGTGCGCGGGGCGGGCCGCGGCGGGCGCTGGACAGGTCCGCTGTCGACGCTCGGCGAGCGCCGCAGAGTCAGCTCGAGGCGGGCGCAGCCGCATCAGGATATTCCTACATATACGAGGGCTCCCAATTCGCCGGTCATGCGGGCGCTCTGCCGGCGGGTTCGGGATACTCTGATCTGACAAAGAGGGACATGTCGTGCACGCTGTGGTGGTGCACCAGTTGGAATGACCAGGCGTCATCCGCGGCTGCCGACAACGCCAATGGCGTGACCCTCTACGAGCACATCAAGTTCGAGGGTTCGCAGCTCTTCATTCCAGGCGGATACGCGGCGTTGGACCTTGCGTATTACGGCTGGGACAATCGCACCTCGTCCTGGTGGTCGTGGTGAGCAAGTAGTGGCCGCTCGGCCGGCACGGAAAGCCCGACCACGCTGGTGGCGACTGGGTGACGTGCGCAGGACGGTGTCTGTCGCCCGCGGCTGACGGCGCTGGCCGACCGCCCGGAGCGTGGCACATCCCCGAGGCGGGACGAAGCCTCGGGGATGTGCCACGCCGCTCAGCGCAGCGGGTCGAAGGGCCGCAGCTCCACCGGCTGACCGCCGCCGGTGATCTGCTCGGCGAGCAGCTCACCGGTGAGCGGGCCCAGGGTGATGCCCCACATGCCGTGCCCGCCGGCGGCGAAGACGCGCGGCGACCGGGTCCGGCCGATCAGGGGCAGCCCGTCGGGGGTGCAGGGCCGCGAGCCGACCCACTCGTCGGCGCGGGCGTCCAGGTCGGCGCCCCGCAGCAGCGGCCGCGCGGCCTCGGCGATGGCCGAGATGCGGCGACGGTCCAGCGGCGCCTCGGCGCTGCGGAACTCCATCATCCCGGCGACGCGCAGCCGGTCACCCAGCGGCGTGCAGGCGACGCGCTGCGCCGGGAAGTAGACCGGACCCGACGGCAGGTGCTCGATCGCGACGCTGAAGCTGTACCCGCGGCCGGCCTGCACCACCGTCCGGACGCCGAAGCGTCGGCCCAGCTCGCCCAGCCAGGTGCCGGTCGCCAGCACCACCGCGTCGTAGCGCTCGTCGGTGCCGGCGGAGGTGACCACCCGCACCCCGGCGCCCTCGTCGCGGACGTCGACGACGTCGGCGCCGTCGACGATCGACGCGCCCCGGGCGCGGAGGGCATCGGCCAGCGCGTGCACGTACTGCCCGGGGTTGACGTAGCGCTGGTCGTGCAGGCGGATGGCGGCGCCGACGTTGTCCGACAGCGAGGGCTCCACCTCACGCGCCTCGGCCCCGGTCAGCACGTCGAACTCGATCTCCTGGCCGGCGGAGTGGATGTGCGCCAGCTCGTCGAGCAGGACCGACCGTTCGGCCTCGGTGCGGTACGCGGCGATGAACGACTTCGCCTCGTGCGTCATCGCCCCGACCCCGCCCTCGGTCAGCGCGTCGAACGACGCCAGCGCGCGCCGGTTCATCGGGATGAACGCCCGCATCGCGGTACGCCACTTCGACGCGGTGCTGTGCCGGGCGAAGCCGGTCAGGAACCGTAGCAGGCGGGGGTCGGCGCGCGGCGGCACGTAGACCGGCGACGACGGGCTCAGCACGGCGCGCAGCCCGTAGCGCAGCACCGCCGGCTCCGGCAGGGGAGTGGTGATGCCGGGGGTGAGCCAGCCGGCGTTGCCCCACGACGCGCCCGCCGCCACGCCCTTGCGGTCGAGCACGGTGACCTGGACGCCCCGTTCCTGCAGGAACCAGGCGGTGGCCAGCCCGACCATCCCCGCGCCGATGACGGCGACGTGTCGGGGTGCGGGGGCGGACTCGATCGGGGGCATCGTCGTGTCTCTCCTTCGGGCGACGGGATTGCGCCAATCCTGGCCCGGCCGCGTCGGTACGTCATTGTTTTGCCAGGCCAAGGCTTGTCTCGCCGATTGGTCGATGCGAACAACGGCGGGGCACAATCTGGTCGTGATCACCGTGGCTGGCGTGGTGGACGCGGTCGGCGCCGCGTTGCTCAAGGTCGTCGTGCCCGCCGGCGAGGCGGAGGTCCGCGACGTGACCCTCGCCGAGCCCGACGACGCCGCGAGCGGCCAGGGCGGCGACCTCGTCCTCGGTGCCGGCATCGGCACCCCGGACCAGGCGCTCGCGGTCGTCGCGCGCTACGCCGAGGCCGGGGCCGCCGGTCTCGTCCTGAAGCCCCCGCTGGCCGCGCACCCCGCGGTGACGGCCGCCGCGGCCGAGCGCCGCCTGACCCTGGTCGAGCTGCAGCGTCACGGGTCGTGGGCGCAGCTCGTCTGGCTGCTGCGCGGGGTGATCGACCGTGCCGTCGCGCCCGGCCCCGCCGACAGCGGCGAGGCCGGGGTGTACGACGAGTTGTTCGCCCTCGCCGACGCGGCCGCCGCCGTGGTCGACGCGCCGGTGACGATCGAGGACGCCCAGTCGCGGGTGCTGGCGTACTCGTCACGGCAGGACCGCGCGGACCCGGCGCGGGTCTCGACGATCGTCGGGCGACGCGCTCCCGGCAACGTGATCGCCCACTTCCGGTCCCGGGGCGTCTTCCGCAAGCTCGCGACGGGCAGCGAGTTGATCTTCGTGCCGCAGGGACCCGACGGTACGCTGCCGCGGCTCATCATCCCGATCCGGGCCGGCGGTGAGCTGCTCGGCTCGATCTGGGCCGTCGTCGAGGGGCCCGTGCCCGACGGGCGGCTGCGCGATCTTCAGGGCGCGGCGTCGGTGCTGGCGTTGCACCTGCTGCGTCTGCGGGTGCAGGCCGACGTGGCGCGCCGGGTGTCGGCCGAGCGTCTGCGCGCCGCGCTGCGCGCCCCCGGCGCGATGGGCCGGGAGGAGTTGGCGCTGCCCGAGGGCCCGTGGCGGGTGGTCGCCCTCGGCGCGCACGGCGGGACGGGCGAGACGGTGGACAACCTGGCGCTGTGGGAGTCGATCACCCGCCGGCACGGTTGGCGTCAGCCGCTGATCGCGGACGTCGGGGGCGTGCTGTTCGCCGTCCTGGTCGACGAGGGCGACGCGCCCGGCTCGCGGCCGTGGATGGAGCGGCTGGTCCGCGACATCGCGGTGCACGACCCGGGGCTGTGGGCGGCGTCCGGCGGTGTGGCCAGGAGCCTGACGGACCTGCCGCGGTCGCGGGCCGAGGCGGCGGAGCTGCTGGCGCTGCCCGGCCCGGCCCGGCGGAGGGACCCGGTGCTGCGGTTCGAGGAGCACTGGGCGGAGGTGGTGGTGCATCGCGTGGTCAGCGCGGTGCCCAGCGGCGACCTGCTGGTCGGCGGGCCGCTGCCCGACCTGGTCGCCCACGATCGGCGGCACGGCACCGACTACGTCGCCACGGTCGCGGCCTGGCTGGAGCAGCAGGGCGACCCGACGAAGGCCGCCCGGCGGTTGCACGTGCACCCGAACACGCTGCGCTACCGGATGCGTCGCCTCACCGAGGTCGTCGCCGTCGACCTCGACTCGCCGCGCGCGCGGCTGGCGTTGCAGATCCAGCTCGCCGCGTTGGGGCTCCCGCCGGCCGAGGGCCAGACCGCCGGCGTAGGGGGCGACGTCGGGCGTACGCCGGGCTCGTGATCGCGGCCGGGCGCGCGGCGGCGGCGACCACCAGGGACACCTCCGGTGAGGTCGGCCTCGCGCCGCAACCGGGCCTGCTCCAGGTCCTTCCGTGCGTGCCCGGTCTGGCGGCGGTCGTGCTGCTGTGGCGAAGGGCGCGGTGACGTCTCGGCGTCGGGGCAGCGGTGTCCCGACGCCGCGCGGTGACGCCGGTCGGTCGGACGGGCGTCGTGGCCAGAACATTCCCGAAGCCCGCTCGCAATCTCCCGAGTTGGGCCTTTCGGCGGAACTTGTACGCGGTGACGTCCACCTCTACAACCGGAAATCCGGAAGCTAATTGTCACCGCCGGTCGTTAGTCTGCCGGCGGACATCGCTGCGCACACGACAGCGCGCGCCTGGTGCCGACCGCACCCGGCGCCGGCCGGCTTCCGCTGGCCCCAACGGGGATTCAGGAGACTTTGTGACACAGAAATCCATCGCGACCTCCGACAAGCTCGACGGCGCGGTTCTCAAGGTGGCGGGGGTGGTCGTCCTCGGCGCCATCATGTCGATCCTCGACGTGACGGTCGTCAGCGTCGCCGTGCCGACGTTCCAACGCGAATTCGACGCGACCTACGCCCAGGTCGCCTGGACGATGACCGCCTACACGCTCGCCCTGGCCACGGTGATCCCGCTCAGCGGCTGGGCGGCAGACCGGTTCGGCACCAAGCGGCTCTACATGGTGGCGCTCGCGCTGTTCACCATCGCGTCCGGGCTGTGCGCCACCGCCGACTCCATCGAGCAGCTGATCGGCTACCGGGTGCTGCAGGGCCTCGGCGGCGGCATGCTCATGCCGATCGGCATGACGATCATGACGCGGGCGGCCGGGCCGCACCGCATCGGCCGGCTGATGGCCGTGCTCGGCATCCCGATGCTGCTCGGTCCCATCGGGGGCCCGATCCTCGGCGGTTGGCTTATCGACACGGCGAGCTGGCACTGGATCTTCCTGATCAACCTGCCGATCGGCGCCGTCGCGCTCGTCTACGCCGCGCTGGCGCTGCCGAAGGACGCCCCCGAGCCGTCCGAGTCGTTCGACTTCGTCGGCATGCTGATGCTCTCGCCTGGTCTCGCCCTGTTCCTCTACGGCATCTCCACCCTGCCCGAGACCGGCACCTTCACCGACCCCGAGGTGTGGGCGCCGATGCTGGTCGGCGGCGCGCTCGTCGTCGCGTTCGTCCTCTACTCGTTCAAGCCCCGGCACCCCCTGCTCGACCTTCGGCTGTTCGCCAACCGCAACCTGACCATCGCGACGATCACCCTGTTCGTGTTCATCATCGCGTTCATGGGCGCCGGCCTGCTGTTCCCGAGCTACTTCGTGCAGGTCCGCGGCGAGTCGACGCTGACCGCCGGCCTGCTGATGGCGCCGCAGGGCCTCGGCGCGATGGTGACGATGCCGGTGGCCGGGATGCTGGCCGACAAGATGCCCGTCGGCCGCACCGTGCCGTTCGCGCTGGTGCTCATCGCCGCCGGGTTCTTCACCTTCACCCAGCTCGACCCGGACACGTCCTACGTTCTGCTCTGCGGTTCGCTGTTCGTCATGGGCCTGGGCATGGGCGGCACGATGATGCCGCTGATGACCTCGGCGCTGAAGACGCTCAGCGCCCACGAGGTCGCCCGTGGCTCCACGCTGGTCAACATCCTCCAGCAGATCGGCGGGTCCGTCGGCGCCGCGGTGATGTCGGTGATCCTCACCAACGAGCTGAAGGGCTCGCAGCCGATCCCCGGGGTCACCGGCCCGGACGGTGAGCCGGTGACCGAGGCCGGCCTGGCGGTCACTCTGCAGCAGCAGCCGGAGCTGGCCGCGAAGTTCCCCGCCGACCCGTCGCTGATCGACCGTGGTCTCGACTTCGCCGCCGGGGCGTTCGCGAACACGTTCTGGGTCGCCTTCGCGCTGGTGCTGGCGACGTTCATCCCGGCCGTGTTCCTGCCGCGCCGGCGCGAGCCGTCGCACCTGCTCGACGACGAGCAGGGCGGGAGCGGGCCGGAGAAGGTTCCCGTCCTGGTCCACTGATCTGTCGGCCGGGGCCGTCGGGGGTTGTTCCCCTGGCGGCCCCGGCCCGTCGGTGGGGGCGGCGCGTGGTTGGATGGCGGGGTGCAGTTCACCGTGGCGGACGCGCCGGAGCGGGAGCGCTTCGAGGCGCGGGACGAGTCCGGAACGCTGGCCGGCGTGGTCACCTACCAGCTGACCGGCGCCATCATCGTCTACACCCACACCGAGGTGATGGGCGAGTTCGAGGGGCGAGGCGTCGGATCGATCCTGGCCCGCGCAGTGATGGACGACGCCCGGGCCAGGAAGCGGACGGTGGTGCCGATCTGCCCGTTCCTCAGCGAATGGCTCGGCAAGCACCCCGAGTATGACGCGATCGTGGCCCGATCGACGCGCAAGGTGAAATAGCGGCTTCCGGGCCGGCGGCCTCACGGGCGACATACCGGCCGATCGCGGCGCGCCACCTCTCGTTCGTCGCCGTCGCCGCTGCTTACGGCCCCTACGCGCATTCACGTTGGCCAACTCCAACTATCCCAACCACACCGTCCTGGCCCGGGAGATGCAGCGGTACCTGCGTTGGCGCAACGCCAACGCCCGCCACCCAGACGTCCTGGCCGCCCAACGCCGGGAACGCGCCCGCATCCGCAGCGAACGCCAACAACCCTGGGGCCGCCCACGCTCCAAAGCCGCTTGACCTGCTCAAACCGTGGCGATCAGCGCAGCGGATCGGCCTCACCGACCGTCAAGAGCAACTCAATCGGCAACTCCGGATCGCCCTGGCCGACGGCGAGCGCAACCCACCGACCAGCGTCCAGCGGCCGCCAGACGCACATCTCACCACTGAGCTGGCAAAGCTGGTTCATCGGTTCCGGCGCTTGATCCTCCCCCATAGATAAGGCTCGAGATCGACCGTCTGAGGCTCGCCCCAGCGGGCCGTCAGCGCGGTCGCTAACGCTTGGAAAGCGGTATCGATCTCCGCCTGGGCTGCCTCGACGATCTCCTCGCTGCGGTCATCCCAGAAACTCCGGCTGGCCTGCAGGACATACACGTGGAAGCCAGGCCCGCTGGACTGGCAGCCCTTCCACGTGTTCTTACCGGGAAAAGGAAGCGCGAGCAGGCCGTCAACGACCGCGAGCCGGTCTTGCATGACCATGCCAAGAGGCTAGAGAGCCGGCAAACGTATGTGGTCACCGCACTAGCTGGGTCGCGCCACATCACCTGACCGGCACCGACCCGGCGGTTACCCGGTCGGATGTTTCGATCGACAGACCATGACCCGCACGGCCGGACGACAGGTGATCGAAATCGGGGCGGCATCTCGATAAGATCATCATCTTCGATCGGTTGGAAACGGAAGTGGGAGTGGTCAGATGCGCAGGATCGCGGCAACCTTGGTGGTTGCCCTCACCGCCGTACTGTTGCCCAGCCTGGGCCAGGACGGCGCCGGGGCTCCGTGGGTTGGCGGGGCTGGCTCGTGGCTGTCGGCGAGCAGCGGGTCGACGGCGGAACTGGCGAACGTCAGTGCGGGAACTCGTGGCACCACCCGGGAAGCCGCCAACGCGGCGGATCCGAGGGAGATCGTCACCACGACGCCACCGGCCGGCGGCATCGCCGGTACGACCGCGACCGTCGCGGCCACCGTCGGACTCAAGGCGGTCAGCCACAACATCTGCGGCGGCATGTGCATGAAAGGCCAGACCAGCAGCCTCCCGGCCATCACCGACCTCATCGACGCGTATCGGCCGCACCTGTTGATGTTGCAAGAGGTCTGCTTTCCGCAGTACGAGTGGTTCAGCAACCACGCCTTCAGCTCGGGCACATACCAGCTCGGCTTCACCACTCTCCTCACCAACTACACCGGTTGTGGGGTGACGAACTGTGCGGTGAACGAGGACGACGACCCGACCAACGACGACCGGCGCTGCTGGATCGGCCAGGTCGTCGGTGCCCGGGGAACGTTGAGCAACCGGGACGAGATCGCCCTTGGTGGGGAGCGTTACCAGATCAACGGAAGTGAGTTCGTCAACCCGCCGCGGACGTTCACCGGCCTGTGCTACGACGCACACGTCGCCGAGTTGGGTACCCGGGTGGTCAAGGGATGCAGCGTGCACCTGCGCGCCTTCCACGACCCGCGCAACATCAACCAGCGGGCCCGTACCGCCCAGGCCACCCGGCTTGCTTCAGACCTCGACGGCGACATCGCGTCGGGCAAAATCGTCGTGGTGGGCGGGGACTTCAACTCGCTACCCACGCACGTCGCCATGGATGCTTTCTACCGTCCGGAGACCAAGCCGGGTGGGGGATGGGGTGTGTTCTACGAGGCTGACCAGGACGACAAGAACTACTTCGTCAACGCCGGGTGCGCCTCGACCGCGGCGGCCTGCCGCAGTGGGGGCCGGACAGTCGGCACCAAGACCAAGTACGACTACCTCTTCTTCTCCGAGACCACCGACCCCTCTTCGGTGAGCGGGCTACCCGTTGACGTCACCGTCTCGGATCACGCGTTCTACCGGGGCTTCATTCAGGTGGCGACATCCTGACCCTTGACCGTGCCGTCCGACCGGGGTGATCAGGTCGGCTGCCGATTTGCGCGAAATGCGAAAGAGCTGATAGTCAAGTACGGCAGCTGTCGTCCCGTAAACGGGACGCGGCTGCCTCCGCGAAGATGGCGGGACTTGCCAGCCAAGTGAATCTTGGACAGTTCTTGTTAGTAGCTATTAATACTCCAACGTCACTTGGCTTCGGCGTTGGGCGTGGCGTGGGCATGAGGACGGCCACCGCGTTGATCATCGATGGTTTGTGAGGACAACCGAAGATCGCGCGATGGCCGTGGGCCACAGCTTAAACCCCGCCAGGTGGCGGGTCCTCCTCGACGAGGCGGAGACGCGCGTCGCTGATCGGTTCGTGCGGGCGGAGCCGCGCCGGACGGCCGGGCAGTTTGTGGAAGGACTGCTGTCGGGCGTGGAACGCAAGACCTGCTGGTCGTTGGCAGAGCAGGCGGGGCACCGTGATCCGCAAGCGATGCAGCGGCTGCTGCGTACGGCGGTGTGGGACGCCGACGCCGTCCGCGATGACGTGCGTTCCTGGCTGGTAGAGCAGTTCGGCCACCCCGATGCTGTCCTGATCGCCGATGAGACAGGCTTCCTGAAGAAGGGCGTGTGCTCAGTCGGGGTGCAGCGGCAGTACACCGGCACCGCCGGCCGGATCGAGAACAGTCAGGTCGGGGTGTTCCTGGCCTACGTCACCCCGCACGGGCGGGCGCTGATTGACCGCCGGCTCTACCTACCCGAGGCGACGTGGTGCGCCCAGCCTGAGCGTCTCGCCGCGGCCGGCGTTCCGGATGAGGTCGAGTTCGCGACGAAGCCGGCGCTGGCCCGGCAGATGATCGCCGACGCGTTGGACGCCGGTGTCCCGGCGGGGTGGGTCACCGGCGACGAGGTCTACGGTGCCGACCCCGGCCTACGCGCCGACCTCGAAGACCGTGGCGTCGGCTACGTCCTGGCGGTCGGTTGCGACCGGCGTGTGGCCGTCAACGATGGCCGCACCCTGATCCGCGTTGACGACCTCGCCGAGCGGATCCCCACCCGTCAGTGGCAGCAACACAGCTGCGGGCCAGGGGCGAAAGGACCCCGCGACTACCTGTGGGCGTGGATCACCACCGCCACCCGGCCCGGTGAGCATCGGTGGCTGCTGATCCGGCGCAACCGCAGCACCGGTGAGCTGGCCTTCTACCTGTGCTGGTCACCTCGCCCGGTGCCGCTGCACACCCTCGTGACCGTTGCCGGCTCCCGCTGGAACATCGAGGAGTTGTTCCAGACCGGCAAGGGCCAGGTCGGCTTGGACCACTACCAGGTCCGCGGCTGGACCGGCTGGCACCGGTTCATCACCCTGGCCATGCTCGCCCTGGCCGTCCTGACCATCCTCGCCGCCCAGCAGCCTGACCCTGGCCCCGACATCATCGCGCTGACCGTCGCCGAGATTCGCCGACTCCTCAACGCCTTCGTCCTGGCCATACCGCTACCGCCAGAGCACACCCTGCACTGGTCTACCTGGCGACGAGCATCCCAAGCCCGAGCCCGCCGATCCCACTACCAGCGCAGACTCGGATACCGAACACGGCGAAAGGTCGCGGCATGCTGATCTGGGCCGTTCTTTAGGCGTCTGGGGCAAGCAGCCGGAGGCGCATAGCTGGATAAGTCGTACGGACGAAGCCAAGCGAGTGATAGAGCGGTTCGGCATTAGGGGAGGCGCGCAAGTCCACGGTCCGGATTCCACGGTCGCAGTACCAATCGAGCAGTGCCGTCATACACAGCCGGGAGTACCCGCGTCGCCGCTGGTCCGGATCAGTGACCACGTTGAAGACGTATCCGTGCTCGCTCGTCGGATCGTCTGGCCCGCCGAGCCGGCAGTCGACAGCGCCAACCGCACACGCAGCCAACGCGCCGGGCCGATCAGCGCGGTCAACAACGAAGGCAACCATTGTCGGGTCCGGCGCAGCGAGCCGGGTCTGAAGAACCTCGAACGCTACTCGCCGCCACCCGTCAGCGGCGGGCTCGCCCGAGGCGATATCCCCCAAGAACACCCCACGTAGGCGCACCAGCTCCCCTGCATCTGCCACCGTCGCCCTGCGCACCTCGCCCATGGCCTGGAAGGTTAGTCACCACTCGTCCCCCGCGACGTGCCGCCCTTGCTGTCGAGACGTTGGCCAGTAACCGGGCTCATAACCACGCCCGGCATCCAAGTGACGTTGGAGTATTAAGGCGTGTTTCAGAAGTCGTGGTGGCCGGTGAGGGTCACGGCGTGGCGGTGATCGACAACTGAAGAGGTCTCCGGTATCTGGTTCTGCGACCAAGCAAGAACTTCATACCGGAGACCTCGTGGCCAGCGTAGCGGTGACGAGGCGGCATGACCTCACCGACGCCCAGTGGCAGCGCCTCGCCGTACTGCTGCCTGCCGCGTCGGCGAAGGGTCGGCCGCCGAAATGGGAGAAACGGCAGCTCCTCGACGGGATCAGGTGGCGGATCCGGATCGGGTCGCCCTGGCGTGACGTCCCGGCCGAGTACGGACCCTGGCAGACGGTCTACGGCCTGTTCCGTCGCTGGCAGCGCGACGGCACCTGGGACAAGATCCTGGCCGCGTCACAGGCCACCGCAGATGCGCAAGGCCGGATCGGCTGGACGATCAGCGTGGACTCGATGACCAGCCGCGCCCACCAACACGCCGCCGGCGCCCGCAGGAACGGCCACCTGCAGAAAGAGCCACCCGGCGGCGTGCACGACGAACCCGCCGATCACGCCCTCGGACGATCTCGCGGCGGTCTGACCACCAAGACGCATCTGGCCTGCGAGCAGGGCCAGAAGGTCCTATCGATGGTCGTGACCGCCGGGCACCGTGGTGACAGCCCGCAGTTCATCCCGGTCCTGCGCCGTATCAAGGTGACCCGTCTCGGGGTGGGCCGGCCCCGCACCTGCCCCGACCTCGTCCTGGCCGACAAGGCGTACACCAGCCGTGGTAACCGCGCCTACCTGCGCAAGCGTGGGATCAAGGCGTGCATCCCCAGCAAGAAAGACCAGGACGCTCACCGCAAGGCCAAAGGCGGCCGCGGCGGACGCCCGCCGAAGTTCGACCGAGACCTCTACCGGATGCGACACGCCGTCGAGAACGGCATCGCCTGACTCAAGCGCCACCGCGGCGTGGCCACCCGCTACGACAAGTTGGCCGTCCGGTTCCAGGCCGTCCTGACCATCACCATCATCTGCGAGTGGCTCTGACCCGCTTATGAAACACGCCTTAGGCGCAACGTTGAGCCCTCTCACCGTGTTGGGCGCAGCGCAGCCTACCGGACCGCCTGGGCGGACCGAACAACCGTTCGAAGGTCGGGCGTGTCTGCTCACCGCCAAGCTGATCGCAGCCGGACAGTGACAGCCGCATGGCAGAGATGGGATGCCGTCCACTGCTGACGACCGCTTGCCGCAGCAGACCGACCGTTCGTCGCGTAACGCTTGGCCTCGACGGCCCTTTCAACCTTAGCTTCACATAGGACGTCCTATGTCCTGGGTCGATCGTTCGGGTCGTCCACCCCAGGACGGAGGCCCGCGCGCCAGAGCAGTTGTCCCATCCCGCGAAGGAAGGTGGCATCGTGTCCGGTATCAACCGTAGGTCCCCCGCGCGCCGCACGGCGATCGTCGTTGGTTGCGCCGCCCTCGTCACAAGCCTGGCCGGTGCCAGCGTCCCGTCAGCCCTGGCGGCGCCAGCACAGACCGATCAGGGCTCACGCTGCGAAGCCTCGGTGCCCTTCACCGCCGGAACGGAGGGATACAAGGGGTTCCGCATCCCCGCGATCACGGCCACCGGGTCCGGCACACTGCTGGCCTTCGCGGAAGGGCGGCTCGCTTCACTCAGCGATGCCGGCAACATCGATCTCGTGCTCAAGCGGTCGACCGACGGCGGATGCACCTGGGGACCCCTGCAGGTGGTGCACGACAGCGGCCCCAACACCGCGGGCAACCCCGCCCCGGTGGTGACCGCGACGGGTCGGATCGTGCTGCTGTCGACGTACAACGGCGGGACCGCTTCCGAGGCTGCGATCATGCGCGGCGAGGTGCCGGCCGAGCAGAGCCGTCGGGTCTTCGTCCAGCACAGCGACGACGACGGGGCGAACTGGTCCGCGCCACGCGAGATCACCGCGCAGGCCAAGGCGGAGAACTGGCGTTGGTACGCCACGGGCCCGGGCCACGCGATCCGGCTTGCCCTCGGCCCGCACCGGGGTCGGCTCGTGGTCCCGGCCAACCATTCGATCGCGCCACCCGCCGGTTCCGCCGACCTCGGTACGGAGGCGAAGTACTACGGCGGGCACCTGCTCTACAGCGACGACGCAGGCGAGAGTTGGCGGATCGGATCCGTCGACGACAACCCGAACGGGTACATCAACGTCAACGAGTCCACGGTGGCCGAGCTGCCCGACGGTCGCCTCTACGTGAACACCCGTGAGCACAACGGCAGCGCACCGGGCAACCGCGCCGACGCCTACAGCCGCGACGGCGGGGAGACCCTGGAGATTCCGCACCGTCCGCAGGCCACGCTCGTGGCGCCGGTCGTGCAGGGCAGCGTGCTGCAGCTGACCGGTGCAGGTAACCAGCTGCTCTTCTCCGGCCCCGCGGACCCGAACACCCGCGCGGCGCTGACCCTGCGGGTGAGCACCGACCACGGCGCGACCTGGCGGCCGGCCAAGGCGCTGTCCGGTCTCCCCGCCGCCTACTCGGACCTGGTCCAGCTCGACGCCAACACGGTCGGCGTGCTCTACGAGACGGGCAACTTCGGGGCGAACGAGACGATCACCTTCCGGCGGGTCCCGATCACTCAGCTTCGACCCTGACCGCCGGCCGCGCACCTCCCGCACGGGATTGCCGCAGCCGGTGATCCCGGCACGGGTGCCGCCGCCCTCTGGGTGGGCGGCACCCGTGCGCCCCGATGTCACGGCGATCGCACCCGCGCCAGGTGTCGGTGTCCACCAGTCCGGTGACGGCGGCGCCCTCCCCAGCGAGACGGTTGGGAACCGCCCCTCGTCACCTCCGTAGCACCGCGACGCCGCGGGGAGCGAGCGACACGGCGCCGACGGCATGCTCCCGGTCGCCGAGCAGGTCGACCGCCGGCTCGGGCAGAGCGACCGTCACCGCCTCGGCGCCGTGGTTGAGCAGCAGGAGGTACGACCGCTCCGGGCCGTGCCGAACCACCGCTTGCAGTCCTGCGGGCAGGTCGGGGAGCGTGGGCCCCACGTCCGCCACGCCACGGATGCGGTCGAACAGCGCGCGCATCGTCGCCGGCTCGGGCCGGGTGGCCAGGTACCAGGCAACGCCCGCACCGTAGGGGTGGCGGGTGACCGCCGGCCGGCCGGCCAGCTCGCCGTCGGCGAAGGTGGCGACCACCTCTGCGCCCTCGGTCTCGATCCATTCCGACCACACGGTGCCGGTGCGTCGCTCTCCCGCGAGGTCCAGTTCGATCGTGCCGTTTGCCGGCAGTGGCCAGAACTCGTCGATGCGCAAGCCCAGCAGGTCCCGCAACGGGGCCGGGTATCCGCCCAGGTACGCGCGGTCGGACTCGTCGACGATGCCGGAGAAGAACGACACCACCAGGTGCCCGCCGCCCTCGACGTAGCGACGCAGGCGCGTGGCCACCTCGGTGGACATGAGGTAGAGATTCGGCACCACGACGAGCCGGTAGCCGGACAGATCCGCGGTCGGCGGCACGACGTCGCAGGTGACATGGGCGTCGAACAACGGCGCGTAGTGCGCCAGGTGGGCTTCCAGCAGGTCGAGCACGGCCGGATGGGCGTCCGACTCCAGCGCCCACCAGTTTGCCCAGTCGTGCAGCAGCGCGACGTCGGCGTGCACCCGAGTGCCGGCCAGTTCGGCGACTTCGGCGATCTCCCGGCCGAGCGCCTGAATCTCGCGATGGGCGCGGGTCTCGGTGCCGCCGTGCGGCACCATCGCCGAGTGGAACTTCTCGGCGCCGCCGACGGCCTGGCGCCATTGGAAGAAGAGCACGGCGTCGGCGCCCTGGGCCACCGCCTGCCAACTCCACAACCGCATGAGTCCCGGCGGCTTCGGCGCGTTGCGCTCGCGCCAGTTGACCGCGCTGGGCGCCTGCTCCATCAGCAGCCACGGCTGACCGCCGCGCGCGGAGCGGACCAGGTCATAGCCGAACGCGGCCTCCACGTGGGCCTGCGGATGATGCGGGTCGGGATAGCTGTCGAGGCTGACGACATCCTGCTCGGCGGCCCACCGGTAGGAGTCGATCGGCTTGTGGACCAGGCCGATGAAGTTCGTCGTCACCGGTACGTCCGGGGTGAAGCGACGGACGATGTCACGCTCGGCGAGATAACAGGCGAGGATCGCGTCGTTGCTGAACCGGGCGAAGTCCAGCTTCTGGGCGGGGTTGGCGAAGGTCGGCGCGGTGCGCGGCGGCAGGATGTCGGCCCAGTCGTCGTAGCGCTGTGACCAGAACGTCGTCGACCATGCCTCGTTGAGCGCGCCGATGTCGCCGTACCGGTCGCGCAACCAGCGCCGGAAGTCCTCGGCTGACGCATCGCAGTAGCAGGCCCGCACGTGGCAGCCGTATTCGTTGCCGATGTGCCACAGCTTCAGCGCCGGGTGCCCGGCGTAGCGGCGGGCGAGGCGTTCGACCAGCCGACCGGCGTACTCCCGGTACACCGGGCTGGATGGGCAGTACTGCTGCCGCCCGCCGGGCCACAGCCGCACCCCGTCCACGCGTTCCGGCAGCACCTCGGGGTGGTGCCGGGACAGCCACGGCGGTGGGGAGGCGGTCATGGTGGCGAGGCTTGCTCCGATACCCGCCTCGGCCAGGTTGTCCATCACCCGGTCGAACCAGCCGAACTCGTACGTGCCGGGACGTGGTTCCACGCATGCCCAGGAGAAGATGCCGACGGAGACGAGCGACACCCCGGCATCAGCCATGAGCTTCATGTCCTCGATCCACACGTCCTCGGACCACTGCTCGGGGTTGTAGTCCCCGCCGAACGCGATCTTCGGCATGGTCATGCCACACCCTTCCTCTCGGTGAGTTCGGTCGGCGTTTCGCACCAAGCCCGTCGGCCCGGGACGTGGGATGTCCTGGGTAGCCGGGACAGTATGGCGATCAAGTATCGGCGTCAAGGGGACTTGTCGCCGCCTCTTCAGCGCGAGTACCCTCGAAAGACATCCCACGTCCTATGTCTCCGCTGCAGTTGGCGTATCCGGTCACCGGAGCCATCCGCGTGGACAACGGGGCGCACGACTCTCACGGAGGGCGCGACGAGATGAACGATCGGTATTCGCCGGAGGCTCCGACCGACTCGCGCCGCCGCCACCGTGGCGTCGCGGTGCTGATCCTGGCCGGCGTCGTCCTCAGCATGCTCGGCGGCCCGGCGAGCGCCGAGCCCGCTTCGACGGGTTCGAGCGAGGTGGCCGGCGAGAGCCAGACCAGCGAGCCGTACGTCGACGAGCGGGTGCTCTACCAGCGCGGAGACTTCGGATACGCCTGCTTCCGCATCCCGGCCGTGGTGCGTGCGAAGAACGGGATGATTCTGGCCTTCGCCGAGGGACGGGTGAAGGACTGCGGCGACGACGGGGACATCGACCTCGTGCTACGCCGCTCCGCCGACGGCGGCCGGACCTGGGGGCCACTGCAGGTGGTCTCCGAGGGCAACGGCGAGACCCACGGCAACCCGGTGCCGATCGTCGACGAAACCACCGGGCGCGTCGTGTTGGTGAGCACGCACAACGGTCCGCAGCCGTGTCCCAACGGCTGTGACCGCGACCCGTGGGTGCGGTTCAGTGATGACCACGGGGCAACCTGGTCGACCGCCCGTGAGATGACCGAGGGCAAGCGTCCGGAGTGGAACTTCTGGTACGCCACCGGCCCGATGCACGGGATCCAGCTTCAGCGGGGAACGCACGCGGGCCGGCTGGTGGTCGGGGCGAGCTTCGAAACCTGGGACCGGGTCGGCAAGCACGTCTACGGCACGCATCTGCTCTACAGCGACGACAGCGGGGCGACCTGGAACATCGGCGCGGAGACCTTCCGTGACGACGGTGCGGTCGTCGCGCAGGAGGTCACCGTCATCGAGCTCACCGACGGGCGGATCTACGCGTCGGCCCGCGAGCGCGGCACCGACCCGGGCGACCGGGCGTACGCGATCAGCAGCGACGGCGGGGAGACGTGGGACGCCCCCTTCCGCACCATGCCGGCGCTCGCGACCACCGACGTCCAGGGCTCCCTGCTGCGATTCAGCGATGACCGCGTGCTCTTCTCCTCGCCGCTGCACCCCGGCGCCCGCGAGGCGATGGGCGTCCGCTCGTCGTACGACGAGGCGCGCAGCTTCGAGACCTGGAACGAGGGCAAGGTCTTCTACTGGGGTCCCTCCGCCTACTC
Organism: Micromonospora citrea; assembly: GCF_900090315.1. Taxonomy (NCBI): domain Bacteria; kingdom Bacillati; phylum Actinomycetota; class Actinomycetes; order Micromonosporales; family Micromonosporaceae; genus Micromonospora; species Micromonospora citrea. Next base: position 566,080 of record NZ_FMHZ01000002.1, on the reverse strand, counting down.
CGACCTGGTGCGCCTCGACGGTGACGAGGCGGCGCTGATGTACGAGGCCGGCGCGGTCAACCCGTACGAGACGATCCGGTTCGCCCGGTTCAACGAGGCGTACCTGGACACGCCGAACGGCACTCCGCCCGGCATCCCCGCGCCGGCGCCCGGGCCGCAGACGCCGGACGAGTCGCCGTACCGCAATGCCGCCTACGTCCGGGGTGGCGCCCAGGTCACCGACGGCCGGTTCGGCAACGGGCTGGCACTGGATCGAGTCGACGATCGGGTGGAGGTGCCGTTCGACCGGTCGATCGACCTCGGCGCGCACGACTTCACGCTGAGCACGTGGATCCGGTACTCCGACAAGGCCGGCGCGCACGCCATCCTGTGGTTCTACCGGGTGGATTCCGGCACCAACCCGCCTGCGCTGTGGCTGCGGGCCGAACCGGCGAGCAACCGCATCCGCGCGATCCTCTCGGTGGGCCGGTACAACGTCACCGTGCAGTCGCCCAGCGCGTACAACGACGGGCAGTGGCACTTCGTCGTGCTTCAACGGGCGGGCGGGCAGCTCAGGCTGCTGGTCGACGGCGTCCAGGTCTCGTCGGCGCCGGCGCCGGCCGGCTCGGTGACCCTCGGCCAGGAATTCGGCATCCACGGACTTCACATCGGACAGCGCCTGGACGGTGCGGACCGCTTCCGCGGCACGCTGGACGAGGTACGCGTCTACCGGCGCGCGCTCTCCGCCACCGAGCTGGCCCTGATCCAGGAGCGGAACGTCCCGATCGGCGGCCGCCTCGGGCTCAGGCTGCCACTGGAGACCGTCCATTAACCGAGGCCATCGTCGGCACGTGGCGCCCAGCCGGGCCCCGGTGGGCGCCACGTGCGAGCAAGACCCAGCAACTGCGGCGCCCGCACGTCGAAAGGGAAGAACCCCATGCTCGTCGACTGGCCACTCGACCGTCTCCGCGACTACCTCCCCGCCCGCGACGAGCCCACCGATTTCGACGACTTCTGGGCCCTCACCGTCAAGGAGGCTCGGGCCGCCGCGCGATGGCCGGCCCGGTTCGTGCCCTACGACGCTGGCCTGTCCACCGTCGAGGTGTACGACGTCATGTTTCCCGGATTCGCCGGCCAGCCGGTGCGTGGCTGGTTCCTGCTGCCCCGGCACGCCGGCGGCCGGCTGCCCTGCGTGGTCGAGTACATCGGGTACGGCGGTGGACGCGGTCTGCCGCACGACTGGCTCACCTGGAGTGCCGCCGGTTACGCCCACCTCGTCATGGACACCCGGGGGCAGGGCAGCAACGGCAAGCTCGTGGGCGACACCCCGGACCCCGATCCGGTCGGCTCGCCCCAGGCACCCGGCTTCTTGACCCGCGGCATCGCCGACCCGCACCACTACTACTACCGCCGGGTCTTCGCCGACGGCGTCCGCGCGGTCGACGTGGTGCGCGCGCACCCCAGAGTCGACCCGGCCCGGGTAGTGGTGACCGGGGGCAGCCAGGGCGGGGGGATCGCCCTCGCCGTCACCGGCCTGGTCGACGGGCTCGCCGCTGCCATGCCCGACGTGCCGTTCCTGTGCCACTACCGGCGGGCTGTCGAGATCAGCGACGCCCTTCCGTACGGCGAGTTGGTGTCGTACCTGAAGACCCGCCGTGGCGACGCCGACCAGGTGTTCGCGACGCTGCGCTACTTCGACGGGATGAACTTCGCCGCTCGCGCCAGGGCTCCGGCGCTCTTCTCGGTCGCGCTGATGGACAACGTCTGCCCGCCATCAACGATTTTCGCCGCTTATAACCACTACGCGGCGAGCGGCAAGGACATCGTGGTGTGGCCGTACAGCGGACACGAGGGCGGTGCAGGCATGCAGCGTGCGGAGCAGATCAGGTGGCTGCGGGACGTGCTGGCCGGCGCCGACGCCAGCAGCCTCTGAAGAATCTGAGGTTCCCCCGGCTTGCCTGAGGGTTTGATTACCTGGCGCCGGTGGGCTCAGGCTGAACGATAGCCGCCTGGGCCTGCTGTGCCTGGTGGGTGTGCCAGGCCTTTTCGTACTCGTCTGGGGATCGCCAGCCGAGGTCTTTCTGGATGCGGCGGGTGTTGTACCAGCCGTCGATGTAGGTGAAGACCGCGTTCTCCGCTTCGTCGCGGGTGCGCCAGGAGTTGCGGTGGACCAGTTCGATCTTCAACGTCGACCAGAAGTTCTCCATCAGGGCGTTGTCGAACGAGTCGCCGACCGACCCCATCGACGGCAGGACGCCGTTGTCGGCCAAGCGTTGCGCGAAGCGGAACGACGTGTAGTTCGACCCGCGGTCTGAGTGGTGGATCAGTTGGCCGTCGCGGACGTCACTCGTGATGCACCCCCAGCTGCCGCGCCAGCTGGCGGATCACGGGCTTCGGGTCCGACTCCCGATACCAACGCACCGCACGTTCACGCAGCTCATCGGGGTACTTCTTCGGGCTGCCACGGATGACTCCCTTCAACTCCATCAGAGCATGATCGAAAGCCTTCGAGCTGCCGGGGAACCTCACGGCGGCAACCCGGGTCTTCGTGCACGGCGGGTCGGACAGGACGAGTGGGACCGGGGTGGCTGCCGAGGCGATCCTGACCGGAGACCGGATCACCTCGGCGCGTAGGTCTGCCGACCTCAGAGCCGGCGCCACGTCTCGTGGCTGGTTCGTTTTCGTTGCGGCGTGTCCCGTGGTCAGGTGTCGCCGTCCCCGCGTGTCACAGCAGGCCGCTGGCGCTCAGGTACTTTCCGACCCGGGCGATCTCGTCGTCGTTGAGTGGGATCTGCGGCACCGCCGTCGTCGGGTGGTCGATGATCCCGCGCAGGTACAGCGCGGCCTTGAACGCTCCCAGCGCGGACGAACCCAGCCCCATTCGCGGTCTGCCGACATTGACGAGCTCGAAGAGTTGCAGCAGCCGCTCCTGCTCGGCTCGGGCCGCCTCCCAGTCGCCGTTCGATGCCGCGCGGAACAGCCGGGCGTAGCCGTGCGGGTCGACGTTCCCCAGGCCCGGCACCACGCCGTCGGCGCCCATCCACAGCGCGGTCTCGACGGTGAGTTCGGAGCCGGTCAGCACGCTGAACGAGGCGATGTCCCGACGGTCCCGTCGCCCGAGGATCACCCCACGCAGGGCGCCTTCGTCACCACTGGAGTCCTTGACTCCGGCCAGCACGCCGTCGCTGGCGAGTTCGAGCAGCAGGTCGCCGCCGAGCTTGCTGTGCACCGAGACCGGCAGGTCGTAGGCGTACAACGGCAGCCCTGTCTGCGCCGCGATGGTGCGGAAGTGCAGCTCGATCTCCGCGGGGTGCGTGCGGGTGTAGAAGGGGGCGGTGGCAACGAGCCCGTCCACGCCCGCCTCGACGGCCACCCGCGCATGGTCCAGCACCCGCAGGGCGGTCATGTCGATCACGCCGGCGAGCACTGGAACCTGGCCCGCGACGTGGTGAGTGACGGTGTCGAGCACGATCTTGCGGTGGCTGTCCGGGAGGAAGGCCACCTCGGAGGTGGAGCCGAGGACGAACAGCCCGTCCACGCCACCGGCCAGCAGATGGTCCACCAACCGGGTCAGCGACGCGGTGTCGACCTCGTAGTCCGGGGTCAGGGGGGTGGACACCGGAGGGATGACGCCGGTCAGTGCGGCCGACCGCTGTGGCGACAGCTCGTGGATGGTCATGCAGTCTCCTGGGCTTGGCTGGTCAGTTCGGGGTCGGTCGTGTCGTCGCGGATCGGGTGGTGGCAGCGGAACAGGTGATCGTCGGGCCGGACGACGGTGTCGGCCTGCGCTGTGGGCATCTGTCTGGCGCACTGGTCGTCGGCCTTCCAGCAGCGGGTACGGAAGGGGCATCCGCTGGGCGGTCGGGTGGCGGAGGGCACCGGCCCGGTCAGCGGGATCGGGTCGATGGGGAAGAGCAGACCGGGAGTGGCGGAGAAGAGGGCCCGGGTGTACGGGTGGCGGGTCCGGCCGGGTACGGCCTCGGCCGGAGCCTGCTCGACGATCCGCCCGAGGTACATCGTCACGACCCGGTCGCTCATTCGCCGTACCGTCTGGATGTCGTGCGAGACGAAGACCATCGCCAGGTTGAGCTGTTCCTTCAGGTCGAAGAGCAGGTTCAGGATCTGCGCGCGCACCGAGACGTCGAGCGCGCTGGTCGGTTCGTCGGCGATCAGCAACTGTGGCCGCAGCGCCAATGCGCGGGCAACGGCGACCCGCTGGCGTTGCCCGCCGGACACCTGGCTCGGCAGCAGGTCGGCGACGCTTGGTGGCAGGCCCACCAGGTCGAGCAGTTCGCGTACCCGCTCCTCGCGCTGCCGGGCGGTGCCCACCCGGTGCACGTCGAGTGGGTCGCGCAGTACCTGCCGGATGGGCAGTCGGCGGTTGAGCGCGGTCGAGGGGTCCTGGAAGACCATGCCGGTGCTCGATCCGATGGCCGTGCGGCGCGCCGAGTGCGGCATCGACCAGAGGTTCTGGCCGCGGAATCGCACTGTGCCCGTGGTGGGCTTCTCCAGTCCGACGAGGACCTTCGCGAGCGTTGACTTGCCGCAGCCGGATTCCCCGACGACACCCACCGTTTCGCCGGCCTCGATGGTGAGATCGGCTGCGGTCAGCGCGTAGACGTGGTCGCGGCGGAACAGCCCGCCGGAGCGCGCCTTGTACGTGACGTGCACGTCGGTGAGTTCGACGAGGCTCTGGGTGCTTGTCGCTGTCATCGTGCCTCCGCGGGGCTGGCCGGTGCGGCGTTCGTTCCGGGGGCGAGGGCGGACGCTGCGATGTCGATCGCCGGGTGGTGGCAGGCCACCTCGTGGTGGCGCCGCCCCGCCAGCTGCGGCGTCCGGGTTCGGCAGATTTCGGTGGCCATGGGGCAGCGGTCGGCGAAGCGGCACCCGCTGGGGAAGTCGGCTGGGGCTGGTACGACGCCGCGGATCTGGGTGAGCCGCGTGGCGCCGGACTCCAGCGACAGCACCGAGCCGAGCAGCCCGCGTGCGTAGTGGTGTGCGGGCGCGCCGACCAGGGCCGATGTGACGCCGCTTTCCACGATCTGGCCGCCGTACATGACGACGACGCGGTCGGTCACGTCGGCGACCAGGGCGAGGTCGTGCGAGACCAGGATCAGGGCGAAGCCGAGCTCGGCCCGCAGCCGGAGCAGCAACTGGATCACCTGCGCCTGCACGGTCACGTCCAGCGCCGTGGTGGGTTCGTCAGCGATGATCAGCTTGGGTTCGCGTGAGAGGGCCATCGCGATCAGGACACGTTGACGTTGGCCGCCGGACAGCTCGTGGGGGTAGGCCGACAGGGTGCGCGCGGGGTCGAGGCCTACCAGCTTCAGCAGGTCGGTCGGGCTCCGCCGCCCGCCTCGGCGGACGACCTGCTTCAGCTGCGCCCTGACGGTCATCGCTGGGTTGAGCGACGACAGTGCGTCCTGGTAGATCATGGCCATGTCGCGGCCGAGCAACCGACGGCGGGCGGCCCGGGAAAGCGTCAGCAGGTCGCTGCCCTCGAAGAGGATCTGGCCGCCGATGCGGGCACCGCGCGGTTGCAGGCCCATGATGGTCAGCGCGGTCAGCGACTTGCCGCAGCCGGATTCACCGACGAGGCCGAGTACCTCGCCGGGGCGTACGTCGAAGGAGATGCCGTCGACGACGTTCACGCCGTCGTGCCGGCCGTCGAAGCCGATGGTGAGTTCCTGGACCTGCAGGATCGGCTCGCCCTGCGGCAGTGGGCGGGCCCGTTCGGCCAGACGCTGCGCGGCCTTCGCCAACCCTGGCAGTTCGGTGATCACACCGGATCCGGGGATCGCCTGCTCAAGCGGATCGACCTCCTTGGTCTTCCTGGCGGGGTCGGCGCGGCGGGCGGTGGGTGCGGCCCACGCGTCGGAGACGCCCTCGGCGAGGATGTTGAGCGCGAGGACCGTGATCAGGATCAGCAGGCCGGGGAAGACCGTGGCCCACCAGCCGCCGAGCAGGACCATGTTTCTGCCGTCGGCGATGACGCTGCCCCACGAGGGGTCCGGTGGGCGTACTCCGGCGCCGATGAACGACAGCGACGCCTCGAAGACGATCGCGTCGGCCACCATCACCGTGCAGAACACCAGGATGGGTGCGGCGCAGTTGATCGCCACGTGCTTGAGCAGAATGTGTGGGGTGCGGGCGCCGATGATGCGTTCGGCGGCGACGTAGTCCTCGCCGTACTGGGCGAGCACGTTCGCGCGTACCACCCGCGCGACGGACGGCATGTAGAGAAATGCGATGGCCAGCACCAGCACCGGAATGCTGCCACCGAAGACGGCGACCAGCACGGCGGCGAGCGCGATGCCCGGAAACGCCATGACGACGTCGAGGCTGCGCATGATCGCTTCGTCGATCGCCTTGCGCGACGTGGCCGCGACGGCGCCGATCACCGCGCCGGAGACCAGCGCGATGGCGGTCGCGCCGAGTCCGATGATCAGTGACCACCGCGCGCCGTAGAGCAGTCGGGTGAAGATGTCGCGGTTGGCGCTGTCCAGGCCCATCCAGTGTGCCGTGCTGGGCCCGCCGCCGGCCGCCTGCTGCACGTACGGTGAGTGCGGGGCGAGAACGGGGGCGAGAGCCGCGGCGAGGGCGATCACGACGAGAACGGCGATGGAGATCCATGATGGCACGCCGAGCCGCCGGAAACGGATTCCCGGTCGTGAGAGTCTCCTCGCGAGTCCGCTCCGCATCACGCTGCGCTCCTGATTCTCGGGTTGATCAGCAGGTAGAGGACGTCCACGACGAGATTCACCACGACGAAGCCGGTGGCGATGGTGAGCACCACGCCCTGTACTACGGCGGGGTCGCCGTCGCGTACGCCGTTGATCATGAGCTGTCCCATGCCAGGTAGGGAGTAGATGGTCTCGATGACCACTGCGCCACCGAGCAGGTAGCCGATGCGCAGGCCCAGCACTGTCAGCGGGTTGATCAGCGCGTTGCGCAGGACGTTGCGTCCGATCACGACGATCGGTGGCAGGCCGCTGCCGATCGCGGTGCGGACGTAGTCCTTGTCCAGTTCCTCGACCATCGACGTCCGGATGATTCGGGTGAGCTGGGCGGCGACGGGCAGCGACAGGGAGAGCGCCGGCAGCGTCATGGATCGCAGCCAGCCGCTGAACGAGTCGCCGGGATTGATGTAGCCGCTGGTCGGGAACCAGCCGCGGTCGACCGCCAGCCACTGGATCATCAACAGGGCCAGCCAGAACGCCGGTGCGGCGACGCCGATCAGTGACACCAGCCGGATGAGCTGGTCGGGCCAGCGGTCCCGGAAGATCGCCGCGGTGACGCCGAAGATCAGGGCCAGGGCCACGGCGACCAGCAGGCCGAGGAAGGTCAGTTGCAGCGTGAGCGGCAGCGCGGTCACGACTGAGTCGAGCACCGGCGCCTTGGTCAGGACGCTGGTGCCCATGTCGCCGTGGAGCAGGTCGCCGACGAAGCGCACGTAACGCACCGGCAGCGGGTCGAGCAGGCCGTTCTCCACCTGGAACTGGTGAATCTGTTCCGCTGTCGGGTTGGCGCCCTGGAAGTAGGCGTACTCCGGTTTGTTGTTGGAGAAGCGCATGATGATGAACACGAACAGGATGACGCCCAACAGCAGCGGGATCAGGATGAGTGTTCGACGGACCAGCATTCTGGCGACGACTGCCACTGGTTGACCTCCTGGTGCGCGGTCAGGCTGATGGGCGGTGGGGTGCGGCGCCGGGCGCGCCCGGCGCCGCACGGGGTGTCAGCGGCGCTGTGCCTGCAGCAGGTTGATGCCCGGGTACGCCTGCGGCCGGACTCCGGTGAGTTTCTTCGGATCCCAGGCGGTCATCAGCTCCGTGTGCAGGACGGGGTAGAGCACTGCCTGCTCGGCGATGATGTCGAGGTACTGGTGCAGCAGTTGCTGCTTCTTCGTCGGGTGGGGTTCCTGGGCGGCCTTGTCCATCAGCATGAACAGGTTCTTGGCCTCCGGGCTGGTGTCCCACTTGGTGTATTTCATCCAGGTTCCGCCGGAGGTGTAGTTGTAGCGGAGGATCAGGTCCGCGTCCAGGCCGAACTGGTTGGGGTTCGATGCCGCCGCGACCACCTGGTATGACTGCGACTGGTCCATCTTGGTGAAGAGGGCGGCGGTGTCCTGCGGTTCGAGCGTGGTCTTGATGCCGACCGCTTGCCAGGAGTTGGCGATGGTGGGCAGGCAGTCGGCGATCCAGCTGACGTTGACCGCCATCAGCGTGACGGACAGGTTCGTCACTCCGGCGGCCGACAGGAGTGCCTTCGCCTTCGCGGGATCGTAGTGGTAGACGGTCTTCGCCTTGGCGTACGACGGGTTCTGCTCGTTGAGGAAGCTCGTGGCCGGCGTGCCGTGTCCCTTGAGCGCCACGTCGATCATCTTCTTGGTGTCGATGGCGTAGAGGAGCGCTTGGCGCACGCGTATGTCATCGAAGGGCTTCTGAGCGGTGTTGAACATGAGGAACATGTGGTTCATGCCCTTGCCGCCCTCTACGGTCAGCCCGCCGCTGCGCAGTTGGTCGATGTTGGCGTAGGGGATGTTGTCGGCGATCTGAGCCTCGGCGCTGGCGCCGGAGATCTTCGCGACCCGGGCCGGTGACTCGACGATCGACAACCAGTTCATCTTCCTGATGACGGGTTTGCGGGGGCCGTTGTAGTCGGTGAAGGCTTCGAGCACGGTGTTGGACTTCGGGTTGTGCGCGACCATCTTGTAGGGGCCGGAGCCGATCGCCTTGCCGCCCTTGGCCGCGTCCCAGCCGCCGGGTGCGCCGAAGACGTGCTTCGGCATGATCTTGGCGATCGTGAGGCGCTGCAGCGCGTCGGGGAACGGGAAGTTGAAGACCAGTTCGACGCTCGTGTCGTCGATCTTGCGAACTTCCTTGAGCCAGGTGCCGAAGAAGGAGTACGTGAGCGTCTTGGCGGCCGGGTCGAGGATGCGTTGGAAGGTGAAGAGCACGTCGTCGACCGTGACCGGCTGCCCGTCGTGCCACTTGGCCCCCTGTCGCAGCGTGAACTTCCACGTGGTCGCAGCGGTGTCGGCCGGCAGGGCGGTGGCCAGGGCCGGGTAGGGCTCGCGGGTGATCGGGTCGGTGTCGACCAGTCCTTCGTAGATGTGGTTGTTGGCGGCCATGGAGAAGGCCGACGCGGTCATGGTCGGGTCCCAGCTCTGGTTGTTGCCGTATCCGATGACAGCGGTGACGAGGTCCTTGTCGCCGCTGGCTCCCGCGGAGCTGGTGGATGCGGGACCGCTACAGGCGGAGAGGGTGGCGGAGATGGCCGCGGCGGCGCTCACCGTTCCGCTGTAGCGCAGAAAGTCGCGGCGGCTGAAAACGGGCCGAGAAACCGGAGCGCTCACGGTGCCTCCTGTGGGGATTCTGGCTTCAGCTTGGAGATCTTCAATCCATCACGTTGGACGTCCTACGTCCCATGTCCTGCTAGAGTGGAGGCTAGGGGCCGCGCTTGCCGCCGGTCAAGACAAAATGACCAGGAGATTTCCGTGGTGTTTCACGCCGATGGTCAGGGCACAAGCGGCGCCTCGGCCCGCACCTTCCAGACACGCGGCGTTCCCGCAGGCCAACGACGTCGCCTCAGCCGCGCCGTCGAAGTGCAGGAGGCGGTCAAGGGTCTGATCCTGCAGCGCGGGTTGACCACGGGGGATCCGCTGCCGACCGAGACCGAGCTGATGGAGGAGCTGGGCATCGGCCGCAACTCGGTCAGGGAAGCCCTCAAGGTCCTACAGGCCGTCGGCATCGTCGACATCCGCCACGGCTTCGGGATGTTCGTTGGGCGCATGTCGCTCAACGGCCTCGTAGACGAACTGGCCTTTCACAGCCGCATCACCCTGCAGGGCGAGCGCAACCACCTAGGCCACCTCATCGAGATTCGCGAGATTCTGGAGAGCGGGCTGGTGCAGCGCCTGATCGACCAACAGGACGCCCGGGACCTGGCGTCCGGCCTCGCCCCGGCCCGCGACGTCATAGCGCAGATGGAGACCGAGGCGCGGGTGGGCGGGGTCTCACCCGACACCGACCGCCTCTTCCACGACGTGCTCTACCGCCCACTGGGCAATCCGCTGGTGGGCAGGCTGCTCGGCGCGTTCTGGGACGTCTATCACCAGCTGAGCGACGACCTCGGCCCGCCCGACGAGACGCCCGCTGACGTGGCTCGTAAGCATCGTGACATCTTTACGGCCATCACCACGGGGGATCGCGTGTCGGCGGCGGCGGCGATGCGCGCACACTTCGACGGCGTACGCGCCCGGCTAGCCCGTCTGGGGCAGCCCTGACCGCTTGACCCGCCTCGACCGCGCATGCGTGGTGCGGAAGGAGACAACGGCGTTGGTCGACCCGGCTCAGGCCGCTTCGCTGTCGAGCGGCTTCGCCGCCCGGGCCGCTTCGGCACGGGCGACGCGCTCCTTGACGTCGCGGAAGTGCCGTTGCATCGCCTCCCGGGCGGCGGACGCGTCCTGGGCGCGTAGCGCATCGACAATCCGCCGATGGTTTCCCACCGTGATGTCCATGCGCTCCTCCGGCTCGCCGACCAGCGGCTCGACCTGGTGGTAGACCTGCCAGAACAGGTCGATCAACTGCAGCACGAGCTCGTTGCCGCAGGATTCGTAGAGCAGCGCGTGGAAGGCGCGGTCCGCCGCGAGATCGGTCTGCATCGCAGTCACGAGGGCATCGAGCGCCGCCAGGCGGCTCGGACTGGTCGAGCCGGCGACCCGGGCGATGAGCGCGGTCTCCAGCATCTCCCGCACCTCCACGAGGTCATGGAGCGCCCGGACGCCGTGCGGACCGGAGCGGATCCGGAACTCCAGCGACGGGCTGAGCGCGTCGAGTGACGCTCGACCGACGAAGGTGCCGAACCCGTGACGGATCTCGACGATACCCAGCGCCTGCAGCGCCCGAACCGCCTCGCGGACGCTGTTCCGACTTGCCCCGAGCAGATCCATGAGCTGCGGTTCGGTCGGCATCGGAGCGCCGGGCTGAAGCTGACGATCGTGGATCAGGGCCACGATGCGGTCCTGAACGGTCTCGCCGTTGCGCTTTGCCACCCCTGCCTCCAGGATCCTCCACGGCCGGTGCACATCCTACGTCCGGAAGGCTCACCCCGCTGAGAAGCAATGTACACAGGACGTCCGCCGCCGGGTTGCTGGTGTCGCCCATGTTCCACGCGCTGTGGGACATCCCACCTGCGCGCCAGGGAGGGGAGAGGCTGGGAGGGCGAGGCACGAGGTTGCCCGGCTCCTCGCCGTCGCGGCGCCCCGCCGGACGACCGTCGGCGGGGCACCAGCGCTGCGGCTGCTACTCGGGGCTGATGGTCGTGAACGGGAGGCGGAGGCGGAGCTGGCCGGCGATCGGGACGTTGCGTTCCCGGACGTCCCGCAACTCCTCGGCAGTGAGGGCGCGCCCGTAGATGCGGAACTCGTCGAGGGTGCCGCGGAACGGGTTGTTGAGGCCGTCGACCCGCCGGCCGAGGTAGATGCTGCGGATGCCGAATTCCTTGCCGGTGGTCACCGAACCGCGGGGAGCGGCCAGGTCGGCGACGGTGGCACCGTCGATGAGGACCGTGACCCGGGTCGCCGTGCGTTGCAGGGCGACGTGGTGCCAGAGCCCGTCGTTGTACGCGCCCGCGATGGTGATGTTCGCGTCGCCCTGGCCGGTGCCGACGACACCGCGGATGCGGTTGCTCGCCGGTTCGGCCCGCAGCCAGATCTGCGCCGCTCCCGTGCCCACCTGGTGGAACCACCAGATCACGATGCTGCCGGTGGTCTCGCTGTACCGGAACCAGGTCATGATCGTGAACTGGCTGTCACCAAGGTCGACGTCCGGGTTGTACGGCACCTCCACGTGGTCGTCGACGCCGTCGAGCGAGATCCCGTCACCGAACCGCCCCTCGGCCAGGGTCGCAGCGCCGCGAACGTAGGCGGTGTTGTCGTAGCGTGGTGCCGCGTCCGGGGTCGTCGGTCCCGGCTCCGGTGGCGGCGGCAGCCCCGGCGGCGAACCGTTCGGGGTGTCGAGGTACGCCTCGTTGAATCGGACGAACTGAATCGCCTCGTACAGGGCGTTGGCCCCGCCTTCGTACAACACCCCGACCACGGGGCCTGCGACCGGGTCGACCTCGATCTTGACCAGGTCGGAGTACCCGCCCGGACCCCAGCTGATGACCTTGCCCTCCTCCCAGGGCTCCCAGGTTTGGGCCTCGTCGTAGGAGGACCGGATCGTCAGGGCCTCCCGCTTGCCGGGGTTGGCGGGTCCGGAGAACAGGAGGCGGTCCCGCGCGTCACCCTCGTCGGTGGCCGTGAGGCGTAGCAACGCTCCCTGCACGACCGGCATCGTCAACTCGGGCACCATCCGGAACGGCGCGTCGAAGCTGTCGCCGCCGTCGCTGGAGATCGCGGACGCCCGGGTGCCCTCGGCCGTGCCGGCTTCCCGCACGTTGACGTAGACCCGCCCGTCGGTCAACTCCACCAGTGTCGACTCGTTGACGAAGATGTCGTCGGCGGCGCCACCGGCGCTCGCGCCGAGGCGCCAGGTGTCGCCGCCGTCGTCGCTGTACCCGAGGTGGATGCCGGCGATGCGCCGCCCGTCAGGCGCGAAGGACTCGTGGTTGGCGCTCATCACCAGCCGCCCGGCGTGCGGTCCGCGTTTGAGTTGGATGGCGTGCACCGGGCCGGTGGCATACCAGGCGTCCCACTGCGGCCGGGTCAGCTCGGTCATCTCGCGCGGTGCGCTCCAGGTCGCTCCGTGGTCGTCGCTCATCTGCAGGTGCGGAACACGACCACCGCCTGCTGTGCCGGGGTTGTGGGTCGTGAACAGCGACACCCGGCCGGTCCGCTCGTCCACGACCGGCATGGGGTTGCCGTGCGTGTCGCCGTTGCCGCGCGACACGACCTGCAGCGGACCCCACGTACGACCGCCGTCGTGGGACCGCTTCAGCACCAGGTCGATATCGCCCCTGTCGTCACAGTTGTTGATCCGTCCCTCGGCGAAGGCCAGCAGGCTTCCGTTGCTGGCCTTCACGACTGCCGGAATCCGGAAACAGAAATAGCCCTCGGTGTACGCCGTGTAGACCGCTCGGCCCTCGTGGTAGGGCTCGGTGGCGTGCGCGGTGCCGGGGGTGAGCAGAGCGGCAGCCATGGCCGCGATCACCATGCCGGACAGCAGGCGACGGCGCGGGTGGCTGGGTCTGTGTTTCGTCATGGCAGGCGGTACCTCCACTGGTCGCGGCTGGCGCCGCGTCGTGTCGAGCGGCAGGTCGATCCGGAGTGGTGGGGTGTCGTACGCAAAAGGTTGCCGGACATCCTACGTCCCATGTCGGCCAGCGCAAGCCTTCCGGAGTAAAGGCTGGACAGCTGTTGACCGTGACGGCGAGTGGGGAGCAGACTCATTGACGATCGGGAGGAGATCCCATGTCCTATTCGCTGAGAAAGTTGCAAACCGTCGCCATCGGTCTTGGATTGGTGCTCGGCATGTCCAGCCCAGCCTCCGCAACCGACCAGGACGCCCAGCCGACAGCAGCGCAGGATCACTGGGTCGGCACTTGGTCGGCCTCAGCCTCCGGCACCGTGCCCAACCTCCCTACCGGATATTCAGACCGGACTGTCCGCAACGTCGTGCACACCAGCGTCGGTGGCTCGGGTGTGCGGGTCTGGCTGAGCAACGCCCTCGGCACGGTGGCGGTACGGATGGACGCGGTGACCATCGCGGTCGCCGACGCACCCGACGCGCCGGAGGCGGTCGCGGGCACGATGCGAGCACTCGCCTTCGGCGGCGCGCCGTCGGTGACCATCCCGGCCGGCGGCAAGGTGCTCAGCGATCCGATCCCCCTCGCCGTGCCGGAGGACGGCGACCTCCTGGTCAGCGTGTACACCCCGACGTCGTCCGGGCCGGTGACCTATCACCAGGTGGCCAACCAGACCTCGTACCTGTCGCGCAACGGTGATCACGCGGCCGACGAGTCCGGCTCGGCGTTCACCGAGACCATCGGTTTCTGGCCGTACGTCAGCGGCGTGGACGTTCTGGGGCAGGCCGAGTGCGCAGTGGTCACCCTCGGCGACTCGATCACCGACGGAAACAACTCGACCCGAAACGCGAACCACCGCTGACCGGACTACCTGGCCGACCGGCTGATCGCCGAGCCCGGACCGACACGGCTGGGCGTGCTCAACGCCGGCATCAGCTCGAACCGGCTGCTCAACAGCACATGGAATCCCAACGCCCTGACCCGGTTGGACCGCGACGTGCTCACCGCCACCGGCGTGTGCTCCGTGATCGTCATGCTGGGCATCAACGACATCGGCGGCCAGCCGCAGCACCACGAGCCGTCGAAGATCATCGCGGCGCTGGGCCAGATCGCGGCCCAGGTCAAGGCGAAGGGGCTGCGGGTCACCGCCGGCACGCTCACGCCGTTCGGCGGCTCGGGCAACTACACCGATGAGCTGGAAGGCGTACGGCAGGCGGTCAACGACTTCATCCGCGACGGCGGCGTGTTCGACGCCGTGGCCGATTTCGATGTCGCGCTACGCGACCCCACGATGCCGAGCCGGCTACGGGCGGAGTACGACTCCGGCGACCACCTGCACCCGAAGGACGCCGGTTACCAGGCGATGGCGGCGGTCGTCGCCCTGGACAAGCTCGACACCCGCCCGCCCGGCCACTGGGTCGGCACCTGGCAGACGGCCATGGCGCGGACGACGCCCGGCACCGACCGAGGCATGCCGAACCACTCGATCCGCAACGTGGTGCACACCAGCGTGGGTGGCGACACCGCTCGTGTGCGGCTGTCCAACGCGCTCGGCACGGCGCCGGTCCTGATGGGACGAGCGACGCTGGCGGTGGCCGCCAGGCCCGACGCACCCCACGCCGTCGCCGGCACGATGCGCGAGCTGACCTTCGGCGGCACGCCGTCGGTGACCATCCCGGCCGGGGGTGAGGCGCTCAGCGACCCGATATCGATGACCGTGCCGGCAGACGGCGACCTGCTGGTGACCGTCTACACCCCGGCGCCGTCCGGGCCGGTGACCGAGCACCCGCGCTCGTATCAGACGTCGTTCGTCGCCGCCGACGGCGACCATGCGGCGGACGAGGAGGGCACCGCGTTCACCCAGCCGACCACGGCTTGGCGCTACGTGACAGCCGTGGACGTCCGGTCATCGTCCGCGCACGGCACCGTGGTGACCTTCGGCGACTCCATCACCGACGGGGACAGGTCGACCATCAGCGGGAACCTGCGGTGGCCCGACGTCCTCGCCGACCGGCTCGCCGCCGAACCGGGACCGACCAAGCTCGGCGTGGTCAACAGCGGTATCAGCGGCAACCGGATCCTGAACAGCAGCACCGGCACCGGGATCGGTGGCCCGAACGCGTTCGCACGCCTGTCCCGCGACATGCTGACCACGTCCGGGGCACGCACTGTCATCATGCTCGAGGGCGTCAACGACATCCTCAACCTCCCACACCCCGACCCGGAAGCCCTGAAACTCGCCCTACGGCAGATCGCCGCCCAGGCGCACGCGCAGGGCCTGCGGATCGTCGTCGGCACCATCACGCCGATGAAGGGATGGCGCTCCTACACGGAGGAGCGAGAGGCTGTGCGGCAGGCTGTGAACGAGTTCATCCGCACGAGTGTCGACTTCGACGCCGTCATCGACTTCGACGCGGTGGTGCGTGATCCGGCCGACCCACAACGGATCAACCCGTCATACGACTCGGGCGACCATCTGCACCCATCGGACGCGGGCTACCGGGCGATGGCTGAGGCCATCGACCTCGGCACACTCCGCTGAGGGTTGGCTGCGTGCCGCCCCCGCTGTGGGCCGTACCGCTCGACCCGGGCCGGGGGCGCCGGCACACCCACCGCGCGGCTCGTCAACGCCTACGGTCAGGTTGCCGGGAACCTGCGGCAGTTCGATGCCCGGCGCCTCGCTGACGGTCGGCGTGCACCGTCGTAGGCGCCGGGCGTCTGATCAGTTGAGGGTCGGTACCGCGGTTCAGTCGAGGGTGACCACCATGGTGGCGTGCGGTTCAAGACGAAGGGTGTTCCCCTTCCACTTCATGCGTTCGATGCCCGACGTGCCCACGTGCACCTGCTCACCTGTGCCGGAGTCGGTGCCGGCGGCCGACATGTCGACCTCCATGGGCTCGTCCCACTTGTTGATGAGGAGGACACGCCTGGTGCCGTCGGCTCCGACCATTGCCTGCGCGTGGACTCGCAGATCGGGGAACCCGGGGTAGCCCGTCGACGTCGTGACCAGCCGATCGCCCTGCGCGAAGTGCCGAAGCAGCAGCTGCGTCACGTGATAGCGGGCGTTGGGTTCACCTGTCTCCCAGTCGATCAGCGAGGTGCCCGGGATCATCCCGGGATAGTCCATGAACTCTGCCACGCCGAGCAGGTCGATCCCGAGCGGCAGCATCCGAGCCCACAGGTAGGCGTGGACCGATCCGCTCAGGGCCCAGTAGAAGTCCGGGATCTGCGGCTGCGGGTTCATGATGTCGGCCGGATAGGTGCCGATCTCGTTGAGGAACGTCCTGGCGTCGGGCGCGAGCCGTTGAGCGATCGATCGGATGTACGCGACGTTTTCGACGAAGGCGTCGGCCTGCGTGAAGAAGGTGCTGCGCCACGTGCTCGGATCGGCGTTGCCCTCGGGGCCGAACGGGTTGACGATCTCGGGTGAGGCGTAGAAGTGATACGAGAACGCGTCGACGGCGACCCCCGGCTGGTGATTGGCGGCGTCGAGGAAGTGCCAGAAGTAATCGGGGTTGTGATGCACATGGCTCAGCGACAGTCCCACGAACTTCATGTCCGGATCCAGGGGGCGTAGGCGCTGCGCCACCGCGTCGTACAACCGGGTGTAGACCTCCGGAGGCATCCGGCGGTTGAGGTCAGGCTCGCAGAGCACTTCCCAGTAAGCGAATCGGTAGTTGTGTCCCGACTCGTGCCAACGCCCGAGCTCGTCGGTGAAGCCGCCGGCGATGTACCAGCTCGCGATGCGGAAGAAGTAGTCCGCCACCTCCGCGAGAGTCTGGTCGCGGAAGTCGGCTCCCTGCTCGTACTGCCAGTGGATCTCGTCGACGTCGCGTGAGACGTGCACCTGGTCGGCGTTGGTGAACATCCAGTGCGGGATGGTGGCGAAGTTGGCCACGACCGGCCGTCCCTCCGCCGCGGCCATGAAGTCCTCGACGAACGGATCCAGCCGCGAGAAGTCCCATGAGGTGGCGTCCTGCGTCGGTGGCTCGAGAGCGGGCACCGACAGTACCGGGTGCGAGAACCACGGCAGGAACCGCGCGTAGTCGGCCTTCAGGTCGCGCAGCGCCGCGAACGCGCGGTCGTGGATCGGCGACTCACGCCGCAACGGAGGAGCTGCCCAGAGGTGAGTCGTCAAGATCGTGCGGTTGCTGCCGGTCGTGTCGTTCCACGACACGGCGATCGGGGTGGCGGGCGCATGCTCGACGGGAGCGAGCAGGGACTGGTCCTGAGTCATGAGGGCCTCCGTCTTCGAGCGATGTGTACGTTTGTATAATACGCATGTACAACACGCTCGTATACCGGCCCCGGTAGACTCACCGGCATGGGGCAGCGCGAAGACCTACTCGCCGGAGCCAAGCGGTGTCTGGCTGAACGCGGCTATGCGCACACGACGGCCCGCGACATCGTGGCTGTCACCGGAGCGAACCTCGCCTCGATCGGGTACCACTTCGGCTCGAAGGACGCGCTTCTCAACGCCGCCGTCATCGAGACGTTCGAGGAATGGGGCGACGCGGTCGCCGATGCCGTGACCGCCGACCTCGCGGGTACCCCGGCGGAACGCCTCGAGCACTTCCTCGTCGGACTCCTCAGGGCGGCGCCTGAGAAACGCAACGTGCTCGTGGCGAGTGTGCAGGCCTACGCGCAGGCCGAGTTCGCCACCGAGGTCCGCGAGCAACTGCTGCGCATCTACGCCGACAGCCGGCGAGACCTGGCCGCGCTCGTGCTCGCGGTGCACCCGGACGACGTCTCACCCGAGGCGGCCCGGACGGTCGGATCGCTCGCGCTGGCCCTCATCAACGGCGTGATGCTGCAGTGGATGCTGGACCCCGCATCGACGCCATCGGCCCGCGATCTCGCGCAGGCCATGCGAACCCTGTCGAATGAGACTCACCCGAAGGCAACCGAATAAGTTCCCGGTCGAGCGGCGGTCCGGAGCCCCTGGTCCACCGCAAGGGCGGAGCTCCGGCCCGCGCCCTTCCCACGAAATCGATGTTCGGTCCTTGTCGTTGCCGATGCAGCCGAGCGGGAGAAGGTGGCCGACAGGGGTTGCCCGGCCACCTTCTCCCGCTCGGCCTCCTGCGTGGGCGGGACGTCGCCGGAGGGGGCGGCGCCCCGGTGCTCGCGCAGCACGGTGAGCGAGATGGCCGCGCTGAGCGCGGTGATGACGGCGCAGGCGATGCCGATCGTGTTGAGCCCGCCCGTGCAGGCAGTCCTGGCGGCGGTCATCAGGGCCTCGGCGGTTTCGGCGGGCAACTGTCGGGCGACCGCCACGGCTCCCTCGATGCTCGCCCCGGCGATCTCCAGTGCCTCGCCGAAGTGCCGGCGGGCGGTGCGATCGTGTCGCGGTAGACGGCGGCACCGAGGCTGCCGAGCGTGGGCCGACGCCGGCAGGGGAGCCGGGCCGTCGTAACCCGACTGCGCCTTCGCCCAGGGTGCCGGCCCTACGACGGCTGGGGCGGCCGCAGGTGCGGAGCCAGTCGTTCTCCGGCAGTGAGGTTGTCACGCCAGTAGCGGTAGACCAGGCCGTCCACCACCTCGACCGACCCTGCTGCGACGAGGCAGGGAAGTAGGTCATCCCCGGCCGGTGCCTCGACGTCGAAGGCAACGATCACTGGTGGCTCTTCACCGACGTGCCGAAGCACCAGCGCACGCTCGTCGAGGGTGGGTTCCCGGAACCGAGGGTCTCGGAACTGGGTCGGGCAGGCCAGGTATGCGACGTCGGTGAAGACCACCTCGAGGCCATGGTGGTAGGCCAGGTCGTGTCCCGCAGCCAACCGAAGCTGGGAGCCGTCGAAGTGCAACACGTCCCAGTCCCACCAAGATCCCGCAGGCAGTTCGACCACACCGCCGATCCTCGCATCGGCGGGCAGCCATTGAACCGGGCCGACGTCCGGATCGCCGCAGACCGCGCGTCGTGGTCAGCAGCAAGCTGACGGGTGGCGCCGCGCGGACGTGCCGGTGCGCGGATGCTGCCCCTGCCAGGTGTGGGAAGGAGTGCCTAGCCCTCCGGGGCGTCGGCTCGTCGCACGTCGTCGAGCAGCAGGCGGGCACCTTGGCGGAGGATGTTCCAGTCGGTTCCAGGGGAGCGGTCGAGGTTCTTGGCGAGCCAGTGTCGCCGGTCTTCGTGTTCACGCCTCAGCTGGACGAGGTCGAGGTCCACGCCAGGTAGCCCGCCGCGGCGTTCCAGTTCCTCGATCCGCTGCTCCATGGCGTCCATCAACTCGCGGTTGAGGGTGTGCACGGCCTCGAGGTAGGCGGTGGTCGGGACGCTGAGCCGGATTGTGGGGTCGCCGTGAAAACCGATCTCGCCGTCGTCCTCGTGTTGCCAGTCGATGGTGATCTCGTCCCGCACGCCGCGGCTGGTACGCCAGAATCGCAGCTTGGGCGGATTGCGGAGGTAACCGAAGTCCAGGTGGTGCTCGCTGTGCCAGATGGCGGCGGTGACGACAGGATGGTCGGGCACGTCCGCGTTCCCGTCGTCGGTCGGTTCCTCATCGGGTTCGGCGACGAAGTCGAGCGGGTCGCACGTCCACTGTGCGCGGTGGGAGGCGATGAGTGGCTGCAGATCATCGGGCACCGGCTCCAGCACCTGGGGCGTGAAGAAGATGACGTCCTCCCAGAGCCGGGCCAGGTAGTAGTCGACGTAGGGATGCTGGCGGACCTGCCGGGTGCGGCGCAGAAGTTCGTGGCCGCCCGCTTCGAGCCAGTACCAGCCCTCGGTGAGCCCGAACCAGTGGAGCGTCGGCTGATCCCTGCCCCACGGCGACACCTCGTCCAGTGGGTACAACTCGAACCGGAACCTGATCATTGAGGCAGTATCCTGTCACGGTCGGCGGTCGATCGTGAACCCGGATCTGCCGCCGTGTGCCCGGTGGCTCAGGCGTCAAGCGTCACCCTCGGTCATCGCGGTGTCCGCTCGACGCACTTTGTCGCCGTTGATGGCCGGATCGACGGCAGAGTGCGGGCCTGCAGGATCAACCTCAAGGCGTCGGCTATGCCAGCCGGGTTGCTCAGTCGGTCGATCG
Source organism: Micromonospora citrea (assembly GCF_900090315.1). Classification (NCBI taxonomy): domain Bacteria; kingdom Bacillati; phylum Actinomycetota; class Actinomycetes; order Micromonosporales; family Micromonosporaceae; genus Micromonospora; species Micromonospora citrea. The sequence continues at coordinate 545,825 of NZ_FMHZ01000002.1, read as the reverse complement.
ACTTGTGGGATGGTCGAGCGACGGGCAGCTGGAGGTGCGTCGTTCGCGGTCATTGGCGGCGACTGTAGGTCCAGACCGCCATCGGGCACGACAACAGGAATATCGCCGCACACCAGGTGAGCGTGACGGTGATCCGGTCGCCGGGCGGTGTTCCGTTGAGCAACGCGCGGCAGGCGTCCATGACGACGGTCACCGGGTTGACCTGTACCCAGGATCGCAGCCAGCCGGGAAGGCTCGTGGTGGGGGCGGCGAGGCTGGTGCCGAGCTGAAGCGGCAGAAAGGTGAGAAAACTGAACGCCAGGACGGCCTCGGCGCTCTTGGCCATGACGCCGATGAGCACCGTGATCCAGCTGACGCAGAAGCCGAAGAGGATGGCCAGGCCAATGGCGGCGAGGGTGGCGGTGACGCCGCCGTGGCTGCGGAAACCGAGGATCGTTCCGAGCAGGAACAGGATCGCGACGGCGATCAGGTAGCGGACGATGTCGGCGAGCACGGAGCCGAGCAGCGGTGCCAGGCGGCTGATGGGCAGGCTGCGGAAGCGATCGTTGACGCCCTTCTTGAGATCTGTGTTGATGTTCGTGCCGGTCGACACGAGCCCGGTCAGGCCGGCGCCCATGACGATGATGCCGGGGAACAGGTACTGCATGTAGTCGTCGGTCGAGCCGGCGACCGCCCCACCGAAGAGATACAGGAAGAGGATGAGGAAGAGCGCGGGGGTGACCACCCCGTTGACGATGGCGCCTGGGTTGCGGGAGGTCTTGGCGAGGCTGCGGCGGGCGAGGACGAGGCTGTGGCGTAGCCAGCGCAGCGGCCGGTCCGCTCGCGGGTCGACGGGATGGGTGGGCATGGTCATCTCGGGGCCTTTGCGGAGTCGGCGTGCGGGCTCGCTGCGTCGGTCAGGGCGTGGAATGCCTCGTCGAGGCTGGGTAGGCGGAGCGACAGTTCGCTGACGCCGACGGCTTGGCGGCGCAGTTCGGCGGTGATCCGGAAGAAGTCGTCGTCCCCGGAGACCGGCACGGTCAGTTGGTGACGGGTGGCGCGTGCCGGGGTCCGGTCGGTGACGACGGTGAGGATGGCGGCGACGCGGTCGACGTCGGCGGGGTCTTCGACTCGCACGTTGACGGTGTGTCCGCCGACCTGTTGTTTGAGTTGCGCCGGAGTGCCGCTCGCGATGACCCGTCCGTGGTCGATGACGGTGACGGCGTCGGCGAGAGTGTCGGCTTCTTCCAGATACTGAGTCGTCAGCAGGACGGTGGCCCCGTCGGAGCTGAGGTCGCGGATCATCTGCCACAGCTCTTCGCGTTTGCCGGGGTCGAGGCCGACCGAGGGTTCGTCCAGGAACACCACCTGGGGGCGGCCGACCAGGCTCGCCGCCAGGTCGAGCCGGCGGCGCATGCCACCGGAGTACGTGGCGACGCGCCGGCTGCCCGCCTCGGTGAGGCCGAAGCGGGACAGCAGCTCGTCGGCCCGGCGGATGGCGTCGCGCCGGGTCAGGTCGAGGAGCTGACCGATCATGACGAGATTCGCCCGCCCGTCGATTTCCTCGTCGACGCTCGTGTGCTGGCCGGACAGGGCGATGCGTCGGCGTACCTGTCCCGCATGGCGCACGACGTCGTAGCCGGCCACCCGCGCGGTTCCGCTGTCGGGCCTGAGCAGGGTGGCGAGAACCCGGATGAGGGTGGTCTTGCCGGCGCCGTTGGGGCCCAGCAGACCCAGGATCTGGCCTCGGGGGATCGCCAGGTCGACGCCGTTGAGAGCGGTGGTGCCGCGGAAGCGTTTGGTGAGCTCGTGCGCTTCCAGGCCGTGGTCGGTCACAGCGCTCCCTTCGCGAGCGGTTGAGAAACACACAACATTCAGATGCCGTCATCATCTGGATGTCGATAGTATGCTGCCGGTGGCGAAACGCGTAAGAGGGGGTTTCGGTGGTGCGGTTGACGCGGGCGCAACAGCAGGCGAGGACGCGCGCCGCCGTGCTGGCGGCGGCGACGCAGGAGTTCGCCGAGCACGGCTATGTCGACGCCAAGGTCGATCGCATCGCTGCGCGAGCGGACCTGACCCGAGGCGCCGTCTACTCGAACTTTCCGAGCAAGCGATCGTTGTACCTGGCGGTTCTGCTCGAAGCTGTACCGCGCACGCCCGCGCCGGAGGCGCCCGCTGTGGCGATGGATGTGGCGACGGCGGTCGAGGCCTTCGCGCGCGTCTGGCTCGAACGGCTGCCGCTGGCCGGTGATTCGGCCGCCGCCGCCAAACTGAAGTACCAGTCACTGACCGGCGTGTTCGACGATGAACCCGGGCGCGCCGCCCTTGCCGGGCTCACCACGTTGGAAAGCCTGCTGGTGGCTCTCGCGCTGGAGTCCTGCCAGCCGCCCGAAGCGGGTCGGCGGGTGCGGTTGGCCGAGCTGATCCTGACCCTGTTGAACGGAGCGGGTCATCTTGCCCAGACCGCGCCGGGCTTCGGTGATCCGTTCGACGTGGCGCGCGCCTGCCGTCATCTCGCCGGCCTCGACGTGGACGACGTCTGGAGGCCGCCCCATCTGCCGTACGTCGCCGCATCCGAACCGCGCCACGACGCGTGGACGCCGCCGGCGGAGCTGGCTGATGCGATCACGGGCCGTCCCGTCGGGTTCGACGGCGACGGCCTCGTGGTGGTCCTCGGAACAGGACGCCTGGGGGCGGCCGAGGAAGCGGTTCGTGCCGCCCGGCCGGGAGACGTCGTCACCGTGGCGATCGTCACGAGCGACCCGGCCGAGATCGGGGCACTGGTCCGGCTGAAGATCACCGACCTCGCCGCCTGCCTGCGGCGGGCGTTCGGGCCGACGATCAGCCTGTCGACGCGCCTGGTCGTCGATGACCAGGCCGCGCTCGCGTCCGCCGTCGGTGCCGACACGGCCGAGAAGACCGAAGCCGCGATCCGCATCCGAGACGGGAAGATCATCGCTCGGGCATCCGGTTGGGGCGCCGCCTACGCGGCGGCGACCAGCCCGACGCCGACCGAGGCGGACGAACGATGACCGGCTCCGACGAATCGCTCGTGCTGCACGCGCTTCGGTGTATCGGATTCGCCGGACTGGCGCGCGTGGCAGACGCGGCCGGCCTCCCCGAGGGGGAGACGGAGTCCCAGCTGATCGATCTCGCCGTTGCCGGCCTGGTGACGCGGACGCCGGGCGAGTTCGGCGGGTGGGGTCTCACGGAGGCCGGCCGTGTCGAGGACGCCCGACGGATTGCCGGCGAGCTCGACGCCACCGGGGCCCGGGACGCCGTGGCCGCGGCGTACGAGAAGTTCATGGTGCTCAACCCCGAGCTGCTGGATCTCTGCTCCGCCTGGCATCTGCGTACCGTCGACGGCGTCGCTGCCTCGAACGACCACTCCGACCGCGCGTACGACGCTCGAGTCCTGAAGCGATTCGCCGACCTGGACCAGCGTGCCGAGGCTGTGTGCGCGGACCTGGCCGCGGCGTCGCCGCGGTTCCGGCGGTACCGGACCAGACTCGCCGCGGCGCTCGACCGCGCCCGGTCCGGCGCTCTGGATGAACTGGTCGACAGCACGACCTCTTATCACACGGTGTGGTTTCAGCTCCACGAAGATCTGCTCGCCACCCTCGGCATCCCACGACAGTGAGCCGCCCTCCGATGAACTGGATCTGTCCCCTCAGTTCCGACACCGACGAGTCCCCGCAGCTGCTTGGCGGCAAGGGACACGGCCTCGTCGTGCTGCGACGTCTCGGCCTGCCCGTCCCGCCCGGATTCGTCATCGGCACCCACACGTGCCGTGCCTTTTTGCGTGACGGGCGGTTCCCCGAGGGCCTCGACGCCGAGCTGGCCACCGCCGTTCAGGGACTTGAGGCAGCCACCGGAAGACGCCTCGGTGCGGTTCGACGTCCCCTGGTCGTATCGGTCCGATCCGGCGCCGCCGTGTCGATGCCCGGCATGATGAGCACCATCCTCAACCTCGGCCTCACCACCGAGGCGACGGCCGGACTGGCCGCCGAGACCGGCGACCCGACCTTCACGCGGGAAGCCCGCCAGCGATTTCTCACCAGCTTTACGGCCGCCGTGCGCGCGACCGCGGACGACGCGGCGGCAGGCACTCGGCGGTCCGGCACGGCTGTCCCTGACGACGCCATGGACCAACTGCGAGCGGCGGTGGGTGCGGTCTTCGCGTCGTGGCACACCCCGCGCGCGACCACTTACCGCGAACTGCACGACATCCCACACGACTCAGGCACGGCCGTGATCGTCCAAGCCATGGTGTTCGGCAACCGCGGCGAGCACAGCGGCACCGGCGTTGCCTTCAGCCGCGATCCCAACACCGGCGAGAAGACCCCGTTCGGTGACGTCCTGTTCGGCCGGCAGGGCGAAGATGTCGTCTCCGGACGGTCCACCACCCGGCCGTTGTCCGAGCTCGCCGAACGGCAGCCGGCGGTATGGAGAGGCCTGCTGGCGGCCCTGCACCGGGTCGAACACCACTACCGCGACGCCTGCCACGTCGAGTTCACGTTCGAGGCAGGCCGCCTGTGGCTTCTGCAGGTGCGGCCCGGCGGTCTCACCGGCCGTGCCGCGATCCGCGTCGCCGTCGACCTCGCCGACGAACAGCTCATCGACCGACGCACGGCCCTGCGGCGCGTCTCACCACAGCATCTGCGCAACGCCCACACACCCCGGATACGCACCGGCGTCGGGCTCGACGTCCTCGCCCGCGGGCAGGGCGCATGTCCGGGTGTCGCAGCCGGGCGCATCGCGGTCACCGCCGACCGGGCCGCACGCATGGCCGCCGACGGCCCGGTCGTCCTCGTGCGCCCCCACACCTCGCCGCTGGACATGCACGGTCTGGCGGCCGCCACCGGGATAGTCACCAGCCGTGGCGGACCCACCAGCCACGCGGCCGTCGTGGCCCGAGCCATGGGACGACCCGCGGTCGTCAACGCGACCGCACTGAGCGTCGACGTCGCGGGGGAGTGTGTGCGGGTCGGCGAACGCGTCGTCGCCGAAGGGACACTCGTCACCATCGACGGCACCAGCGGAGAGGTCGTCGTCGGCAACCCGGGCACCGCCACCGTAACCGTCGACAGCCATCTGAACCGCCTGCTCGAATGGGCCGACGACATCTCCGGCAACCGATCGCAACGCCCAGACCAGGAACGCCTCACCGCAGCACACGCCCGGCTGTGAGACGTCCGAACACTGCGCATGATCAACCCCTCCGGCGGCCCCGCATCCGAGCCGTCCTGTTCGACTCGTCCGGCACGTTGGTCCGACCCGCCGAACCGGGTGCGCGTCCCTGCGAGGACGTGGAGGAGATCCTCCGGCGACATTGGCCGGCAGCGCCCATCAGGGACCTGCCGGACGCGTTCCGGTCCGCGGCCGCCATGCTCGAGCGTGCGAAGAGGCTCGGAACGTGGGAAGACCACTGCCGCACCTTCCTGGCCGAACTCGGCATCGGCCGGCCGTCGCAACCACTACTGGACGAGCTGATCGCCGCGGATCCGACCCGAGTTCGGCCCTTCTCCGAGGTGCCCACCACCCTCGGCCGGCTGCGGGAGCGAGGCCTGTCGATGGCGGTGGTCAGCGACAGCCTGGACACCGCGGAGTCCTTGAGGAGCAGCTACGAGCGGATCGGCCTGCGCGGCTACTTCCGATACTTCGCCGTGGCGGGCGAGCTGGGATGCATGAAGCCTGACCCGGCGATCTACCGGGCGGCAAGCAGGGCACTGGGCGAGCCACCACAGCGCACCTGTTACGTGGACGACAACCCAGACCTGGTCACCGCCGCCATCAGCCTCGGATACCGAGGGCTCGCGCTCTGCCGCACCGGCACGCCCGCACCGCCGGACCTGCCGTACATCGCCGCCCTGGACGAGGTCCTCTGGCACGTCGACGACCCGTGACCGCCCACCCGGCGGGATCGAATACCGAGCTCGGGCCGTGGCGCTGTGCCGCGCACAACGCCCTGCTGCGGTCCCGGGGCGCACGTCAACTATTCGGTGTTGCTAGATACCGGTAGTTAGTGTTACTTCCTACCGGTAGTGAGTAGTGCTGAGTAGCTGGAAGGGGGTGTTCCATGGGCAGGCAGATGACGGCAATGCTCAAGGGGACGCTGGAGGGCATCGTCCTCGCGATCCTGTCCGACCGATCCGCGTACGGCTACGAGATCACGGCGTGACTGCGGGATCAGGGCTTCTCCGACATCGCCGAGGGAACCATCTACGCGCTGCTCGTCAGGATCGAGCAGCGCGGGCTCGTCGACGTGGAGAAGGTCCCGTCCCAGAAGGGGCCCTGGATCGCCCTCGCCTGGTGCGTCGGCATCCTCGGCGTCACGTACCTCTCCGCCACGGCCATCTACCGCCGCAAGGCCAGCTGACCAGGACCGGCAGGGGCCGCATCACCCCCTGAGGCGTCGGCCCGGGGCCGAGCACATGGTCATCGACCGCCCGCAGCACGTCCGCGCGCACACCTGGGCATTTTGGCCGCGGCCCGCCGGGCACGCAGCCGCTCGCCCACCGGTGCCGCCCCTCGCCATCGCCCCCGAGCTGCCTGCCTGAGCTGCACACAGAGACGAGGAGTCATGAAAAGACCAATCAGGAGTACCACGAACGACAGGCTCCGGGTGCCGCGGGTCCTCCAGCGACTGGGGGTGACGGCGCTGGCGGTCACCCTGCTGGCCGGGGCGGTCACCCCGGCCAGCGGGGCCCCGTCGAAGGCCGTTGTCGGGCAGGATCGCCCGCAGCTGCGGAACGCGATGCAGGCGGCAGTCGATTCCGGCATCGGCGGGATGCAACTGCGCGTGCACGACGAGCGGGGCGACTGGGTCGGCAGCGCCGGGGTGAGCAGGCTGGGCAAGGCCGCGAAGCCGCCGACGAACGGGCGGTTCCGGGCGGGCAGCGTCACCAAGACCTTCGTCGCGACCGTGGTCCTGCAACTGGTCGCGGAAGGCAAGGTCAAACTGGACGCCCCGGCGGCCGACCACCTGCCCGAGTTCGGGCTGGACCGGCGCATCTCGGTGCGGATGCTGTTGCAGCACACCAGCGGGGTGTTCAACTACACCGGCGAGTACTACCCCGACGGAACGGTCGTGCCAGGAATCCCGTGGTCGGGCAAGGAGTGGGTGGACAACCGGTTCAGGAGCTACCGGCCCGAGGATCTGGTCCGGTTCGCGTTGTCCAGGCCGGGGCGGTTCACGCCAGGGACGGACTGGAGCTACTCGAACACCAACTACACGCTGGCCATGCTGCTGATCGAGAAGGTCACCGGCAGCTCGTACGCCGACGAGCTCCAGCGGCGGATCGTGCGGCCGCTCGGGATGTCGGGCACCGTGGCGCCGGGCACCTGGCCGAAGATCCCGGGACCACACGCCCACGCCTACTACCGGTACGAGGACGGCGGCCAGCAGAAGACGGTCGACATCACCCGACAGAACCCGTCCTGGGTGCCCGGCGCCGGTGACATGATCTCGACCACCCGGGACCTCCACACGTTCATCTCCGCGCTGATGAGCGGGAGGCTCCTTCCGTACCCGCTGCTGACCGAGATGCGCACGCCGCACCCGACCAGCGGCTACGGCCTCGGGCTGTTCGTGCTGGACCTGGGCCCGAGCTGCGGGGGCACGATCCTCAACCACAACGGCAGCGTCCAGGGCTACGCGACGCTGATGTACAGCACGCCCGACGGCAGGAGGACCCTGACGGCCTCGCTGACCTACACGGTGGACGACGCCACCGCACCGGCCCTGCAGGAGGCGTACCAGAAGGCGATCCAGACGCTCACCACCGAGGTGTTCTGCGACGGGCAGCCCGGATCGCCCGACGGGGCCGGGCCTGCTCCGTCTGCGCGACGGAGCACCGCGGACCCGTACACCCTGCGGGTGGGCTCTCTCTGACCGTGCGCCACGTCGGGCGCGAACCGGTCACACCGAGCGCGGTGTGACCGGTTCGGCCTGGCAGCCGCGCTCGACGGGCCGGTACCGGGTCTCGTGGGCGAGGCGAGACATCGCCGACGTCGGCGATGTCTCGCCGACCGGGAAAGATGACGATCGACCGCATGCAGAAAGCACCCGTCGTCATTGTCCTCGCCCCCGCGCTCACGATCGTCTACGGCCTGGTCCGGCTGCTCGACGGGCTGGACGGACAGCACGGTCCCGGTCTCCTCTGGACCCTGGGGCATGCCGCCTTCCTCGTCGCCCTGTTCCTCTTCGGCTTCGTGGTGATCGTCGCGCGACGGATGATCGGCGGTGGCGTGGTGGCCACGACTACCGCCGCCGTCGGCGTGGTCGGCCTGGTCTGTTCGATCGCTCAGATCGGTATCGACATCGTGGTGGGGCTCGCCGCCGACGACAAGGCGGGGATGCGGGAGATGTTCGGCGCTGTGCAGGACGTGCCCGGCCTCTCGACCGCCGTATACGGGCCGGGGCCGGCGTTGTTCCACGTCGGGCTGCTCGTGCTGGTCGTTCACCTCGCGGCGCTGCGGGCGGTCGCGGTGTGGGCTCCGGTGTGCCTGCTGCTCGGCATCGGGGCCGCGGCGACCAACCTTGATCTGCTGCCGGTCGCCGGCCTGCTGATCATGCTCGCCCTGGTGCCCCTCGCCCGCCGGGCTCCGACGTACGCATGACAGCATGGCGCACCGTGTGGTGGAGGCGGTGGGCGCGATCGCCGTGGTCGGATGCCGCGCTGGCGGTCTGCGCCGCCGTGGCCCAGCTCTGGCCGCTGCTGTCCCGGGACGGCCCGTGGCACTGGTGGGGATATGTGGTCACCGTCGGTTCCGCGCTGCCGCTCGTGGCGCGGCGGAAAGCGCCGGTGACCGTGCTGCTCGTCAGTTGCGTCTTCGGCGCCTCCTACGACCTGGTCGACGACGTGGCGCCGCAGCCGCTGTGGTACGGGTCGCTCATCGCCATCTACACGGTGGCCGCCCGGTCCGGGCGGTGGACGCGATGGGGTGCGCTTGCCATGCTCCTCGTCGGCGGGCTGCTCACGGTCGGTTCGTCGGACACCGCGCTTCGCGGCGTCGTCGTCTCCGTGACCGCGTACGCCCTGGGCAGAGCGGCGGCGGGAAGCAGGGCGCACGCCGCTGTGCTGGAGGAGCGTGCCGCACGGCTCGAACGGGAGCGGGTACTGGAAGCCGAACGAGCCGCCGAGCGGGAACGCGCCCGGATCGCCCGCGAGATGCACGACATCCTCGCGCACGCGGTGAGCCTCATGGTGGTGCAGGCGGAGGCGGGACCGGTCGCGGTGCGCGCGGATCCGGAGCGGGCCGTCGCCACGTTCGACGCCATCGCCGCCGCCGGCCGGGACGCGATGGACCAGCTTCGTCGCATGCTCGTGGTGCTCCGGCAGGATCGGGGGACGGCAGTCGCGCAGGCGGCCATCGAGGACCTGCCCGCCCTGGTGCGGCAGGCGGCGGGGGCCGGGCTGGAGGTGGGCTACCACGTGGCGGGCGAGCCCCGGCCGTTGCCGCCCGCCTTCGGGGTGGCTGTCTACCGGATCGTCCAGGAGGCGCTCACGAACGTCGTCAAGCACGCCGGCGCGTCCCGCGCCGACGTACGGCTGAGCTGGCAGGAGCAGGAGTTGGGGATCGAGATTCGGGACAACGGCCGGGGCGCCGGGACCGGGCTGCCCTCCGGCGGCAACGGCCTGACCGGCATCCGGGAGCGTGCCGCCGCGTGCGGTGGGACAGCGTCGGCCGGCCCGGGGCCCGCGGGCTTCACCGTACGCGCGCGGCTGCCGCTGTGACCCGGGTGGTGGTCGCCGACGACCAGGAACTGGTGCGTGCCGGCTTCGCGATGATCCTGGACGCGCAGCCCGACATCGAGGTGGTCGCCGAGGCGGGTGACGGCTTCCAGGCGGTCGCCGCCGTACGGACCCATCGCCCCGACGTGGCGTTGCTCGACATCCGGATGCCGGGCATGGACGGCATCGACGCTGCCCGGATCATCGGCGCCGAGACCGACTGCCGGATCGTCATGCTGACCACCTTCGATCATGACGACCACGTGTACGACGCGCTGCGGGCCGGGGCCAGCGGCTTCCTGCTCAAGGATGTGCGGCGCGACGACCTCGTGCACGCCGTGCGTGTGGTGGCGAAGGGGGAGTCGTTGCTCGCACCGTCGGTGACCCGGCGGCTGGTGGAGCAGTTCACCGCGGGCGGCGCGGCCCGACCCCTGCCCACGCAGCGGCTGTCCATCCTGACCGGCCGCGAGCGGGAGACGCTGCGGATGCTCGCGCAGGGCATGTCCAATCCGGAGATCGCCGCCGCCATGGTGGTCAGCACGCACACCGCGAAGACGCACGTCAGCAACGTCCTCACCAAGCTCGGCCTGCGCGATCGGGTGCAGGCCGTGATCGCGGCGTACGAGACCGGCCTGGTCGTGCCCGGGCAGGGCAGTGCCCCGGCCGGGCCCGCGCTCCCTGACCGTGCGGGTCGCGGCGGCCCGGGGGGGCGGAACCCGATGACCACGGACTCGTCGCCGACGCCCGACGCGGAACCTGGATCGCCGACCGGTCGGCCTGAGCGGCGGGCGGCGACGGACGACACGTCGACGGCCGGACGCCGGTCGTACGGGCTGGGCGGCGCGGACCTGCCGCCCGCCGGGCTGGCCGCCGTGACGGCGGCGCTCGCCCGTCCGGACGCCGGCGACCGCGAGGTGCACGCGGCGATCACCGACGCGCTCGTCGGCGCGCTGCCGACGCTGCCGGGCGGCGAGCCCGACTGGCGGGCCGCGACCGGCTACGTGCGGGCCAACCTGGCCGGCCACGCCGCGCGTGGTGGTGTGCTCGACCGGCTCATGCTCGACCCCGGCTTCCTGCTCGCCGCCGAGCCGGGCGCGCTGCTGGCCGTGCTGGACGCGGTGGTGTCCGCCGAGGCGGCGGCGGTCGCGCACGCGTACCGGCGGGCGGTCGCCTACCTGCGCGACGACTGGGGACGCGCGGCTGCGGCGCTGCAGCTGGCGGCCCGCCGGACCGGGGCGGAGCAGCTCGCCGACCGGATCGGCTACCTCGGCGACCAGTCGGGCGGACTGCCCTGGTCGACCCGGTGGATGCTGGTCGGCGAGGAGGAGCCGCACCAGACCGTGGCGGCCCTGCCCGGGACGATCCACCAGCTCCTGTGCGGCTGGCTGCCGGACGGCACACCCGTGGTGCAGGCGGCGGCCGGCAGTGGCGTCGGGCACGTGTCGGCGCGCGGGCAGTGGACGCTGCCCGGCGGGGCACCCGTCGAGGCCGGGCCGGTGCGCTGGGACAGCGACGCCGACGAGCCGCCGCCGCCCCGGCGCGGGTGGGAGCGGGCGGTGACCGCGCTGGCGTTGACGCCGCTCGGGACGCTGCGCGGTGGCCCGGACGGCGTGGTACGGCTGTGGCCCGGCTACGCGGATCCGTCGACACCGGCGGGGGAGGCGTTCAGTACGCCGGATGCCGCCGGCGCGGTGCTCGCCGGCGGCCGAGGTGTGTTCGTGGTCTGCCACCGCAACGGCGCGATCGGCGTCTGGGACCGGGAATCGACCGAGGTGGTCAAGATCGGCGAGCACAACGCGACAGCCGCGGCGTGCGTCGTGCCGCCCGGCGGGCCGGCGCTGGCCGTGACCGCTGGTCAGGACGGCCGCGCCCTCGTGTTCGACGTGGCCGCCGGGCGGCTGGTGCACACCTTCCAGACGCCGCCGGCCGACCCGCTGCCCGGCACCGGCACCTACTATCCGCCCGGCCGGGAGCCGCCAAAGGATCGGCCGGAATCGCTGCGAGCGGTGACCGCAGGCGTCACGGAGGACGGGCGGGCAGTCGCCGTCGCGCTCGGGTTCCGGGGCTGGCTGCACCGCTGGGACGTGGTCACCGGCGAGGACCTCGGCCGTACGTTCCTCGGCCGCGTCGCAGAAACGGTGCGCACCGTGCGTTGCGACGGCCGCGCCCTCGCCGTGGTCGGCAGTTGGCGGGACCTGATGATGTTCGACCTGGCGTCAGGCGAGCCGGTCGCCGTCCATTCCCTGGCGGCCGAGACCGTCCGGTCCCTGGACACCGTCGACGCCATCGTCGCCGTCGTCGACCGCAAGGAGCAGCTGCACCGGTACCGGCTGCGCGACGGCGGTGCGGCGCTCGACGCCCTGGGCGGGCCGACCGCCGTGCCCCTGCACAACAAGGGCGTCTCCTGCGGGCGCCTCGCCGACGCACGCCCGGTGGCGGTCACCGGCTCGGAAGGCGGCGTGATCCGGGTGTGGGACCTCACCGACGGCCGGATGCTGCACCACATCCCGGTCGAGGACGTGGTGAAGCTCGTCGTCCTCGCCGACGACGGCAGCATCTTCGCCGGGCTGAGCGGCGGCCTCGCGGTGTTCCGGCTCGAACCCGGCTGACCCTTACGCCGCGCGAGGGGGAGCCGGCGGGAAACGGGCGGTCGGGCCGGTCCCGCTTCCGCCGTACCACGCAGCTACCGTCCGGTCGTCCGGGCCGGTGTCGAGGCGGCCGGTGTGCCAGGTGTGCCAGGTCTTGCCGTAGCTGTTCATCAGCATCGCCATGAGCGCCCGCTCGGCCGGCTCCGGCAGGCCCGGGGCGATCAGGGAGCCGCCGAGCACCTCGTAGTTGTGCGGGTGCCAGAAGCGGCGCTCGTCGCGCGGCAGCGTCCCGTACAGCCGTTCGGAGACGATGTACTCGACGCCGATGAGGTTGGCCTCGGCGGTGTTGCCGTCGAACAGCACGCACTGCAGGAAGTCGTCGTTGACCTGGCGGCAGTTCACGGTCGGGTGGTCGGGTCGACCCGCAGGTCCACCAGGCTCGGGTTGTACTTGGCCAGGAGGTAGTACGGTCGGGCCGCGGCGACCAGGACGTCCAGGGAGTCGATACCCCGGTCCAACGCGTGCAGTTCCAGCGTTCCGGGCTCGGCGCCCCAGCGTTCGCTGAAGTAGGACAGGATGCGATCCGTCGACAGGGTGTGGATGTCGAAGTCGGGCTGGACCTGCCGGGCCTGATCGTTCACCGACCGTGCGGCGCCGACGAGTTCCGCTGCCGTCGCGACGACCGGCCGCCCGCGCAGCGCGTCCAGCGCCTGGCCGTCCGCAGGCACCCCGGGCGTCACTCGGAAGCTGCGCACCACGAAGATGCCGAGCTGGTCGGCCAGGCAGCGCGAGGCCCGCTCGGCCGGGGTCAGCCACAGGTCGAGGAAGCCCAGGTCCTCGGGCTCGCCCGACCGGTCGTCGGGGACGACGTAGCGGTGCCTCGCGTGCGCCAGCGCCCCGGCGAGCGTTTCCCCCGCCTCGTCGACCCGGCAGGTGTCGGCACACTCCCGGGTCAGATGACGCAGGACCAGGTCCCGGTAGAACTCCGGATAGTCGCGGGCGAAGAGCTGACACATCCGCAGGATGCTCAGCTCGGGGACCCGACCGTCGCCGGTGTCGATGCCGCGCGCCCCCAACCGCCAGCGGTGCAGGTAGACCGTGGGGGCCACGGTGAAGTCGGCCGGCTGGTCCGCCGCCCGCTTCGCGTCATCGTCGGCCCGGCCGTCGCCAAGCGTACGCAGCGCACCAACCAGCAGCAGCGCGTCGTCCCGCTTGAGGTTGACGGCCCGGGTCGCGCAGAGGTGCCGCAGCGCCTCGACGCGTTCGTCCGGCATCCCCGCCCCACGGGCGAGCTGGATCAGTTCCGGGTGCGAGCGCAGCCGGTACGGCCGGCGCGCCAGCGCGGCGACAAGCTGGCCGGCGGTCGCCTCGTCGAGGATTCCTTCCCGTACGCCGAGGTCCAGGGTCGCGCGGATGTTGACCAGGGGTTCCGAGATCGGCCGGTATCGCTCCTCCGCCGGCCCGTGCAGCAGGACCACCTCGTCGTCGGCGGTCAGTCGGCCCTGCCGGTAGTCATCGTAGACGCGCCCCACGCCGACCATGCCGAACGTGTCGAGTTCCGCTGCGCGCAGCGCACCCATGCTGGCGGCGCCCAGCACCGTCACGCCGGCGTCGAGGAGGGTGAGAATCTCCTTGTGTCGCACGGCGCGGGTCTGATGGAAGTACCCGTCGACGAGGCCGACCACGTCGCCCTGCCGCGGCGCGAGCCGCAGCAGGTCTCCCGCCGCCACCGGTGGCAGGAGGGTGATGTCGTCCGCGGCCAACAGGTCGGCGGCGTCGGGCAGGCTCGGGCCGACAAAGAGGTAGCGTGTCATCGATTTCTCACAGGAGCGCGGGGTCGCAGTCCAGCCCGGGGCAGACCACCCGCACGACGGGGATGCCCACCTCGCGCCTGGTGTGGTCCACGACCAGCGGAGACCGCCCGGTCATGGCGAGCACGCCCGCCACCGTGGTGTGCAGGTCGTCGGCGAGACTGTCGTTGCGGACGGAACCGATCTCGTCGTACGTCGTTCGGTCGGCCTCGGAGGGCGGCGCCGGCCGCGTGGACCGGTCCGAGCCGGCACGCCGGTAGCCGCCCGAGGCGATGTCGTCGCGGGCGCCGGCGATCTCGGTGACCCGCGACTGCGCCGCCTCGGTCAGGGCCCGGCACAGGGCGACGTCACGATCGAGGTGGGCGCCGGCCCCGGCGAAGAGCACCGGGAACATCTCGCTCCATATGGTGGCCTGGAAGCAGGCGAGCCCGGTCGGCGACGGCAGCACCTCGACCCGGACGTCGACGCCGGCGGCCTCCATGCGATCCAGCAGGTCCCGCGCCGGGCCGTCCACCGAGGCGAGGTCCAGAACGCGGGGCGGGATCTTCTCGGCACGAGTCAGGCAATCCCGCTCGATGACCTCGTAGAGGCCGTGCAGCGCCGCTTCGGCGAAGGTGTTGCCGCTGGCCAGTCCATTGCTGTTCAGCGCGAACAGCGGCGGCATCCAGGTGCCGCGCACCCGGCCGTCGAGTCGCAGGAGCCCGGTCGGGAGGAAGGTGTCCGCACCACCGTCGAGGCGACGTGCCCTGGTCCACTCCAGTTTCAGACCCGGTCTCAGGTGGTGGCGGCTTTCCAGCGGCAGCTCGTGGACGCGGTATCCGCACTCGCGCTCCATGTCGGCCACGGTCGCGACCAACTCGCCGGGACCTTCGCGCTCGGCGTGCCACGACTCGATCGACTCCATGGCGGCGGAAACCTTGGCGAGGTCGTCGGTCAGCCCTTTGCCCTGGCTCACCGACAGCGTCCAGGAGTTCGGCCGGACCGCCTGATAGACCGGGATGCCGATCTCGTCGAGCCAGGTGACGTCGGCCAGTCGGGTGATACCGACGACTGGAAAGAGCGGCTCGATCCGCCGTAGCGTCTGCGCGGCGGTCAGCACCCGGTGGGTGCCGGACCAGCAGGCCTTGCGGGTGTCGTCGAGGGCGAGGGCGGAGCGCTCGGGCGCTCCGCCCCCGCCCGACACGCTTTCCGCCGTGCCGCCGTCGAGACGATCAGCGGCGGTGGACCGCCTGACCCCTTCGGTCACGCGCCGTGCACGTCTGCGGGCTCGACGCCGCTGCTGTCCGTAAACTTGAAGGACCAGGCGGTGTCCCTGGACTTCCAGCCCCTGTCGTCGGGAGTGCTGCCCTGCTCGTCGCGGAGGTCCTCCGCGCTGGGAAGTACGAGAATCATCTGCCGACCTCCAGTCGTCCTCGGTATTGCGACATCGTTCCTATTTGGAACATGATCTTACTCGATCTTCCGGGCCTGCCGGCTGCTGTCGGGAGGGAAAGCGTTCGCCCCGCCCGCGTCGCTCTCCGCCACCGAACCCGTCGATCGACCAACCCCAGGCGCGGGCCCTGGGCGGGCGCGACGCCTCACCGGTAGATCTGTCGACTCAGCGGGTCACGGCGGTTTCCCGCTCCATGCGCGACAGCTTCTCCGGATTGCGCACGTGGTAGGCGCCGGTGACGTAGCCGTTCTCCACCCGCACCGCCACCACACCGTCGATCTCGCGATCCACTCGGACGAGCAGCCCCGGGCCACCATTGATCTGCACCAGTTCGACCGACCTTCTTGCATCGCGCTTCCACCAGCCGACGGCCAGCAGGCGAGCCACGTTCTCGATCCCCACGACGGGCCGCAGCAGGGCGTGCTTGACACCCCCGCCGTCGCTCAGGGCGACGACGTCCGGCGCGAGGACGTCGAGCAGGCTCTGCAGATCGCCGGTCTCGACCGCTCGCTGGAACGCCTGGAGCGCGGCCCGGTGCTCGGCAGGGGAGCCACTGCCGCGAGGCCGGCGCGCGGCTACGTGTGCCCGTGCCCGGTGGGCGATCTGGCGTACGGCGGCCGATGTCTTGTCGACGGCGTCGGCGATCTCGTCGTAGTCCAGGTCGAACACCTCGCGCAGCACGAACACCGCCCGCTCGGTCGGCGTGAGTGTCTCCAGCACCAGCAGCATCGCCATCGAGACGCTGTCGGCCAGTTCGATGTCCTCGGCCACGTCCGGTGCGGTCAGCAGCGGTTCGGGTAGCCATGGTCCGACGTAGGTTTCCTTGCGCCGGTCCAGGGTGCGTAGTCGTTTCAGTGCCTGCCTGGTGGCGATGCGGATCAGGTACGCGCGTTGGTCCAGCACCGTGCCGAGGTCGACGCTCACCCACAGCATCCAGCTCTCCTGCAGGACGTCCTCGGCATCCGTGGCAGAGCCGAGGATCTCGTAGGCGAGGGTGAACAGCAGATTGCGGTGAGCGACGAATGTCTCGGTGGCGGCGTCCATGCGGGTGTGACGAGCTGCGGACGTCGGCTGCTCAACGCGGTCGCTCATCGCTGGTTCTGCCTGTCCGTTCGCGATCGTGCCATGACCATACGATCCCGGTCGCCACCGTTCTGTGACACCGAGGTTCGGTGGCCTAGGTCACGTCGGTGCCGCTGTCACACGGAGCCGATCGCCGGGATCTCTTGCCCGAAGTGACGCCACATCACGAGTAGGGAAGTCCCGAGCATGTCCACACCGACGACGACCGACCTCCGGTCGCGCATGCCCAATCCCCTCCCGTTCCTTCCCGGAATGGCGGAGGTCGGCGAAGGCCTGCACAAGGCCCTCAGAGACGGTCCGATCTCCCCGACGACCGTCAGTCTGCTGCATCTGCGCGCCGGGCAGATCCTCGGCAGCACGTACTTCACCATCCGGGAGACCGGCAACCTCCGCAGGCTCGGGGAATCAGAGGAGCGCATCGCCGCCGTGGCCACCTGGCGGGACGCCACCTACTTCACCGACGCCGAACGGGTCGCGCTGGAGCTCGTGGAGGCGGTCCTCACCCCGAACCCGGCAGGGGAGCGTGTCCCCGATGAGCTGTACGCCAGGGTGTCGGCGCACTACGACACCAAGGCGATGTGGTCGCTCGTCATGGCGATCGCCCACATCGGTTTCTTCACCCCCGCCGCTCTCATCGCCAAGCCGATCCCCGGCATGCCCCCGGGGCAGAACTACAGTGAGTGAGAAGGGCACCAGCTTGAACATCACCAAGTTCGCGGTGGCAGGAGCAACCGGGCGGCTGGGCCGCCACGTCGTCGACGTCCTCACCGAACGGGGGCATCACGTCGTGTCGATGTCCCGAGCCACCGGCGTGGACATCATCACCGGTGAGGGCCTCGCCGAGGCCCTCACCGGGGTCGACGCCATCATCGACGTCGCCTCATGGCACTCCTCCGACCAGGAGGCGGCGACGGAGTTCTTCCGCACGTCGGCCCGTAACCTGCACGAAGCGGGCCAGCAGGCAGGGGTCGACCAGATCACCGCGGCGTCCATCATCGGCGCCGACAAGGCCACCGCCGGGTTCGTCGCCGCCAAGAAGGTGCACGAGGAACTCCTCCTGTCCGGCCCGCTGCCCGTCCGCATCCTGCGGGCCGCGCAGTTCCACGAGTTCGTCGGTCAGCTCCTGGACTGGCAGCAGGGCGACGTCGCCTACGTCCCGGCCCTGCCCACCCAGCTCGTGGCCTGCCGCACCGTGGCCGAGACGCTGGTCGACCTCGCCCTGGATCCCGACGCACCCGCCCCGGGGCAACCGATCCCCGAGGTGGCCGGCCCCCGCGAGGAGACCATGTCGGAGGCGGCCCAACTCCTCGGCGTCCGTCGAGGCGTCAAGGTCGTCGGCGTCGACGGTTCCGGCATGCCCGACGCCGGCCTCGCCGCCAAGGGCGCGTTCCTGCCCGGCCCGCACGCCAAGCTCGCCGGGCCCACCTTCGAGCAGTGGCTCGCCACCCAACCCTGACCCGGACGGAGCCGGCCACGCACGTGGCCGGCTCACCGGAGTCGGTACCGAGCCGCCGCGCGAGCGACCCCGCGGCGCGCGACACCTTCATTTAGCGAGGGCGGAAATCATGGCAAACACGAGGGCGCAGGCTCCGGCGGTCACGTCGCGCCGCTGGGCCGCGCTGTTCTTCATCGGGCTGGGCCAGCTCATGATCATCCTGGACGCGACCGTCGTGCACATCGCGCTGCCGTCGCTCCAACGCGACCTGGGGATCTCCGACGGCGACCGGCAGTGGATCCTGACCGGGTACACGCTCGCGTTCGGCAGCCTGCTGTTGCTCGGCGGTCGAATCGCCGACTACACCGGCCGCAAGCGAGCCTTCCTGGTCGGGCTGCTCGGCTTCACCGCGGCGTCGGCGCTCGGTGGCGCGGCGACCAACTTCGAGATGCTGCTGACCGCCCGCGTCCTGCAGGGCGCGTTCGGCGCGCTGCTCGGGCCGTCCGCGCTGTCCCTGCTGACAGTGACGTTCACCCAGCCGAGGGACCGCGCCAAGGCCTTCGGAATCTGGGGCGCCATCACCGCCGCGGGCGGCGCGGTAGGGCTGCTGGCAGGCGGCACCCTGACCGACTACCTCAACTGGCGCTGGTGTCTGTACGTCAACATCCCGATGGCGCTGATCGCGGCGATCGGCGGGTACGTGGTGCTCGCCGAATCGCGGCGCGTGGGCAGGGCGCGCTTCGACATCCCCGGCGTGCTGCTGGTGACCGGCGGGCTGGTCACGATCGTGTACGCCACCAGCCAGGCGGAGTCCGCCGGCTGGGGCTCGGTGAGGGTCGTCGGCCTGCTGGCCGCCGGCGCGGTGCTGCTCGCCGCCTTCGCCCTCGTGGAGAGCCGGGTGCGGCAGCCGCTACTGCCGCTGCGAGTGGTCGCCGACCGCACCCGCGCCGGTGCCTACCTGTCCGTCGGCCTGGCCATCATCGGAATGTTCGGGGCGTTCCTCTTCATGACCTACCACATGCAGGTCGTCATGGGGTATTCGCCGATCAGGACGGGCGTCGCCTTCCTCCCGATGGTCATGGCGGTCCTGATGTCGGCCGGCGCCCTCACTGTCCGGCTGTTGCCCAAGCTCCCGCCGCGGGCGTTGATCGTGCCCGGCATGCTCATCAGTTGCTGCGGCATGCTGTGGATGCTCACCCTCGACGCCGACACCGGCTATGTCGGCGGAGTGCTGGTCGCGCAACTTCTGCTCGGATTCGGCGCGGGCATGATCATGCCGGTGGCCCTCAACTACGCCACCCACGGCATCGATCAGGGCGACTCGGGCGTTGCCTCGGCCAGCTTCAACACCGCGCAGCAGATCGGCAGCTCGATCGGCACCGCGCTGCTGAACACCATCGCCACGGGTGCGACCGTCGACTACCTGGCCTCGCACGGTTCGGGCCCGGCCGTTGCCAGGCAGGCCATCGTGGAGGGCTTCGGGGCGGCCAGCGCCTGGGCCGCAGGGATCATCGCGGTCGGCGCGCTGATCGTCGCCGTGCTGATGAACACTCCGCGCCCCGCGCCCCACGGCGTCACCGAGGGCGCCGCGAACACCGAGCCGCTACCCGTACCCGCCTGAGGGCCCGTCCTTCGAGAGTCGACACATCATGCGTCCGGCGTCCCCACCAAGGAGTGATCCCATGTCCACGCCGACCAAGCTGCCCCCCGCTGCTCGTGCGGAGCGGTCCGCGCCTCCCCGGTTCTTCGGCCTGATGAAGGCGAGCACGGTGATCCTGGCCGCCGCGCTGCTGGTGCAGGGGATCACCGCCGGACAGCTCATGTCCAGCGAGGATGGCAGCCAGTTGCACGACGCCACCGGCCCCGTCGTCACGGTAGCGATCGTCCTGCAGATCATCGCCGCGCTCCTGGTCTGGCGGGCGGGCCGCGGATCGGCGCGATACCCGGCCGTCAGCGCGCTTCTCTTCCTGCTGATCAGCGTCCAGTTCGTGGTCGGTGGCAGCGGCAATCTCGCCGTTCACGTCCCTCTCGGCGTGGCACTGTTCGGCGCGAGCGCCGTCCTGGTGGCGCAGGTGTGGTCGACCCGCCCCGCCCGCAGAGCCGACTGAACTGAGGGCCTGGGCAGGGCTCGCCGCGCAGGCGGGACTGACGTCAGTCCTGATCCAGGTAGGGCAGCGCGGAGAGCCGCCGCGACGCGCGCCGGTGCTGCGGCGCTTCGGGGCACAGGCTGCAACCAAACGGACAGCGGGCGGCCCAGGACCGTTCGGCGCCGGATCGGATGGTCCGGTGCCGAACAGCCTGGCCAATCGCTTTCCGCCGTGCCACCGCCGAGAAGCTCAGCGACGATGGACCGCCCGACTCCTTTGTTTACGCGCCGTGCACGTCGGCGGGCTCGACGCCGCTGTTGTCCGTGAACTTGAAGGTCCAGCTGCTGTCCTTGGGCCTGCCGTCCATGTCGTCCGGCACGCTGCGCTGCTCGTCGCGGAGCTCCTCCGCGGTGGGAAGAACGAGGATCATCTCAACCTCCAGTCGTCCCTGGATCGCCGCGGCGATCCTATGTAGAGGCCGATGCTACTCGATCTTTTTGCGTCATGTCGTCCCCTTCCGTCCGCCCTCGGACACGCGCGGCCCGCACCGCGTGAGGGCCGAACGCCGTTCCACGTCACGCGCCGCGTGCTGCCGGGAGGTGAAGCGTTCACCCCGCCCGCGTCGCGGCGACGAGCGCCACCTGACTGTCCTGGCCGCGTTCGAACAGGCGCACCTCGAGCCCGCTGCGGGCCAGCTGGTCGGCTATCCCAGCGCGGTCGAGGTAGAGGTAGCGCCAGACGAGGACGGTGTCGCCCGGCTCGAACGACATGGTCCTCCGGTCGCCGCCGACGTCGAACGTCACGGCGACCGGTACGACGAACCGCACCCGAACGAAGATCTCGCTGCGGTCGCGGTCGAACCCCGTCTCGGTCTGGTACCACGACCGGTCGATGGTGAGCAGGTCCAGCCCCGCCAGTTGCTGAGGCTTGAACGGGCCACCGACGCGGACGTGATCCATGAACGGCGGTCGGTCGACGCCGGTGTCGACGCGCAGCGTCAGCAGCAGGACGTCGTGGCCGCTCATGGTGTGGCCCACATGGCGCAGCACCCGGGTCGGATCGGCGAAGTTGTACAGCGTCCCGCCCGCCAGCACGACGAACCGCGCCGGGCCGGCATCGTCGTGCCGGGCGGTGAGCACCCGGGCGAGATCCGGACCGGTGAAGTCACCGCGACACAGCTCGAAGCGGTCCGCGTGATCGGGAAAGTCGGTGCGAAGGCTCCGCCGTGCCAGCTCGAGCATCTCCGCACTGATGTCGATCGCGTGGTAGCCGGCCAGCCGGGAGCCGTCCAGCAGGTGGCGGATCAGCCCACGGACCGGACGTGTGGTGCCTGGCCCGAGGTCGACCACCTGGACCGGCGTCGACGGCGGCACGAGGGTGAGCAACCGCTCCGCGTGCCGTGCCAGGACCGTGTCGAAGTCACGCAGCACCGGCGCGACCTCCGCGGTGGACCTCACTTCACCGGCACGCCAGAGCTCGCTGCCGCCGCCGAGGTAGGTCAGTTCGAACGGAAACTCGGCGCGTTGCGCGAGCGAAGCGACGATGGCATCGACCTGTGTCGCCGAATAGGTGCGATAGAACTCCTCGCTCGGCGACACCACACGCCGCTGCACACCAGTCATGATCGAATGGTACGTGCGTCGACTCCGCGAGGCTGTCCTGAGTCGAACCTCTCTCGCCGCGAGCACCGGGGACCGGGTCGGCGACCACCGCCGTGGACGTCTATCTGGCGGTCGCCACGGTGACGACCCCGAGACGGTACGAGGAGGACAGTGGTGTCGCGCCCGCCCTGCCCCTTCCCGCGCGGGTGACGCCGGCGACGCCGGCGTGTGCCGAGCACCCGTGGGGGTCCGCCATGAGAAGACGCACTCTCGTCGCCGGCATGGCCGTCGCCGTCTGCTCCAGCGTCGCCGGAATGCCCACCCCCGCGACCGCCCACGTACGCGAGGGCGCCGCCCACGGCTGGCGGGGATTCGACTTCACCCGACCCGAGACCGTCGCCACCGGCCTCGAAGCACCATGGGGGCTGGACTTCCTGCCCGACGGCAGCGCCCTGGTCACCGAGCGGAACAGCGGACGGGTCCTGCGGGTACGCCGAGGCTCGCCCCCGCAGCAGGTCGCGCAGATCTCCGGTGTCGCCGCGACGGGCGAGGCCGGGCTGCTGGGGTTGGCCGTCTCGCCTCGCCACCGATGCGACGGCCACGTGTACGTCTACTTCACCTCCAGCGTCGACAACCGGATCGTGCGTTTCCGGCTCGCCGCACCGCACGCCCAGCAGCCGGTCCTCACCGGGCTCGCCCGGGCCGACGTGCACAACGGCGGACGTCTCGCGTTCGGCCCCGACGGTCTGCTCTACGCGGGCGTCGGCGACGCCGGACAGGCGTCCACCGCCCAGGACCCGGGCAGCCGCAACGGCAAGATCCTGCGCATCCGGCCGGACGGCGGCGTGCCCTCGGGCAACCCGATCCCCGGCTCGCCGGTCTACAGCCTCGGCCACCGCAACGTGCAGGGCCTCGCCTGGGACTGGCGCGGCCGGCTCTACGCCACCGAGTTCGGCGCGAGCCGCCGGGACGAGGTGAACCGCGTCGTGCCGGGCGGCAACTACGGCTGGCCGGTGGTGGAGGGAACGGCCGGCGACCCGCGCTTCCGCGACCCGATCGTGACGTGGACGCCCGCCGAGGCGTCACCCAGCGGCGCGGCGATCGTCGGCAACACCCTCTACGTCGCGGCCCTGCGCGGCAACCGGCTGTGGGTCGTACCGCTCGACCGGGCAGGCCGCGCCGGCACACCCACCGCGCGGCTCGTCGGCACGTACGGGCGGCTGCGCACCGTCGCGTACGCGCCCGACGGCTCGCTGTGGGTCACGACCAGCAACCGGGACGGTCGGGGCGTTCCCGCGGCGGACGACGACCGCGTCCTGCGGTTCCCACCACGCTCCTGGCGGCGGTGACATCCCGGCCAGGCGCCGCACCCGCGGTCACGTACCCACACCGGTTCGCCGGTCGCGGCCCACGGCCGTTGCGGGGCCGCCGGTCGGGGAACGGCCGGCTAGGGTGCGGGCCATGCGCGTACGTCCTGCCGGACTTCTCCTCGCCGCGGTCGCCGCGGTGCTCTGGGCGCTCGGCATGACCGTCCTGCAACCGCTGACGGAACAGGTCGGGCCGTGGCCCGAGGCGCTGCGCGGCAACAACGCCTACTGGGCCCGCGACCTGCGCTTCGTCGCGATCGTCGGGGCCGTGGCGGGGCTCGTGCTGGCCGGTGGCGGCAACCGCCGGTGGAGCGTTGCGGCGGTGCTGCTGGGCGGCGCGTGGCTGGCCGCCGACGTGGCCGTGGACCGGGCCGACCCCACCGGCGCGGGTTTCACCGTGCTGCTCGCCGTCGCCGGCTGCGCGGCCGTCGCCGGTGCCGCCGCCCTCGCCGTACGCCGGCAGCGCGGTGACCGCGATCGGCGGGCGCTGGTCGCCACCGCCTGCGTTACCGGAGTGTCGGTGCTGATCGCCGCGGGCATCGAGTCACCGACCGACCGGGAGCCGGAACTGAACCCGGCGGCTGTCGTCACCAGCCTGCTGCTGCTCGCCCTGACCCTCGGTTGCGCGCTGGCGGCGGCCCCGGGGCGGCACCCGGCCCGACAGCGGCTGGCGGTCGGGATCGGCGCGGCGGCCGCCGCCGCGGTCCTGCTGGTGCGGGCGGTGCCGCCCGGCCCGCGGATCCTGCCCGGAGTGCTGCTCGGCGCGGTGCTGCTGACCGGGGTCACCCTGCTGGCCTGGGACTGGCCGGACGGGCGGCCGGTCTGGCGGTGGCACGCCCTCGCCGCCCTGGCGGCCCTGCTCGGCCCGTACGCGATGCTGCTGATCGTGGTCATCGGCACCCTGCCCCTCAACCCGGGCGCGCCGCTGACCGCGCTGGCCGGCAACACCGCCATCAACAGCGCCGACTCCGACGTGCTCTACTCGCTGTCCGGGGTGCTCGCCGGCCTCGGGATGGCGTTGCTGCTGGCCTTCCCGCCCGCCCTCGGCCACCGCCCGGCCGGCCCGGAGCGCCCGGACGGACCCGACTGACCGGACGAGCCGGAAGGGCCGGAGGAGCCGGACGGGGCGGGCTGCTGGTGCGGTCAGCGCGCGACGCTCGTGTGCCAGTCCCGCAGGAAGGCGTCGACGAGGGCGTGCGCCCGGGGGCGTACGTCGAAGGACTCGCCGAGCCGCCGGCGCGCCATGTGGGACAGGCCGTCGGCGGCCTCGTTGAGGGCGTGGCCGCTGTGCCCCTTGACGTGGGCGAAGGACAGATCCGGCCGCCGGGCCACACACTCGGCGAGGCGCACCAGCGTCGGCTGGTCGGCCCAGCGGCGCGGCCGGAGGCTGTAGCCGGCCGGCATGGCGCCGGTCTCGCCGCCCTGCCAGCGGTGCAGATAGCGCAGGGCGGCCAGGCTGTCCAGCAGCACGGTCATGCCGGCCGGCGCCTCGTCGTACGCGGACAGCAGGAAGTCGACCGCCCGCAGCTCGTTGATCAGGACGCGCGAGGCGCCCGTCGGGTCCAGCCGGCCGGTGCCCCGACCGCGCAGGCCGTAGTGGCCGTCGCTGACGACGTACCCGATGCCGCCGGCACGTCCCTTCCAGCTCGCGTCGGTCGCGGCGACCACGGCCGAGGACGTCTCCGCCCAGCGGCCGACCCGGCCGCGACCGCGTTCGGAGCTCGGCTGCGGGCGGTGGACCTCGTGCCGGGCGGCCTGCTGTTCCGCCGTGTCGAGCAGTTGTCGGGCCGAGCCGAGTTCGTCGTAGTGGGCGGCGGTGAGGGCCAGCCGCACGGCGTCGCCGATCCGCTGGCAGCCCTCGCAGCGGGTGGCGCGGGCGTAGGCGCGCAACGCGACGGCACGGTCGCGCAGGGGGTCGGGCAGCAGGTCCAGGGCGCGCAGGAACTCGTCGGGACGCACGTCGCCTCCCTAGAGCTCGGAGACGTCGGTGACGACGGCGGTCAGCTTGTCGCCGGAACGCTTCGTGCCGGCCGTCTCCTCCTGCTGCACCGACGCGGAGTCGCCCGACACCTCGAAGGTGTTGATGATCGGGTCTTCGGCGCCCTTGACCTGGTACGTCACCTCGTACGTCTTGGACGGGTCCAGGTCGACGTCGCCGGTGTACGTCACGTCGATCCGGTAGGTGATGTTGCAGCCGGCGCTGCCGAAGCACTTCTTCTTCAGGATCTTGACCTTGAGCATGAAGTCGCTCTTCGTCGGCGTGCCGTAGGCGGGAACGGGCGGCGCGGTCGTGGCGGGCGCGGTCGTGGCGGCGGCGGTGGTGGTGGCGGCGGACGTGGCGGGGTGCGCCTGCGGTGCGGCGGAGGCGACGGTCTTGCCGGCGACCGGCTCGTCACCGCTGGTCGTGGCCAGCAGCGCGCCGCAGCCACCGAAGCAGAGCAGCAGGACCAGCACGGCGACGCCGGCGATGATCCATCGGACCTGGGGCTTCTTCCGCGGGGCGGTCTGCGGGTCGGCGGTGTCCGTCGCCTCGGGGTGGGTCTGGGGCGCGGGCTGCGGTTCCGGCTGGGCCTGGGGCTCGGTCATGGTTCTCTCCTCGTCGAGGCGGTGGTGGGGCGGCTGAGTCAGCGGGACGCTGTGGAGCTGATGTCGTGGACGGATCAGGCGGATGGGATGCCGACGACCTCGACCTCGACACCCTCGTTCCGCAGCGACTTCATCGCTTGATAGAGCGCGACCTGGGCGAAGGTGAAGAGCGAGCCGACGGTGATCGCACGGCCGGCGTCGAGCGCGATGGCGTAGACGACCTTGGTGGGGCGGAAGTCCGGGCTCAGATCACGTCCGTTCGGCTGTCGCCGCACGACGTCGAGGAACCTGGCGCGCGCGTCTTCCTGATAGCGCAGCGCCTCGTAGGAGACGATGCCCTGGGCGAAGAGGTGGCTCAGCGGGGCGCTGCTCTTCGCACGCTTGACGTGAATCAGCTCGCCGGATGGGCCGAGCAGGTCGCACGCCTCGATGCCGCGCCGGTGTTGGGCCGTCCGGAGCAGTTTCTTGTCCAGCAGCACCAGCTTCGGGTCACGGTGGGCTGCGGCCCGGTTGTAGGCGTCCTCGTCCTTGAGGTCGCTGGTCCAGGGCGGCAACGCGACGTCGGAGGGCCGGGCCAGGATCTCGGCGATCTCCCGGCGCAGGAAGTCTCGGTGCCGGTCGCCGATCTCATACCAGTCGCCCTCGTGGAGCAGCAGGTGACTGGTGCCGACGGCCACCTCTGCCGTGATCCAGTGGTAGGCCCGGGTCCTCACCATCGCCTCGGTACCGTGAGCGTCGGCGTAGAGCGTGACGCTTCCGTTGCGCAGTCCGTTCCACCGGTCGCCGTCCAGCGCGCCGTTGGTGTGGGCGAGGATGGCAGGCAGGTCCAGCTCGTCGGTCAAGGTCGGGGCCAGGCCGGACTTCGGAACCTGGATCACGTACGACGCGGCGCGCTCGATGTCGCCGATCAGGTTGCCGGGCACCGCCACGCCGAGGGCAGGCGGATCGACGAGCGCCAACCGCTCGTCCAGGGCGCCGATGAGGTCCGGCATGCGCGCGTCCGATGGCGGCACCGGTCGGATCTGGGTGATGAACTCCAGGTCGGCCAGGGGCGACTCCTCCTGGCAGACTCGCTCGATCTCCCGCAGGTCCGCGAGGAGCCCGGCGGGCTCGACACATACGTGGATGTGCAGGGCGTCGCCACCGTCGATCCGGGCGGGCTTGCCGCTGCGCCGGCAGACGGTCAGCTGCGGATTGTCCGTGTAGCCGCAAACCTGGCCGACGATCTCGCCCCACTTGTCGATGCCGTACTTCCAGATGGGCTGGCCGGCGGGGACGAAGCTGCGGTCCACCCGCCCGCTGGCACCTACGACCCGTCGGCGGACCTGCCGGATGTCGCTCGGCACCAGCGCCCGTACGGCGAAGGACACGCCGAACGTCCGGTCGATCACCTCCTGCTCGACCATGTGGCGGCCGAGGGTCCCGTAGGTCAGCGCGTACACGCGGTCGTCGACGGCCAGCAGCAGCGCCCCGCCACCGCTGCTGTAGCCGAGTTCGACCTCCCCGCCGGTCAGCCCGGCGAGGATGTCGCACCACTCGGCGCGCAGGCGGGGCACCGTGCCGTGCACCAGCAGCGCGGGTGCGCCGGCGACCTGTCGCGGCGACGGCTCGAAGCCGTTCTCGGTCAGGTAGCGAAGGTTGAGTGCCTCCTGCAGGCCCTCCGGGGTGGCGGAAACCCGAAGGCGATAGATGGTGGTGGGGTAGGTGCCGGGCGGGCCGGGTGGGGCGGGGACGTCGAACAGGGTGGGCTGCTCAGGGCCGGGCCGGCGGGGGTCCTTCCGGCCTGCGGGGCGGGTGATGGAGCCGGACGAGATCCGGCCCGTCGCACCGCGCATCTCAATCTCCTCGCGTAGAGACCTGTGCTGGCAGTTGGCGGGGACGCGTGGTGCGCCGAGGGCGGGCTTCGCGGGGCCCGCCCCTGGCGCGAGGAGTCAGCTCAGGGCGACGGTGACGCCGCCGGAGAACGGCGAGTCGTGCAGCTCGAGCTTGGCGAGCTTGACGTTCTTCGGGATGTCGAAGACCACGACCCCCGTGACCTGGTTGCCGGGGTTGATGTCGTTGAGGAACGTCTCGGCGTTCTTGTTGGCGTAGATGGCGGCGCCGGTGTCGGAGGAGTACTCGGTGCCGTCGGCCGCGTACGCCTTCTGGCTGCTGCCGTCGAACATCTGGGCTTCCTTGCCGATGTTCTTGACGTTGATCGTGACCAGGCAGAACTGGCCCTGCGCCTTCTCGCCGAGCACGCTGTCGCCGACCTTGGCGACGCCGCACTTGGACGACTTCACCGTGAACTCGAACTTCCCGTCCCGGGCAGGCTGGCCGATCTTGGCGGTCTTCGCCGCCTTCTCCTCGCCCTTGGCGGCACCGTCGCCACCGCCCGAGCTGCTGGTCTCGTCGGTGGAGCCGGCGCTGCAGCCGAACGCCACGAGGGCAGCGGCGGCCAGAGCAAGGGCGGTCGTCCTACGCATGATGAGCTCCGATTGCAGAAGGGATGCGGCGGCTCGGGGATCGGCCGCTCGCTGATGCCGATGAATCACAGCAGCCCATTGCAGGCGAAGGCCAGCACGCAGCGACGCAAGCGTTGATAACCCGGGTTATCAATGCAGGGCTGGAAAAGAGTCGTTCCGACATCTACTGTCGACCCAACCACCCGCGTGATCGTCGAGTGCAAGGAGGTGACCAATGGCCGGTGCCACGGACCTCATCTCGCTGTCCGAGATCGCCGAGCTGGCCGGGGTGCAACGCCCCGTGGTCACCACGTGGCGTCGCCGCTATCCGGGTTTCCCCGCCCCGGCGCAGACGGACCGCGGGCGGCCACTGTTCAAGGCTCGCGAAGTCGTCGACTGGCTGGTCGACACCGGTCGCGCCGAGCGTCGGTCCATCGAGCCGGACCTCCGACTTCATGTGCTCTCGTGTCTGGCACTCCAGACGGGGATGTCGTCAGGCGTCGGCCGGCGTCGGGCCCTCACTCCGGAGGACCTGGTCAGCGCCACGACCGCGCTGATCTGCCTGCACCACCTCGACGACGAGCCGCTACGTCCCGACGGCTTCACCGACCGGCACGTCGTAGAGGCACTTCGTGAGCGCGCCACCGAGGCCGACTGGGACAACGAGTTGCTCCGGTCGGAGATCGAGGCACTGCCGCCGGACGCGGCGTGGCTGGCCGAGGTGGTGGACGAGCTGATCGAGGCAGCATGGGGCACCGCCCAGGCATACGAGCGGGTGCTCGCCGCCCGGCACCGCTTCGGCGTGCCGCGGCTCTACGAGGACGCGGTCGTTCCGCAACTGGCTCGTCTGATGGTCGAGCTCTCCGGCGTGCGGGAGCACGCGGATCTGCACGGTCTCGTCCAGGTCGCCGATCCGCACGCGGGCACGGGTGACCTGCTGATGGCAGCCCGGCACGCACTCGGGGAGCACGAGCCGGTCATGTTCGCCGCCGAGGCCGACCCGTTGCTGGCGCGCCTCGCCCGCCGCCGGCTGGTGGTGCACGGCGTCTCGCGAGGCAGTTGGCAGCTCGACATCGCCGCGGGCCGACCGTCGGGCTCGCCCACCGCCGACGTGGTGCTCATGCGGCTGCCCTACCAGCCGGCCGAGGCGCGCACCGATCTCGACCCCTTCGCCGAGCTCGCCGAGCTGACCAGGGCGCTCGCGCCGGGGCAGACCGCCGTGGTGTTCGGCCCCGCCGAGCTGCTCGTCGGCGCACTGCCGCCCTACAGGCCGGCCGCCCGCTCCCGCAACGAGCTGCTGGCCACCGGCAGGGTCGAGGCAGTCGTCCAGCTTCCCGGCGGAATCATGCCCTTCCGACCGGGCTACCAGAGCGCGCTGTGGGTGCTCAGGCACGAGGAGGCGCCCGAGTGGCAGGGGCGGGTCCTGCTGGCGGACGTCTCCGATCGGCCGCTCACCGACAACGTGGTCGAGAACCTGGTCGTCGACGTCGCCACCTGGCGGCGCGAGGGTCACCGGCCCGACCAGCACCTTCGGGCGTACGCCAGTCAGGTGCGGATCGCGGACCTGACGGTGCCTCGACGCCCGCTGACCGCGCGCCGGCCCGCCACGCTGCGTGACCTGACACGGGACGGACGGGTGACGGTCGCGGAGCTGGCCGACACGGAGGCGGAGCTCGACCGGCTGGCCGATCCGCGCCCCCGGCTGCGCGCCCACGTGGGCGCGCGGGACGACATCCAGCGCGCGCCGACGAAGTCCATCGCCGCGCTCGTCCGGGACGGTCATCTCGCCCTGCTCAAAGGCAGCCGGATCGCCGCCGACCACGTCGGCACCGACGGCCACAACCCCGTGATCGGGCCGCCGGAGTTGACCGCCGGCGCCCGGATCGGCGCCCGCCGGATCGACCGGGCCCTCTTCGCGCAGCGCTATCCCCGTGCCCGGCTGACCGAACCCGGCGACGTCCTGGTGACGGTGACGCCCCGACTGCGGGCATACCACGACGAGCCGGGATTCTCGGTTGTCGACTATCCGACGCGGGTCCTACGCATCCTGCCGGACGGTCGTGACCGGTTCACCCCCCGGGTGCTGGAAGTACTGGTCAACGCCGTACAGAAACAGCGGCCCAGCGGCGCCGTCCGCGTCGCGACCCGGCTGGCTGACCTGCAACTTCCGCTGCTGCCTCCCGCCGACGTGGCGCGCCTCGACGCGCTGCTCGCGGCGGTGGAGGCGCGCCGTAACCTTGCCCGCCGTGAGCTCGACCTGCTCGACGACCTCAGCCGTCGCGCTGTGGCCGGGCTCACCGACGGCACCCTGACCATCACGGAGGGCCCGCCGCCGGCTGGACCCACCCCGCCGTGACCAGCAAGACTGACCGCACCGCAGATACGGATACGAGGAGCACCATGCCCCCCAGGAAGAGGGCGGCCGGGCAGAACGCGCTGCCCGGCATGCCGACCATGGCCGACCTTCGCGACACCCTCTGGAAGGCCGCCGACAAGCTCCGCGGCTCGATGGACGCCGCGCAGTACAAGGACTTCGTCCTGGGCCTGGTCTTTCTCAAGTACGTCTCCGACTCGTTCGAGGAGCGGCGCGCACAGATCAAGCAGGAGGTGCTCGATCAGGGCATCCCCGAGGCCCGGGTGGACGCGTTCCTCGACGACGTCGACGAGTACACCGGCCAGGGCGTGTTCTGGGTGCCGGCGGAGGCCCGGTGGGCTCACCTCGCGGAGCGGGCCAAGGGTGGCGAGATCGGGCTGCTGCTCGACAACGCCATGGACGCCATCATGAAGACCAACCCGGCGCTGCACACGGTGCTTCCGAAGATCTTCAACCGGGAAAACGTCGATCAGCGGCGGCTGAGCGAGCTGGTCGACCTGATCAGCGACGCCCGGTTCACCGGCCACGGCGACCGGCCCGCCCGCGACGTCCTCGGCGAGGTCTACGAGTACTTCCTGGAGAAGTTCGCCCGGGCCGAGGGCAAGCGGGGCGGCGAGTTCTACACCCCCCGCAGCGTGGTCAAGCTGCTGGTCGAGGTGCTGGAGCCCTACTCGGGCCGGGTCTACGACCCGTGCTGCGGGTCGGGCGGCATGTTCGTGCAGGCCGAGAAGTTCGTGCTCAGCCACACCGGCCGGCGCGACGACATCGCCGTCTACGGCCAGGAGTCCAACGAGCGCACCTGGCGGCTGGCGAAGATGAACCTCGCCATCCACGGCATCTCTGGCAACCTCGGGCCGCGCTGGGAAGACACCCTCCACGCCGACAAGCACCCCGACCTGCGTGCCGACTTTGTGCTGGCCAACCCGCCGTTCAACATGTCGGACTGGGCGCGCAGCGTCGAGGACCCGCGCTGGCGCTACGGCGTGCCGCCAGCGGGCAACGCCAACTTCGCGTGGCTCCAGCACATCGTCGCGAAGCTCGGGGAGCGGGGCACGGCGGGCGTGGTGCTCGCCAACGGCTCGATGTCGTCGAAGCAATCGGGTGAAGGCGAGATCCGGGCGGCCATGGTCGAGGCGGATCTCGTCTCCTGCATGGTGGCGCTGCCGCCGCAGCTTTTCCGCACCACCCAGATCCCGGCTTGCCTCTGGTTCTTCGCCAAGGACAAGGGACCGCAGGGAGGCAAGCGGCTCGCGGACCGGCGCGGCGAGGTGCTCTTCATCAACGCGCAGAACATGGGCACGATGGTCGACCGCGCCGAGCGCGTCCTGACGGACGAGGACCTAGCGAAGATCGCGGGGGCGTATCACGCCTGGCGCGGCACCGCGTCGGCCCGCGCCGAGGACAGGAAATACGAGGACGAACTTGGCTTCTGTTACTCCGCAACCCTCGATGAGATCCGCAAGCACGACCACGTGCTCACTCCGGGCCGATACGTAGGCGCCGCCGAGGTCGACACCACCGGCGACGAGCCGATTGCCGACAAGATCGAACGGCTGAGAAAGGAACTGTTCGCCCACTTCGATGAGTCCGGGAGTATGGAACGCGTTGTCCGTGCGCAGTTGGAGCGTCTCGATGTCTGAGTCCACGACACTTGGTGCTCTCGTCGCTGCTGGTTACTTGGAATTAGGCGATGGCTACCGCACAAAGCGCTCCGAGCATGGGCGCCCCGGCTTGCCGATTCTCCGTGTTGCGGAGGTTCTTGATGGAAAAATCTTGCCTGCCTTCGAGGACTATGTCAGCGATGCATACCGGCGAGCGATGGGAGCCAAAATTTCTCGGCCGGGTGACGTTGTTCTTACAACGAAAGGGACTGTTGGTCGGGTTGCCATAATTCCCGACAGTTCATCGGAATTCGTCTACAGTCCGCAACTCTGTTATTTCCGCGTCGATCCCGACTCGCCCTTGGATGCGCGCTACCTGTACTACTGGTTCAGAAGCGACTTCTTTTGGTCCCAGGCCGGGTCGCGGAAGAGTCAGACGGACATGGCGGATTACATTAACCTTGCTGACATTCGGTCTCTTCGGATATCTCTCCCGTCGTTCTCTGATCAACGGGCGGTAGTAGAGGTGCTTGGAGCGCTCGACGAAAAGATCGAGGTTAACGAGCGGATAGCTCGAAATGCCGCTGAGCTCGCGGAGGCGCAGTTCGCTTTGACGACGGCAGCAGCGCCTCGCCTGGTATTGGTCGGAGACGTTGCGGAGTTTCACAATCGGCACCGTATCCCCCTCTCGTCAAAACAGCGTTCTGAGATGCCCGGTCGATATCCCTATTACGGCGCGAACGGCATCGTGGATCACGTCGGACAGTTCATCTTTGATGGGCACTACGTCCTCGTTGGTGAAGATGGAAGTGTCGTTTCGGGTGACGGCACTCCGGTTGTTCATGATGTGCGTGGAGCATTTTGGGTTAACAACCATGCGCACGTGTTGACGGGCAATTCAATCTCGAACGAGATCTTGCTTGTGGCGCTTAGGCTTGCTGACGTTAGACCCCTTGTGACGGGAGCAGTGCAGCCAAAGCTGAGTATGGGCAATCTAAAGAAACTGCCCCTTGCGCTCCCAAGTGAAAGCCTCGCGCCGCAGCTAGAGTCGCAACTTCGCGAACTCTTTGCCTTGGCCGAATCGAGGAGCGCCGAAAGTCACACGCTTGCAGAACTGCGTGATGCACTGCTTCCGGGGCTAATGTCAGGTGCGATTCGAGTGCGGGACGCCGAGAAGGCGGTGGAGGACGCGACATGAGCGCGAACCGGCTACCTTTTAGGCGCGACATGACCGAGGCGCAGTGGGAGGCGCTTGCGCTCGATGCCTTGGCCGAGTTGGGCTGGGAGCCCGTATCCGGATCGTCGATCGCGCCGGGGACCGGGGAGCGTGAGTCGTGGGCGGAACTGCTCCTGCCCAGCCGGCTGCGTGACGCCGTCGCCCGGCTCAACCCGCAGCTTCCGCCCGCCCAGGTCGACGAGGCGGTCGCCCAGGTGCTCAGCGCCCGGTCGCGGGACGCCGTCGCCGAGAACCGGCGGCTGCACGAGCTGATGGTCAAGGGCATCCGGTCAATCGTCTACACCGACCAGCACGGGGCTGAGCACAACCCGACCATCCGACTGGTCGACTTCCGGGATGAGGCGGCCAACGACTACCTGGTTGCCAACCAGGTGACCGTCACCGAGGGCGACCACAAGCGTCGGTTCGACGTCGTCTGCTACCTCAACGGCCTGCCGGTCGGGCTGATCGAGCTGAAGAAGGCCGGCGACGCGTACGCCGATCTGCGGGGTGCCCATCGGCAGGTCGGCACCTACGTCGAGGAACTGCCGCTGGCGTTTCGGGCCAACGTCGTCTGTGTGGTGTCTGACGGGATCACCGCTCGCTACGGCACGGCCTTCACGCCGTTGGAGCACTACGCGCCGTGGAATGTCGACGACAGTGGCGAGCCGGTGCCGCAGCCGCCGAAGAGCGACGAGGATCTGGCGCTGAACCTGGCCCTCTTCGGGCTGTTCACCCCGCGCCGGTTCCTGGAGTTGCTGCACGGCTACGTCGCCTTCGCCGAGGCGCGGGGCGGGGCGATCAAACGCATCGCCAAGCCGCACCAGTATTTCGCGGTGGAGAAGGCGGTCCGCAAGACCGTCGAGGCGACCCGCAGCGACGGCAAGGCCGGAGTCGTCTGGCACACGCAGGGTTCCGGCAAGTCGATGGAGATGGAGTTCTACGCCCACCAGATCGCCACCCATCCCAGTATGGGTAATCCGACGATCGTGGTCATCACCGACCGCACCGATCTGGACGAGCAGCTCCTGGAGGCGTTCGCCGCGAGCGAGCTGCTGCCGGAGCGGCCGGTGCAGGCGGTCACCCGGGAAAGCCTGCGCAACGAGCTGACCAACCGGCGCACCGGCGGCATCGTCTTCACGACGTTGCAGAAGTTCGGGCGTACCCGGGACGAGCGGGACGCGGGCCGCAAGCATCCGCTGCTGTCGGACCGGCGCAACATCATCGTGATCGTCGACGAGGCGCACCGCAGTCACTACGACAGCCTCGACGGCTACGCCCGGCACCTGCGCGACGCCCTGCCGCACGCGACGCTGATCGCCTTCACCGGCACGCCGATCTCCGAGGCGGATCGTGACACCCGGGCCGTGTTCGGCGACTACATCGACATCTACGACCTGACCCGGGCCGTCGATGACGGTGCGACGGTCCGCGTCTACCACGAGAGCCGGCTCATCCCGGTTGACCTGCCGGCCGACATCGACCCGGAAACGATCGACGAGCGGGCCGACACGCTGACCGCCGGGCTGGACGACGCCGAGAAGGCCCGCATCCAGCGCACGGTCGCGGTGATGAACGCGATCTACGGCGCCCCCGACCGGGTGGAGGCCCTGGCCGCCGACCTGGTCGAGCACTGGCAGGCGCGATCCGAGCAGATGCGCAAGTACATTGGCGGGCCGGGCAAGGCCATGATCGTGTGCGCGACCCGGGACATCTGCGCGAGGCTCTACGACGAGATGATCGCGCGGCTGCCCGAGGGCTGGCACTCCGACGCCGACGACCTCGGCAAGATCAAGGTCGTTTACACCGGCGGCCCAGGCGACGAGCCGCACATCCGCAAGCACGTGCGGCGGCCCTCCCAGACCAAGGTCATCCGCAACCGGGCGAAGAACCCCGATGACGAGCTGGAACTCATCATCGTCCAGTCCATGCTGCTCACCGGGTTCGACTCCCCGCCGCTGCACACGCTCTACCTCGACAAGCCGATGCGCGGCGCGGCGCTGATGCAGGCGCTCGCCCGCGTCAACCGCACCTTCCGCGGCAAGCAGGACGGCCTGCTGGTCGGCTATGCCCCGATCACGCAGAGCCTGCACGAGGCGCTCGCCGAATACACCAAGAGCGACCAGGACACCAAGCCGGTCGGTCGGGACACCGGCGAGGCGGTCGCCAGCGTCCGGGACCTGCACGACGTCCTCTGCGGGACGATCCTGGCCGGGTACGACTGGCGCGGCGTGCTGAACTCCGGCGCCAAAAACGCCTTCACCAACGCCGTCCTCGGCACCATCGACCACCTGCGCGACCCGAGCCTGCCGGAGAATCAGCCCGAGCCGGGCGAGCCGACCCTCGCCGAACGCTTCCGGCAGGCCGCCGCCAAGCTCGACCGGCTCTACGCGCTCTGCGCCAGCAGCGGCGACATCAATGACCTCCGCGACGACATCGCCTTCTTCCAGGCCGTACGCGTCTGGATGGCCAAGTACGACGTGGAGGACCGCCGGTCCCGGGGGATGCCCATTCCCGCCGAGGTGGCGCTCTACCTGCGGGAACTCACGGCCGGTGTCATTGAGGCCGGTGGAGTCACCGACATCTACGCCGCCGCCGGCATCGACCGGCCCGATCTGTCCCACCTGGACGAGGCATACCTGGAGAAGTTGCGGGCCTCCAAGACGCCGAACCTGGCCATCGAGGCGCTGCGGCGGGCCATCGAGCAGACCATGCGGAAGGTCACCCGGCACAACATCGTGCGCCAGGAAGCCTTCTCCGCGCGCCTGGTCGAGCTGATGCGCCGCTACACCAACCAGAACCTGACGTCCGCCGAGATCATCGCCGAGCTGGTCGCCATGGCGAAGGAGGTGAGCGCGGAAGCCAACCGCGGGCAGCAGTTCAGCCCCGCGCTCACCGACGACGAACTGGCCTTCTACGACGCGGTCGCGGACAACGAGTCGGCCGTGGCCGAGATGGGGGAGGGGCAGCTCGCCGGCATCGCCCGCGACCTGGTGGCGTCCGTCCGCCGGTCCATCACCGTCGACTGGACCTCCCGCGAAGACGTACGCGCCAAGCTGCGCTCCACCATCAAGCGCCTGCTCGCCGTGCACGGATACCCGCCGGACGCCGCCGAGGAGGCCATCCGACGAGTGCTGCAGCAGACCGAAACCTTCGCCGAGGAGTGGTCACCCGAGGCGCTAGGCTGACCACTCTCCACCACCGTTCGAGAGGCACCCCTCATGCCCCATTGCGCATTCGATGCGTACCCACGAAAGGCGATGTCTCCGTTCCGTACTGCGTGCTGGGGTCCTCGGACGGTCACCGATGAGTAATCTGCGTGCCGTCGTCGAGCAGTGCGTGGAGCGGCAGCGGCGTTTTAGTCAGCGCGGCCAGCGGATCAACGAGCAGAACACCAAGGCCGGACTCATCGCCCCGGTCATCGGAGCACTCGGCTGGGACCTCTACGACCCCGACGAGGTGCACCACGAGTACAAGCGGAGCAAGCACGACAATCCGGTCGACTATGCCTTGCTGCTGCTGCGCACCCCACGACTGTTCATCGAGGCGAAGGCGCTCGGGGAGAATCTCGACGATCCGCGCTGGGCCAACCAGACGATCGGCTACGCGACGATGGCCGGTGTGGAGTGGGTCGCCCTCACCAATGGCGCGGAGTGGCGGGTCTACAACGCCCATGCCCCGGTGCCAATCGAGGACAAGCTCTTCCGTGCGGTCCGGTTGGAGGATGACGTTGCCTCGGCAGTGGAGCTGTTACGCCTGCTCAGCAAGGAAAACATGGGGGACAACCGGATCGAGGAGCTGTGGAAGAGCTTCTTCGTCGACCGGCAGGTCCACGCCAAACTGACGGACCTGTTCGCCGGCTCGGAGCCCGCGCCCGAGCTGGTGGACCTGCTTGGCCGCCGTATGCCGAAGCTGAGCCGCGAAGAGGTCCGCCAAAGCCTCGTGCGAGCGCGGGCCACCTTCGACTTTCCGACGTCAGTGGCTGTCTCCGCGCCGGCCCAGGGGCAGACTCCACCAGCGCAGGCGTACCAGCCTCCGACTCAGCGGGCGCCAGCCGAACCAGTCCCGCCGACGCCCGTGTATCAGTTGCCCGCGACCAGAAGCTCGACGCGAGGACCACGCGTGACTCCGGACGAACGAAGGCTGAAGCTCGTAGACCTTCTCGCAGCCGGAAGGCTGCTGCCGGGAACCACGCTCTTCGGCCGCTACCTCGGCGAGCAGTACACGGCGGAGCTGTTGGCGGACGGTCGGGTCCGATACCGGGGAGAGATCTGCAACTCACCCTCCCGGGCTGGCGAGGCGGTGAAGATCGCAGTTCATGGCCAGGACATCACCGATGCCCGCAAGGCCACCGACGGATTTGACTTCTGGCAGGCGCAGGATGCGCTGGTGGGTGACGTGGTGAAGCTCAAGGAGATCCGCCGTCGCGTCGCCTCGGGGAGGTAGCAATGCCATCAGATTGGCTTGGGCTGCCCGACATCATTGCTGTGCTCGACGACCGGCGTTCAGTCTCCGATCTACGTCGCTATTTTGTGCCTGGCGCGTTCACCGGCAGCCACTTCGAGGCGTTGGGTGCTGCCTCCAATGCCCTGCATCGGGACGTTGTGACGGCGGAGGATCTGATTGCCATCCAGTTGTTGGAGGCGCGAGCACCAACTGCGGTCGCCCTCGACCTCATCCAAGGAGACCTGGGCCAGCGGATAAGCGACGAGCTTCGCAAGATCCCACTAGCGGTGAGTCTAAGCGACGACACGGCGAGGCTCTACATCGAGGACGACGGGCCAGCAGATCGCGCGTGGCACTTGCTGACAGAGCAACGCGGGGTGAAGAAGGCGGTTGCCGGGAAGCTCCTGGCTCGCAAACGCCCAAAGCTCATCCCGGTCTACGACAACGTCGTGGCTTGCGCGCTTCGTGGCCGCCCCGGGTTCTGGCTCTGGTTGCACGAGCTGCTGCGGGCCGACGATCTTTGCTTGACGCACAGACTGCGGAACCTCCGAAATCAAGCCGATGTCCCAGCCCAGGTGTCCGACATCCGGATCTTCGACATCGTCTTCTGGATGCGGCACAGACGCAATCACCTGCGGAGACGCTGTCCCGGCCTATGACTTTGCCAGCGGGCGACGCTTGCCCAGCAAGCGTCGGGCCGACCTGACGCTGTTGAGCGTCCACCCTGAGTCGCGGGAGCGCGCCCTCGGCAACCGAGAGCGCGCTCCCGCGAGGGGCGCAGGGGTCGGGCTTTCAGCGCTTGGTTTCCTCAACGAAGACTGCCCAGGCAGCAGGGGAGAAGGTGAGGGCAGGCCCGGACAGATCCTTCGAGTCGCGGACGGCGACGATGTCAGGGACGTTGGTGGCGACCTCGACGCAGTCGCCGCCGTTGTCGCCGCTGCGGGTGCTCTTGCGCCAGACGGCGCCGGTCAGGTCAGTCATGTCGCATCTCCCCGATGAGCCGCTTGATCATGTCTCTCGATTCTGCCTCGCCGAGGGCGAGCGCATCCAGGCCCGTCCAGACGCGGTCGTAGGCGGCCATCTCGTCGGGCTTGTCGAGGTAGAGCGCTCCTGTCAGGGACTCGCTATAGACGACTGATGGTTCTGGGGCGGCGCGACCACCCTTGGTCGGTGGGAAGTCGAGGATGACGAAGGACCCGGCTACCGCGCCGGGCTGAGGACCCGCCGCCAGTGGCAGCACCCTGACTGACACGTTTGGAAGGCCCGAGAGCTTGATGAGCTGGTCGAGTTGGAGGCTCATCACCTCGGGACCGCCGAGAACCCGTCGGAGCACCGCCTCCGACAGCACGGCATCAAGTCGGGGGGCCGCCGGTAGCCGTCGGACGAGAAGTGCCTGTCGCTGAAGCCGAACCTGCACCGCCCGTTCGCGCTCCTCGTCGCTCAACCGCCCGCCAAGACGGTAGAGGGCGTGGGCGTACTCCTTGGTCTGAAGGATTCCGGGGATCAGCGACTCGTCGTACCGGCGGAGGTGGGCGGCGGCGGATTCCAGGCCGACGTACAGCTCGAACCAGCTCGGGACCGCATCGCCGTACGCGTGCCACCAGCCCTTGGACTTCGTCTCCGTGGCGAGCCCGCGCATCGCCTCGGTCATCTCGGCGGACACCCCGTACAGCTCGCACATCGCCTTGACGTCGAGGACCCGGACCGGGCCCATGCCACATTCGATCCGCCAGATCTTCTGCCGGCTGTATTCGAGGGCCTCGGCGGCGGCGTCGAGGGTCACTCCCGCCTCGGTGCGGTACTGGCGTAGCAGCCGGCCGAGTTGCCGGCGCGGCACGGTCGATCCGACATCCTCGGTCACCCGGACACTCCCTGGTTCCGTCGCGCAACACTGCGTCACCTGGTCATGTAACAGCTATCGGTAGCAGCAAAGAAAGTCAATACCTCTGGGAAGAATTCTGGTGTGGAACGTTGCTTCGGCGCTGCGCGCCGTCACAGGATGACCACAGGCTCTGGCGTCGTACCGCTGATCGAAGTTGCGGCGGCAGGGCGGGGTGGCCCGTGCGTGCGGGGAGGGCGGACGGGCCGCCCCTTCCAGTCCACGAGGGAGAGGCAGGCGGCAGATGAGCGTCCGCAACCAGCGACCGGGAGCGACCTACCGCTCCTCGGCGTACACCAGTCTGCTGCCGTGGCAGGTGCGCGAGCGCCGCTTCAGGTCGGTCGGGCTCGGACGCCGCGGCTTGGAACCGGCCGACGTCTACGACTTCCTCGACCGCGTCGCCGGCGACATGGCCGCCGTCTACGCCGCCCTGGCCGCCAGTCGCCGGGAGACCGCCGTCATCAAGGACGCGCTGCGCCGCTGGCAGTCCGAGCAGGCCCGCGCCCGCGCCGACCGGGGAAACCAGGCATGACCCAGCGGTACGTCGTCCACCTGCCCGTCGCCGCCGCCGACCTTCCCGCCGCGCAGCGACTGGCCCGGGTGATCAGCCGTTGGCTGCTGGTGCTGCCGCAGACCGACCCGGGGGAGATTACCGTGTCGGAAGAGGACAACCAGCACGTACGTCACCGGGTCTTCTGCGACCTGCGGATGCCCGGTGGTCGGCGCTGCCTGCTCCGCGCCGACCACGACGGCCCCTGCTCCCGCCGCCTGCCCCGGTGACGGCGGACGAGCACGCCCGCCGTAACAGCGACGCGGTCTTGCGCATTCGTTGTGCTTCACTGGCACTCGTCTCTACGCTGCCAGCCCTGCGTGGACTCGAAGCCTGGAGGGTGACGCGATGTCGCTGACCGACGGCATTGGTGCTGACATACAGGCGATGACGGCCGGCGTGGACCGGACGCAGCAGGAGGCCGGCGCTGTCGACCATGCGGTTGAGCAGATCATCGCTCGGGCGGTGGCCTCCGGCTTTGCCGGCATCGCTGCGGGGTTGGCTCCCGCCCGCCAAGTGCTCCAGCAGGCTCGGTCTCGGCTGGCTCAGGCCGGCGGGGTCCTGGGTGAGGCGTCGCGGTCGCTGAGCGCTGTGCCGCAGCAGCCGTCGCCGCAGGCCACGATCGCCGCGCTCGCGCCGGTCGTGGCCGCGCTGACCGCCGTCGAGAGCCATGTCGCTGCGGCCGGATCCGCGGTCGACGACACGCGACGGCTGATCACGGCGGCGTTG
The DNA here is from genome assembly GCF_900090315.1 of Micromonospora citrea. Classification (NCBI taxonomy): domain Bacteria; kingdom Bacillati; phylum Actinomycetota; class Actinomycetes; order Micromonosporales; family Micromonosporaceae; genus Micromonospora; species Micromonospora citrea. The sequence goes on along the minus strand of NZ_FMHZ01000002.1, from coordinate 504,880 downwards.
CAGGGAGGACAGCCTGGTCCCACGCTGTCGCGGTTGCATCAGGTCCTGCAGGTCCTGGCGACCGTCCGGACCCGCGGGATCGAAGCCCGACAGCACATCGACACGGCGCTGGCCCAGGCTCGGCAGGTCGGTGAGCTGGGAAATTGACCATGGGCGGTGGCAGCGACACCAGCCGACCGCCCGTCACGCACGACACCTCTGCGAGTGCGACGGAAGCGACTGCACCACCTGAGCCGCTGCCCGATTGGGTGGCCGATGCGGCTCGGAACCTGCCTCGACGGGAAGCGAAAGACCCCACCTCCGGTGTGGCGTTGATTGGTGGCGAGCGGATACCGATTAGGTCTGGCCGCGACCCGGCCGCCGCCGATGATCTCAAGCCGGCCTACAAGCTCATCGCCACCACGACCGACCATCTGGAGGCCAAGCTTGCCGCCCGGATGCGCCGCGACCACATCAACCAGGCGGCCGTGGTGACGAACAATCCCCCCTGCGACTACACCCCCTACGGCTGCGAGAAGATCCTCTCCCGGCTGCTGCCAGCCGGCGCGCAGCTGGCCGTCTACGTACGCGACGATGACGGTCGGATACGCCACTGGCGTACCTACACCGGAAACGGAAAGGCGATCGCATGAAGGTGACCTGGACCTACGACCGAGGCGACCAGCGCGACAACCACGAGGTCGAACTGACCGACCCCGACGCCCTGGAGGCACTGCTTCGCGAAATCCAGCAGGCCGGCGAGCCCGTCGTGCTGACCATCTTCAGCGACACCAGCGACCCGGACGACCTGCCACCCGGCATTCAGATCGGCCTCGGTCACCCCACCCATGCCTTCGCGGTGCACATCGCCGACGACGGTGGCTACCTCAACGATCCCACAGTGGAAACGCCGACCGAGGGAGTCAGGTTCGATTTCGGCGGTGTGCCTACCGACTACCCGGCGGAGCACGTACAACTTCGGCCCGAAACGGCCATACAGCTCGCTGTCACCTATCTCAGAACCGGCGGCGAGCCGCCGCGCCTCGCAACTATCGCCAAGTGACCTTTGCAGGAACGGGCCTAGTGGTATCCGAGGATGCGCATCGCCTCTTTGCTGGCGGCGCGCAGCTCCTCGATCTGAAGGGTGGGGACTCGATAGTTGTTGGCCCGCACGGAGGCTAGGAAATCCTCGGGAAGCCCCACATGGTAAGTGGCCACGTAGAACCGCAGGTCCTCGCGCCAGAGCCAGGTCCCGTCGGTCATCACCGACGCCCCGCCGATGATGAGCTTCTCACCGCCCAGAACGTCCGACTCGGCCCCCATCACGTCGATCAGGTCGTGGCCGTCGCGTAGGTACTGAATCACCAGAGCGGCGTCCGGCAGTGGAACATGGCCCAGATGATCTCGAATGCTCACCGCGTAGACCTCAACCGGGTTCGGTCCGAGTTCGCGGAAGAAGCCGACAGTCTTCATCAGTACTCCTTCGGTTCGAAGGTCACCCAGGCGCCCCCGTCGGCCACGGTGGGGCGCTCCGGCTCCGCAGCCCACCGGTTCGTTCCCACCCTTTCCGTCGGGGCTACGACGCGGACGCCGAGTTCGTCGGCGACCTGTTGGGCGAGCGGCACTGAATCGAGCGCCTTCGGGTCGATCACCCCGGAGTAGCAGGAAACGAGCCTGACTGGCCCTCCGCTGTAGGCAGGGTTCTCCTTGAGCGCTGCGACGATCTGTGCCGCACTGGTCGGGACCCCGTTCATGTCGGCCCCCTCGGCGGAGACCTTACCGGGGACGAAGAACCCCTTGTCGGTGCCGTGCACGACGACATCATGGTGGCCTTCAAGGGGGAGGACCTTCTCCATGTTGCGCATCGTTCTCGCGTCGTACCCGATCACCGTGGAATGGTTCGTGTGGTACACCGGATCGCCTGCGGGCAGGAGCGAGTCTGGTGGTCGCTGCGGTGCGACCGGTCGGTCCTCCGGGTTCGCCCAGTCCCGGCGTCTTCCCATACGGTCGGAGGGACCGATTCCTGCGATCCGATTGAGCGCCTGCTTCAGCCTCTCGATCAGGTCGCCGAGCCGCCGGATCTCCGGCATCAGCCGCCGCAGGCTCGCCAGCAGCCCTCGCAGCAGCCGCGCGATCCGCCCCGCCCACGACGCCACCAGCGTCGTCGCCTGCTCCACCACCAGCGGCGCGGCGAACCCGCCGGTGACGACCAGTTCGCCCGCGTACACGATGAGGCGGGAGACGCAGGTGGCGATGGCGTCGCGGACCAGCAGCCGAACGGCGGCGACCAGGCCGGCGGCTCCCTCGGTGACGGCGGCGAGGGTGTCGGCGCCCTGGGCCAGCCCGCCGATGGCCTGCTGCTGCTCGGCGGCCCAGGCCCGGTAGGCGGGGCCGGCACCGCCGCCCCAGCTTGCGACGTCGGTGCGGACGGCGGCGGCCAGTTCGGCGGCTTCCTTGCGCAGCGACGCGGCGACGTTGCGCCAGGTCTGGGCGTGGGCGGTGATCTGCGCCGGGTCGCCGGCGAGCCAGTCCAGTGCCTCGCTGAGCGGCTTGACGTGCTCGATCAGCCAGGCGATGCCGTATTGGAGCAGCGCGCCGACCGGGTCGGAGACGAAGGCGAGGGCGTCCAGGCCGGCGCTGACCACGCCGAGGGTGCCGTCGATCCAGCTGCCGTTGCGGACGCCCTGGGCGATGAGTTCGATGTCCTCGCAGATCCAGATGCCGGCCCAGGCGCTGGGCGGGGTGTCGGCGGCGGTGGCGACGAGCGGGTTGGAGGTCACCGGTTGTGCCGTATCCGCTGCAGCGACTGCTCGGCCCGGGTGTCGGCGGCCCGGTAGCGGTCGGCGCCGGTCCGCAGCCTGTCGGCCGTGTCGCGCACCGAGCCGGCTGCGGTGTCGATGCCCTGGACCAGGGTCTGCGCGACGCCGTCGAGCAGCACCGGCACGATCGCGCAGAGCTGCCCGTACGCCTCGGCGCCCAACCGGACGTGCTGGCCGGCCTGGCGGGCGGTGTCGAGACTGTCGGCGCGGCGGTCGAGGCGTGCGGCGTGGCGGGTCAGGCCGTCGGTGTCGACCCGGATGCCGTCATCGCCGGGCATCCGGTGCGCCCCGGTCGGGGTCCAGCCGGCGGCGGTACGACTCGACAAGCGCCGCCGCTGTCGGGTCCTCGGCGCCGAGGACGTCTGTGGTCGCTTCGGTGATCCTGCTCAGAAGATCGGTGTGCGCGGCCCGGGTGGTCTCCAGGATCTGCCGGGCGGTGTGTGCCGCGGAGTGCTGCCGGGTGCGTTCGTCCAGCCGCAGGTCGACCAGCAGGCCCGACGAGTCGACGGTGACCTGGATCGTTCGATCGGGGCTGGCCGCCGTGCCCCTCATCGCCTGCACCTGGGAAGCCAGCTCCCTCGCCCGGACCGCCCGGTCCGCGATGGACGCTTCCCAGCCGTCGAGCCGGCGCGCTGCCTCGTCCAGCGCGGCTTCGTCCGCCCACATGCCTGACCCTCCCCAGGGCATCGACGCCGACCGGTCGGCGGCGCCGTCACGTTATCAACCGGTGGCGCTGCGTGGTGTGCCGATGGGTGTTGCGCAACCACCACCCGCCTCGGGGCGACCAGAAGAAGATGGAGTGTCACCTCAGCTCGTGGGCCGAGAGCCGAGCAGGACGGCAGGGGAGAGCGCAGCGCGGCTTCACTGTCGGTGAGTGTCGGTTCCGGCACGAACCGCCCGATGGCCGCGTCCGGTCGTGTCATACCCCATGGCGACCGGCAGCACCAGCAGCGGTCGGTCGAGTTGATCGGCCACCGAGGAGAACAGGTTGATCGTGATCAGCCAGCTGCCGTCGGTCGCGGCCGGCGCCGTCCGGGCGTACCAGCTGTCGACCTGCTGGATGAGGCGCCCCAGAGTGCCTTCCGTCGTGTCACCCGGCCGATACTCGCCCTTCGGATTGAAGGTCACCGGCAGGTACGGGGTGATCGTCGCGGTCGGATCGCTGCCCGTGGCGAGGGGGTACCCGAAGCGCACGCCGCAGCTGATCAATTGTCGGTACGACGCCGCTTCTTCTGTGCCGAACAGTTCGGCGAAGACGGCGCGCAGGGGGTTCTCCGTGGGCTGCTCGTGCCACTGGCCGACGGGCCATGGCGTGCGCCAGTGCAGCAGCGGGGTGCAGCACGTCGGGAACGTGGACCATTGCGTCCGGTAGATGAAGTCTTCCCGGGGCGGCGGTAGTCCGGGGAAGACGGCGTTACGGACGACCTGGACGCGCGCTGCCGCGTTCTGTCGTGCGGCGATGTGCAGCCCGGTGAACCGCATCTCGAAGCTGTCCAGGCCGAGCACCGGCGAGTCGGGTGGCATCTCGTACCGGCACTGCTGAGGCGTGCGGATCTGCTGGGTCAGAGGTGTGACCTGGCCCTCGGAGCGCACCAGGGAGACCAGCGGCCAGTCCCCGGCCGATTCTGTCCGTTCCAGGCACAGGGCGCGGTAGTGGGTCGTGTTCGTCGCCGTGTCGTACGTGGTCTCAAGGGTCTGGGTGAAGGCGTGGGTTTCGCCCGGCGGGGAGGGCGCGGGCTGCCGGTCCCAGTGTCGCGTCCAGGCTTCGGCGATCTCTGCGACGAGATTCGCGAACGTCGTCACCGCGTTCTCGACGGCTGACCATGGCCCGGGCGGGGTGGCGGTGGGCGTCGGGTAGTCGGGGAGTCGACCGAGCAGCTCCCACAGGGCCGGTGCGACGGTGTCGTACTGGGCGAGGGTGGTGAAGAGATCCTTGTCGGCGGCCGGGTCGCTCAGGGGCACCTGGGGTGGTGTCCGGTTGAACTCGATCGCCAGGTGGAGTTGGTCCACTGCGGTGCCCTGGTGCTGGTAGCGGAAGGCGTAGTCCCAGTGCATCGCCTCGCGGTAGCCGGCCGGCTGGGCCTGCGTCGGGGTGGCGGCCTGTGTTCCCAGCAGTGGTGAAGCCGGGTGACCGCGTACCGGCAGCGGGATTCGGGCCCGACCCAGATGGAGCGCGACCCCTGGCGGGGGATTGTCGGTCAACGGGTGGACGAACGTCAGCCAGCGGGACGCCTCGTAGTCGTCGATCACCCGACGGATGTCGAATTCGAGCTCGGTAACCGCGAATGACAGATCGACGTCGACTACCTGGGTGAGGCCCTCCCGGGCCACGTCGACCAGGAAGTTGAGGTCGCCCGGCTGGGTCGTTGACGTGCTGGCCAGGGATGCCTTGGCGGCGCTGACTCGGACTCCGACCGTCGGGCCCGCCGGTGGCCGCCGGGTGTCCTGGGCGCGCCCGCCGGCCGTGGCGTTCCCGGACGCCACCGCGTTGACGCCTCCGGCCGGGACGACCCCCGCTCCGTTGAGTCGCGCGACCCCGGTGGACCACGGCGAGGCCACCTCGGTGTCGTACTGCACGACTGCGTCCGTGTCGTATCCGGCGCTGAGACTGGCCAGGAGGCGCTGCCGGAGAGCCTCTCGGGCAGCGTCGCGACGTGGATCCGGATCGGTCTCGCGGCCGGAGCTGGGCGGTGGGGACGTGACCACGCGTTCCAACCCTTGGGAGATGCCGTCGGCCAGCTTCCGCTTTGCCGCCAGCAGCGTCTCGAGCGCTGGCCGGACCGGCGTGCGGTAGGCGGCCGAGGCGTACGGTGCCGAGGCGAACAACTCCACGTCGGCGAGTACCCGCCGGGCCCACACCTCAAGGTCACGGCCCACGAAGTCGCGCGATGCCGGTGCTCCCAGGCTGCCGTCTGCTCCGAGCGGCCGGATGGGTACCCTGGTACGGCTGACCAGGGAGTTCATCAGCGGCCGAAGCGCATAGCAGTCGGGGGCCGGCGACGTCACCTCGACCCGCGCCAGGTGACCCGGGCCGAAGGCCACCGCCCAGACCTCGGCGTTCTCGGTGTCGCCCGCGGTCGCCCCGTCCGCGCCGTGCGCCTGGTCGCCGCGATCCGGGGCGGCTGCGGCCGTCGCCAGCCGCAGCACCGGCACGGCCGCTTCCAGCCCGGCGGTGAACTCCTGCAGGGCCAGGTACCGGTCGGCGGGGCCGGTGCCGTACGCCACCCGCAGTGGTGGAATCTCGGTTCGTCCACGGACCACCTCACCGTCGGCCGAAGCGCCGAACGACTCGTCGACCAGTTCGGGCGGGCGGTTCACATCCAGCCAGGTGCGGACGCCGAAGATGGTGTCCGGGAAGCTCCAGATGCCCTGGCCGCCGAAGTCGGCAGTGAGCACGGCCGGTGGCGGCGGCAGGAGCATCGGCACGCCGCCGCTGAGGAACGCGACGTCACGGTTGGCCGTGACCGCGTCCTCCACCGTCGTCTCCACTCCCAGCTCCGCGAAGCAGTGGACGAGGCTGTTCAGGGTGTACGCGGCACCGGTGACGGCCGTGCGCGTGCTCGTGTCGCCGCGCCCGGTGTCCGCCTGTGCGACGGCGCGGCCGTCGGTCGACGGGATTGTCAGCGGCACGCCGGGCACCACGAGCCCGGGCAGCGCGCGGTTCGCGCGGGCCAGGTCGGCGACGTCGATGCCGTAGCGGCGTGCCACGTAGGCGGGGGTGTACCGGCCGGCCGGCAGCACCGCCGGTGGGGTGAGCAGCAGCCCTTCCGGGTCGAGGAATCCGGGGCTCGACCCGATCTCCCGGACCAGGTCGGCGAGGGTGACCGGCGGGTCGAAGCGGGCCAGCAGGGTGGTGAAGGAGTCACCGGCGACGGTATGTGCCTGCTGACCGGCGACGCTGACCAGCTTCCCGCCGGCGAGCACCCCGGGGAGCGTCGCGTTGGATTCGGCGAGGGCGACGGCCGCTGAGGGTCGTGTCGGGTCGGCGTGCTCGACCAGATCGGCGATGCCGGTCAGGGTGGCGTCCGGACCGATCCGGTACGGGATCCGCGTCGCCAGCGACCCGGGTAGCGCGGCGCGCCCGGGTACGGCGAACCGTTCGACGCCGGCCGTCGCGCCGTGCCCGGCCGGGTGCTCGACCAGCCGGACCGTCCGGTTCTGTACGAGCAGGCGTTCCGGTGTCGTCCCGTACAGGGCTGCCGCGTCGGCGAGGGTGTGGGTGAACGCCTCGGCACCCGGTCGGCAGCCGAGCCGCAGAGGCGTCCCGGTCGGGAAGAGGCCGGGTGTGTTGGTGTTGTGCGGCGCGAGGCGCGCCGGGTCGCTGCCGGAGCGGTTACTGGCCAGGGTTTCGTCGGCGGCGACGAGGTAGCGGTCGATCACGAGGGGGGCGTTCGGGCGGAACATGCCGGGCCGGTCGGCGTTCGCGACCGCCGCCATGACGGGGTCGTACTGCACGCCGTGTTGACGGAACGTATCGGCGACGTCGCGGATGGACACGTCCGGGTGTTCGGGGGTGACCACGATGTCGATGTCGTCGCAGGTGAAGGTGAATCCGACCCTGAGCAGGCCGGTTTCTTCGGCGTTGCGGCGCACCAGGCTGGGCACGCTGACCCGCTGCTGCGCCGCCAGTTCGGTCAGGGTCGGCGGGCCCTCTGTCGGGTCGGGCGGGATGGGCCAGGTCCGTTCGGGCAGGCCGAGCTCCACGCCGGTGCGCAGGGGCAGGCCGATGTTGTGTTCGTCGGTCAGCACCTGCTCTGGGGACCAGCCCGGTCTGCAGAGACCGGTCACGGTGTCGCCGTCGCGGAACACGGCGGAGACTTCGACGGTGAAGTCGACACCCTCCACGGGGGACGGCGGTGGCGGCGGAAAGATGTCGGCGATCGGGATTCGCTCGTTGGCCGCGGCGAGACCGGCGTAGCTGACACCGTAGGCCGAGCAGACTCCGGCGAGATCGGTGGCGACGGCGGCGTCCACACCAACCGTGCCGAGCTGGGCGGTGGTGCCGAGCCAGGCGTGCGTACCGGCGACGAAGGTGGCGAGGCGGCCGCCGGCTGGCAGCGGGATCGGCTGCCCGTCGCGGGTGTGCAGGGTGGTGGCGAGGGTCGTCGTCACGTGCGGCTGCATCAGCTGGTACCAGACCTGCTGGTAACGGCCGCGGTGGTCGGCGGCGATCTGCGCGGCCCGGTCGGCCCGCTGCTGTCCGTCTGGCAGGTGCGTCGAGGTCTGGACCGCCACCGTCACCACCAACCGCGCGGCTCCGGGGCCGCCGGCCCTCGGACCGTCGGCCGGCGGGCCGCCGGTCCGGTCGGCGCTCGCCGCCGACCCGTCGGGCGCAGCCCCGCTTGCTGGCCGGGTCACCTGGAACGAACTGGTGGTCGCCGGCCAGGCGCCGACGCCGATGACCGCATCGGTGTACCCGACCGGGACGGACACCGGCAGCGGACCCCCGCCCGCTGGTGGTTCACCCGCCGTCGACGCGTTACCCAGGACGTCCTGGAACCAGAGGCGGACCTCGGCGGTGGCGCGAACCGGTGGTCCGTCTTCGCCGGCCAGGCTGATTCCGGCGTACGGATCAGCCAGCGGGTCGGGCAGGCCGCACCCGGCCGGCAGCGGGTGCGCACGGGCATACCGGGCGACCGGCAGCACCGCGAACAGGTCCCAGCCCGGCGGGTCGTCGGACCCGTCGGGGACACCAAGGGTTTGCGGGCCGACCGGTAGCGCTGGACCGCCGGCCTGGAAGGCTGCCGACGCCGCCAGGTCGTAGCCGATCAGGCTGTAGAGCTGGCGGGCCGTGACCTGCCGGTCCACCGTCGGTGCGGTGACGGCCGGGGCCTGGTCCAGGCTGACCGCCACTGCCACCCGGCCCGGTTCGACGGTCGCTGACCGGCGTACCTCGCTGCCATCGGTGACCTGCGCGAAGAGGTCGACCGTGGTGGCGTCCACCGGGTCAGCGACCACGGCGACGTTGCTGAAGGACCGGAGCCGCCGGTCCGGGCCCGGCTGACCGGCCAGGTCGACGAGCAGGCTGAGCGAGGCGATACCGTCCGCGCCGAAGATCGCACCGGGCAACGGCGTGCCGTCCGCCGCCGCGTACCGCAGCCAGTAGCCGCCGCCACCGACCACGCTGCACTCCCAGACGAGCCGGAGGAAGTCGGCCGGGTCGGTCCGGCGGGCGTAGTGGTCGCCGTGCGTCGGCGGCTCCTGGCCTCCGCTTACGCGCACCTCGGTGGGGCTGCGGGTCTCGGTGCTCAGGTTCGTGCGCACCAGGTACGTCTGCTCGTCGTCGAGCATCGTGGAGATCAGCCCGGTCGGCGCGCCGCCGGAGGCCGTCGACCGGTAGAGCAGGCGGACCGTGGCAGCTTTGGTGGTTGCCGGGTCGGCCAAGTGCCGCCACAGGTCGAGCAACGCCTGCCGGTCGGCTGGCCCGGCCCCGAGCAGCTCGACGAGGTACGGCATCCCGGGGACGGTCCGGATCCGGACGTCCACCAGAGTGGCCCAGGTGTAGTGGGTCAGCTCGACGGCCGCCCGGTCGGGACGCGCGTCGGCGGCGTACAGGGTGAACGGCTGGTCGGTGCGGGCCCGGACGGCGGCCCGCAGGTCGGCGGAGAACCGCCACAGAGTGGGTACCCCGTCCGCCGGTGCCGGCCCGTCCCCGATGGCCGGGTAGGTGACCGGGTCGGTGGTCTGCCACAAGGTCCGCTGCGCCAGCGGGTGCCGGACGGGCGCGTCGAGGTAGTTGGTCCGGGCGGCCGGTGGGGTGCGGAACGTCTGCCGCAGCACCGGTTCGGGCAGCCGCGCGCACAGATCCTCGTCGGTGATCCGGAACTCGATCCGGTCGACCTCGCCGGTCAGCGCGACCAGGCCGTCGAGCTGCTCACGCCCGGCCAGCCCGGGGTTGAGCCGGTGCGTCTCCCCGGTCGGACTCGTCTGCCCGGTCAGCGTCGTCGAGTCGTAGAGTTTCAGCCAGGTGGCGGTCGGCTCGTAGTTGGCGACGGTGACCACCATCGGTGCTCGTACGTCGGTCGGTGGGCACGCGCTCGGCGGCGTCGGGCCGACCAGCTGCTGTCCGATGAGCTCGTAGAGGCCGGCCAGGGGAGCGTGCGGGTCGTACCCGCCGTCGGCGTCCGGGGTGGGCAGTCGCAGACCGCTGACCAGGTAGCGGGACACCTGACCGGCGATCTCGACGGCGTGTTCGGCGACGACGGTGCGGATCAGACCGGCGAGGGCGGGCGACGCGCCGACGGGGACCGCCGGTGGGTGGGGCACCGTGAACGGCACCCCCGACCGTGGGGCGAGTACGCCGGGCACGTCGGCGATCCGGCGCCCCAGTTCCTCGGTGGGCAGGCCGTAGCGGGCGGCGATGCCGCCGAGGGTGTCCCCGGACCCGACCGGTACGACACAGCCGGGTACGGTCACCACCGCCAGCGGGGTGAGCACCGGTTGACCGGCCACGACCTGGCGCACCGAGGTCTCCCGATCGAGCCAGCCGGCGCCGCCGGGCAGCTCGAACGGGAGCCGGTCGACCAACGCGTCGAGGGTTTCACCCGGGTGCACGGTCGTCGCGGTCGTCGGCACCTGGATGCGGGCCAGGGGGCCGGTGCCCGGGTTGAGTGTCGCCACCGCCTGCCGCCACGTGCCGTACCCGGTGTCGATGTACGGATTCTGCCGCAGGGTGAAGGTCGCGGCCACGGTCCACAGGTCGTCGCCGCGCCGCACCGTCCAGGTCAGCGGGTTGGCCAGATCGTCGTACCCGCGCGGCACCCGCAGTACCACGCCGGGCACGACGCCGCTGCTGGCCGGCCCGGCGCCGCTGTTCAACGTGGATATGGCCTGCACGTACCAGTCGACCAGCGGGATCCCGCCGGCGGTCGACGCGGTGAACGCCTGCGGGTCGTGCAGCCGGACGTAGAGGTAGGCGGCCATCAGATCGGTGTCCGACGCCTCCGGGTTGCCGACCGAGGCGGCCGGGATGGCCAGCCGGGCCCCGGCCCGCAGCAGGTTGAGCTGTCGCCGTACGTCGTCGTTGGTGAGCCAGGTACCGACGTTCGCGCCGTACCGTCCGGCGATCGACGCGAAGCTCTCACCTACCCCGATCTGGTGTTCGAGGCGGCCCAGGGACAGCGACCGGGCCTGGCCGGGCGCCGACTCCGGGTTCAGCGGCCAGTCCGGGTTGGCGGCGGCGAGGCTCTGCGGTGTCACCCCGATCGGCACCTCGACCGGCTCGCCCGGGTCGGCGTCGCATAGCCGCCGTTCGAACTCCCGGTCCAGGGTGCGCAACTCCGAGGCGGACATGCCGTACCGGTCGGCCACCCGCTCCACCGTGTCCCATGCGTGCCGGTGGTGACGGTCGGCGAGACGGGGAAACGCGCCGGCGATTTCGGCCAGGCTCTCCCTGCCGGTGACCTGGTACGGGTAGGCGGCCACCAGGTCACCCGCAGCCCGCACCGCGGCTTTGGCGATCAGCAGGAAGTAGTCCCGGAACAGGACGCTGGCCATCGACTCCCGCTGGTCGTCGACCCTGGCCCTCTCCCGGTCCGTGTGCCGGTCGGCTGAGGATCTCGGGTCCATCGGGGAGAAGTGGTCGGCGATGTGGGCCGCGTACTCCGGTGTGATCATCCGGTAGGCGGTGAAGCGGCGGTCCTGGGCGCCGGCGGGACAGTCCCAGCCCAGGGGCGGCGGGATCGGAAGGACGGTGCCGCCGACGAGCCCGGGGGTCGTGGCACCGGACGGGACACCGCTGACACGCAGTTCGATGTTGTCCCGCAGGAAGGCGTCGAGCACTCTCTCGGTGAGAGCGGTGGCGGCCGCCGGCCGGTCGAGCCACTCGGCAAGCTCGGCGAGTTCTCCGGGAGAGACAGTGCCACCGGTCGGGTCGATACCGGCGGCGGCCAGGACCCAGCGCAGCATCGCCTCGACGAGGGTGGGAAACGACAGGGCGGCCGGATCCACCGCGGCGGCGCTGCCTTCGACGGTCAACGCGGGCCGTCGCCCCCTGGCCCGGGCCGGCGGCACCCCGTTCTCCACCATCAGCAGGAGGACCACCCTGACGGCGGAGGTCGCGGGCGGGGGCGGGTCGAACCCGGGCCAGCGTACGGCGATGCCGTCCACCGTGTAGACCGGCAGCATCCGCGCCACCACCGGGTGCGGCTTTCCGTCCGGGAACACCGGCCCGGTCGGCCAGGTGAAGTCGGTGTCGGCCCGCTCGACCCCGGCCAAGCCTGTGCGGGCCCGCCGGCTGATCAGCCGGGTCAGCTCCGTCACCTGTGCCGGTCGCCGCCGGCGGGGTACCGCCACGCTGCCGCGCAGCGGCGACGGCGAACGGTCGGTCTGGCCGGGTGCCAACGACCAGGGCATCGGGCGGTCCTCGCCGATGACGAACGAGGCGGTGAGCCGTAGCTGGAAGGTGAACGAGACGCGGACGAACAGGATCGTCAGCTCGGCCTCGACGCTCACGCCGACGTCCAGCTCGACCAGCGTGGCCCGGTAGGCGGCCAGGGTGAAGCCGACCACGGCGTGCGCCTCGACGTTGACCGCCACCTTGATCAGCGTGAGGTCGATGGAGCCGTAGAGCTTGCCGACCAGTCCCGCCGAACCCTGCACCCAGTGGTAGAGCTCTTTCGGGGCGGACGCGTCGGTGGGACGGAACCAGGCCAACACCCCTTCCACGATCGCGACGAGCTGCAGCTGGAACCCGGCTCGCAGCGGACCGTAGCTGATTTCCCGCCCCACCCCTACGGACAGCCCCACACCCAGCTCCAGTACGGGGCTGAACGTGCCGTTCGTGATGGCTGGCACCCGGCTGGAGGTGGCCCCGTCGAGCAGCCCGAAGTAGAGCCCGCCGGCACCGCTGAACGGCCCGGCCGCCAGTCCGAAGGAGTAGGAGAAGTCCCGGTCGTGGGGGAAGCCGAGGTCGACGGTGAAGTTGCCGTTGGTGAAGACCTCCACGGTGATCCGGCCGATGGACAGCGCCACGGGGCCGAGGTTGAGGTGCCGGAAGGCGTCGGGCACCTGGAGCCGGACCCGGAACACCCCGACGTCGGCGGTCACCTTCTGGTAGCGCAGCTCGAAGCTGAGACCGGCGAGCACGCCAGCGTCCGCGCCGGCCAGTGAGACGACCAGCCCGTACAGATCGGGGTCGTGCAGCACGATCCCGATCCGGGCCATGCCCAGCACCGTGCAGTCCAGCCCGAACATCCACTGGCTGGTCAGGTCGTACACGATCGCGCTGCCGTCGAACGGGTTCTGCGTCGCCGACTTCGGCGGGACCAGTTCGGCGCGCAGCTCGGCCAGCACGTCGCTGATCGAATCCGTTCGGGCCGGCGGCCGGCGCAGCCGTACGTGCTGGCCGAGGCCCAGGTAGTCCAGCCGGAGCAGGGCCGGCCCCTTGCCGGGGATCTCCGGGGGCGGATCGTTGACCGCGTCCCAGGTGAGCGCGTTGTCTCCGGTGTAGGACCGTCCGAGCAGGTCCCCCTCCACCACGAGGTTCACCCGGTCCTCGCCGGTGCTGCGTTCGTACCGGACGCCGACGCGGGTCAGCTTGCCGAAGCCGAGGTCGAGGTCGACCCGGTAGGTCAGGCTGACCACCTGGTCGGTCGGGTCGATGGACAGGGTGAACCGGGACAGGTCGACCTCGTTGAGCAAGCTCCACGGCGCGTCGAGCGTGTAGTTGCTGCCGGGGCTGGCCAGCCGGACCAGGTACGTGACGACGTCGCCGAGGGTGAGACCGGACAGGGTGACGGTGAGGACCTGGTGCCGCGCCGTGCCGCTGCCGGCCCAGTCGGTCGCGGCCCGCAGGACGATCGACCCGTAGGCCACCTCGAAGAGGTAGACGGTCTCGGCGGCGACGAAGGAGAGCCCGACGGTCACCCGGAACGAGTTGATCCGTACCGTGCCGACGGCCGACCCTTCGTAGATCATGCCGCTGTCGGTGGTGCCCGGGGCGGCCAGGGCCCGTACCTCGTCCGTGGTGGTGGTCTGCCGCTTCCGCCGGATCGACGCGGCCGCCTCGATCGACAGTGTGATCCCGTCCAGCACGGTGGGGCACCACCGCACGGTCAGCGCGCCGCGCGCCGAGTACGGGTGTTCCTCGCCGCTGGCGGTGTACTCCAACCAGAGCGCGGTGAGACTGATCTCGCTCAGCTCGCGTGGTAGGTCGACGCCGAGCAGCGCGGCGGCGAGTTCCCCGACGTTCAGGGTGCCTTCGGCGAGTCCGCCGCAGAAGTGCCAGCCGGCGTCGGGCTGGTAGTCGGCGGTCACTACAAAGACCGCCTTCGTCTCCTCGGCGGCGGCCCCGGTCCTGGTGATGATGGAGGCCAAGCCGGAGATGCTGCCGAAGATGCCATTCTGCGCCGCACCCAGCTCGGCGCTGATCCGGTCGATCGAGAAGGTCACGGCGTGGGCCTGCAGGTCGACCAGCGGCGTCGGATCGTGGTTCCGCGCCTGCCCGGCGGTCAGCCGGGGGCCGTCGAGCGTTACTGTCCAGGAGCTGCGGACGGTGATCCTCGCGCGGAACCAGCCGCTGCGCGGGGCGGCCTCGACGGAGACGTCGGAGATCGTCAGGCTGGCCGGAACGGCGTCGCTGTTCGGGGAACTGACGGGATCCAGGTAGTGCCGCAACACCGAGTCCAGCGGGACCTCGATCTCGTCCAGGGTCTCGGCGGTGAGGAAGAGGCTGGGCAGTGCGACCGTCACCTGCATGTCGACGCGGTGCGACGAGTCCTCGAAGAAGGTGAACCGTCCCCAGACGTTGCCGGTGAGGAGCGAGTCGTCGTCGTACCGGTGGTACATCCAGCTCACCCCGAGCTTGCTCAGGGTGATGAAGGCGACCGACGGGTGCCACACGTGCTTGTCGTCGAGGGATTCCAGGGCCATGCCGACGTGTCGGAGTCGAAGCGACCGACCGTCCCGCTGGAGACCGAGTTCCGCCCTGGCCACGCCGATCCCCGCCAGCAGTTCGCGGGCCAGCGGCAAGGAGACCAGGTCGAGGTCCGTCGCCGGCAGGTCGAAGAACGCCAGTACGAGGTCGAGTCCGGCCCGGACGGTCAGGGGTTTCGTGCTGCGCATCGACAGCGCCCAGATCTCGTCGCCTTGGAGCAGAGGGGCGGTGAACGTCATCTCCTGGTCGAGTTGCGGCAGGTGCACCCGGGCGCTGAGCGAGATCACGGAAACCGGGTCGCCCGGGGGGTAGGCGTCCGTTGTTTGGCTGTCCAGCGAGATGCCGACCTCCAAGGCCCGCGCTTGCGGCGCCAGCGGCAGGGACAGGCTGGTCAGGGTCGAGTACGCGCTGATTTTCGGGGGAGTCGACGTCATGTCGACCGTTCCCTCGAGCGGGAGGGTCGTCGCGCCGAAGAGGTCACGGTACGGCGCGAGTGGTCCGACGGTGAGGAGCAGCCAGCCGCGCAGCGTGCACCGGCCGGCTGGTGTCGTCGTGAGTTCCGGGCCCTCGATCGTGAGATCCACCAGTACGGAGTCCCCGAGCGGCAGCGTGCCGTTCGGCGCGGCGATCCGCGACCGGGGCAGCCCCCGAAAGGACGTGCCGATCGTCCAGGGCGCCTGTCCGGTGTCGGCCTCTCTCAGGGTCAGGGTGAAGGAGTTGTCGCTGTCGCCGTTGGGCGGTGGGGCTCCGCGCACGGTGACGGCCCAGTCGTGGTGCAGGTGCGCTGCGATGCCGGTGAGTAGGACATCGTTGGCGTTCAGGTTCAGCGTGGCCTCGCGGATCTCCAGTGATCCGGTGACACCGATCGCCACGAGCGCGGGCCCGAGCCCCGCGACCGTGCCGGAGGTCAGCGTGATGCGGCGGTCGTGCAGCGCACGGTCCAGCGCGTCGTAAATGTCCCTCGGCGTCATCCTGACTCAGCCGTTCTCGACCCGGCCACGGCTACACAATGGCAGCGCACCGAAACTTTCCCGGCCGGTGCCGGGGACAGCGCCCGGGGCCGTCCCAATGTGGAAGGTGACCCTCCCGTCGTGGTAAATGGTGAACCGCTGGTCGAGGAACGTTCCGTCGAGCCGGAGGACCGTGGTGAAGACTCCCTTCTGGCACTGCTCCTCGACCCACCGCGTGCTGGCGTCGTCGAAGTAGACGTGGTAATGGAGGGGGGCGTTGCCACGCACATGTGTCGAAAAATGGTCGAGCACTATCTTGTGCGGGTGGCTGTACTGGGAGTGGGCGCCGGCGCTCGCCACGATGTTCAACGGGGTCACGTAGTTGACGAAGGTGGTGGTCTTCGCTGACCAGTCCGCGTTGGTCGTCAGCGTTGCCAGCGCCCCGTGGTGTGGCACCTCGAGCATCCAGCAGTTGGTGATCGGGCTCCCGTACGGACTCTTCTGCCACGGCTCGAGCTTGTTGTTTATCCAGACCAAGGTATCTATGGTGGCGTCGCCGGTCAGGATGGCGGTGCGGAGGGGATTGCCGTACTCGATGACAATGACCGCCGAGGTGCCGTTCTTCACGTTCGTTCCGGCGTCCGAGATGTTGGCGGAAAGTACGTAGAACGTGACACCGGCGAGCGAGAAGAGTGGTTGCTTGACGCCCACTGTCGAATAGGAGCTGTAATCGTCCTGGAGTGGGATCGCGTTCGGCCAGGTCAACTGCGCCTTGGTCGCCGAAGTCCCCCAGTCCTTGCCGCCGTAGTACGTGTAGTCGATCTGCCAGGTCAGTCCGGCGTCATGCACCTTCTGGTACAGCGCTGGGAGCTTGCTCCAGTGGTCCTTGTCCTGATGCGAGACGATGAGGACATCGATCTTCGGGTGCGCCATGGTCTTCAGCACGCCGAGCACGACGTCCTCCGGGGCGCATCTGCTGGTACAGGTGGAACCGAAGTCGATCAGGATGAGGTGGAGAACCCGATCGGCGGCGTCACATATCTTGACCATGGTCGCCATGCCCTGGTCGCAGTGCAGCGCGATGACATCGACGTGGTCCGCCGGCATCAGTCGTCCCTCCGCGCCTCGCCCAGGGCGGTGGCCGGCAGCCGGCGGGCGGCCACCAGCCGGGCGGTACGCGACGGCAGCTTCGCCTGTTTCGGGTCGTCGTCCCGGGCGTACGCGGCGTACCAGCCGAGTCGGCGGGACGTCGGGTCGGTCGGGTCCGGTGCCAGCAGGATGTCGTTGTGTCCGGGCGGAAAGGTGAGACCGAGCAGCCGGAGCGCGAAGTTGCGCAGCCGCAGCAGATACTGTCGGTGGTCACCCTCTCCGCTGACCAGCAGTTCGGTGGACTTGAACCCGCAGGTGAGGACGCCTTGCAGGGGGAGTGTGACCCCCAGGGCGTCCGCCACTCCCGGCAGGCGCAGTCCCAGGTAGACGGCCGGGGCGTCCCGGGTGCCCCCGGAGCCCCAGGCGACCAGCAGCTTCACGGTCAAAGGCACGCTGTCGGCCAGTGCGCCGAGGCTACCGAGATCGAGGTCGTAGACGAGCCCGTACCAGGGGTCCCGTAGTTGCGCCGGGTCGACCGGCGCGTGCAGCGGGACGTAGCCGAGGGTTTCCGGCGGCGTGGTGCTCTCCTCGTCGTCGACCGGCTCGGTGCCCAGGGTGAGCAGCGGCCCGGCCGGACCGGTCGGCGTGGTCCGGACCGGCGAGGCGCGCAGGGTAACGACGGGTTCGGCCAGTTCCGGGTCCGGGGTGCTGAGGAAGCCGCTGAGGGCGAGCGGGAAACGGGCCTGCAGTGCCGTCGGGCGGGCCGCCGTGCCGGCCGGGTCGAAGGCCAGGGTCTCGGTGACGAAGGCGAACTCGGGTTGCGGGTCTCCCATCGCGAACTGCATCTGGACCACCAGATTACGGAAGCAGAGCCCGCTGGTCTGCGCCGTCACGGCTGCGCCGGCCTCCTCCTGCTGCCGCGTCTGGCCGTAGGAGAACGGGTCGAATCCGTCCGGTTCGTAGAAGTGGAGGTGTCCGCCGAGTTGGAATCTCGTCACGATTTTCTGCAGCGGGCGCTGCGGGTCGTACGGTCTGGTGGTGACCAGGTCGACGGTGTCGACCCTTACCCAGCGCAGCGCGGAGTCCTGGACGGCGAAGGTGCTCTCCTGGTCGGCGGTGAACAGGTAGGCGTCGTGCTCGACGCCGCTGGCGTCCTGACGGCGCTGGTGGACGCCGGAGAGGACCAGGTTGTTGCCGCGGGTGGTCGGATACCGCGTGGTCGGTGCCCCGAAGAGGCGGTTGACCAGTAGCTCCACCTGGCTGGAGAAGCTGGTCACCGTCGAGTTGCGGAACCCGGCCGACAGTCGCAGGACCTTGAACATGTAGGGGCGGTTGTCCTCGAAGTACTGGTCGGTCGGGTCGGCGTAGTCGATGAGCCCGAAGGTCGAGGTGAGTCCGAAACGAAGGACGCCGCCGGGGGCGTCGAATGGGGTGAGGCCGAACCCGACGTGGTGTGCGTAGCAGCGTCCTTTGTCGATCCCGCCGGCGAGCGCCTGGAGCGGCCCGGGCAGGTCGGTCAGGGAGGTGGCGCAGTTCAGCGCGAGGATCCCGGTCCAGCCCGGGTCGTGCCACAGGTCGACGAAGTTCGCGTACGGCGATGTCTGGCCGGTCCCGGCGACGGTGGTGACGGCCGCCTCGGCCGCCTGGAGGATGGCCTGCAGCCGGCTGCGGGTGTCGCCCAGCTTGCCGCCCGTCGGTGTGGCAGCTTCCGGCCAGGTCCAACTGCTCGGGTCGGCGACCAGGTCGGTCAGGGAGCGGGTCACGTCGAACTTGAAGATCAGCATGGTGTCGGGTCTGGGTGCCGCATGGTCGCCCCGGTCGGGCTCCGCCCAGTTGCGGGGGGAGAGCTGGAAGCTCCAGTCGCCGATGCGGGGGCGCAGGAGCCCCGACTGCCGGTGGAAGTCGTCCAGGTACGACGCAGCGTGTGGGCTCGCCGCGATCAGTGCCGCGTCGAATGCTGCCTCGGTGTCGTACCGGTGTCCCACGCAGGGCGCGACCGCGTCGAGCACCTCGCCGGGTACCTTGCCGGCGGCTCGCAGGGAGGCGATCCCTTCCGAGGTCAGACGGTACGGCACGGACGTGCAGCTGAGGAAGGTCTGCGGGTTCGCCGCGACCAGGAAGAGCCGGTTCGTCGCCAGCGCCTGCCGGAGCGCGCCACTGACCTGGGTGAGGACCAGGCTTGGTACGGCCGGGCTGCCGGGGTCGTCGTTGGCGATGCCGACCCAGTCCCAGCCGGTGCCGTCGGCCGCGACCCCGACCGCCAGGCCCTGTGGGGTCACTCCGACGAGCGGGGACCCGCTGGTCCCCCCGGCGTCGCCGGACGGACCGGTGGCGGTCTGGAGGGCGCCGGCCGGCGTTGCCCAGGCCGTGGCATCGGCGGCGAGTAGTGCCTGGCGGCGGGCCGCCGCGATCGCCGGCTCGACGGCGAGCGCCGCCGGAACCTCGTCGGCGGGCAGCGTCCGATAGGGGGCCAGCGGAAAGCAGCGCCGCCCGTCCTGCGGGGCCAGGAACAGCGCCGGAAGCTCGAGGTAGTCCAGGAAATTCGGTACGTCCGCGTCGCCCGTGCCGGCCGCGGCCCGGTACAGCGGGGCGTCCTCCGGCTGGGCGTAGTAGCCCACGTCGGCGTCGGCGCTGAGCCAGACCCAGGATGTGGTGCCGAGCGTGGTGAGTGCTGGCTGGTCCGCCGCGTCACTCAGCGGGGCGAACGCTGGTCTGCCGGGCAGGAAGTGCAGCACAGCGGCGTGGTCGGCGGGGACGCCGAGGTACTCGAGTCCGGAGGAGCCGACCAGCAGTCGATGTTGTGCCGCGGCGGCGTCGCCGCCGGCGGCGGGCTGCGCCGGGGCGTCGATGGTGAGGCGGAATGCCCCCTGCGGTGCGAGGTAGTAGTCGACCGGCACCGGCGGCGGGCCGACCTGCGCGGGTTGGACGGCGAAGACCAGGCGGGCGTCGGGGGTGCTGCCCTGGGCGGGCAGCGGGGTCAGCCTGGCCGGATATCCCAGCACGGTGGTGAGTCCGGAGGCCATCGTAGGCGGGCCAGGTGCCGGGGTGCCGCCGTCGCCGCCGGGCGGCCCCGGCCGGGTTCCGTCCGGACCGGCCACCTGCCGGCCGGGTTGTGCCGGCGGGAAGAACGACAGGTGGCTGCGGTCCGGATCGGTCGGTCGCAGCGCATC
Source organism: Micromonospora citrea (assembly GCF_900090315.1). Taxonomy (NCBI): domain Bacteria; kingdom Bacillati; phylum Actinomycetota; class Actinomycetes; order Micromonosporales; family Micromonosporaceae; genus Micromonospora; species Micromonospora citrea. Next base: position 484,998 of record NZ_FMHZ01000002.1, on the reverse strand, counting down.
GAGTGCGACATCGAGGCGCAGCGCGGAGCCGGCGGGCTGGGTCAGCACCGGCAGGTGCAGGCAGCCCACCCCGGCGTCCCCCGGCAGTCGCGGGGCCGGGTGGAAGAATCGCAGGCCCACGCCGAGTTGGGCGAAGTCGTCAGGTGAGCCGCGGCTGGCCAATGTGATGGTGAAACGCCAGCAGCCGGCCTGCTCGCCGGCCAACGGCAGGAGCAGGTCCCCGTCGATGTCGTAGGTGCCGCCCGGCGGAAGGAAATGCCCCGGCGGTCCCGTGGCGCCGCTGAACACGAAACCCCAGCCTTGTTCGGCGGTGCCGAGCGAGACCGACGATCCGCTCGGCACGCGGAGCAGGTAGGTGGCCAGGCGCACGTCCGCGCGGCGGCGAACGGTCCAGCCGGCGGCGGTCCGTTGGAGGTCGAGGCTCTGACCGACCCAGACGGGGAGGTCGGGATCATCCAGCCAGAGGAACTTCGGGCCGGCCGGCCAGCCGATCCGCTTGAGGTAGCCGGGGAGCGCGGCGATGAGTCTGCTGTCGTCGCGCGGTGCGACGCCGGTGAAGAGGTAGACGCCGTCCGGGTCCTGCCAGGTCGTGCTGAGCGGACAGGTCTGTGCCAGCGACCCGGAGGAGGCCAGGAAGCCGATCTGCCGTGCCGCTCCGTCCAGCCAGTAGAACGGGGTGGCGCCGACCCGGGTGAAGCGCGGCTCGGGCGGCGGAGATGGTCCGGCGGCCGTCATTGCGACCGGCCCGCAGCGCCCCGGCCGCCGGTGCTGATCCGGTCGCCGGCCAGCAGCGGCAGGGACAGCCAGTCGCGGTACTCGTCGTACGCCATTCCCCGTCCCCAGTCGAGCCGGACAGGCATGCCCGCGCCGACGGCGTAGCCGTCGGATCCGGTCGACGGATCGGTGATGGCGTAGCCGGTGGCCCGGGTCAGGGTCAGGCCGCTGATCGGCACCCCGGGGGTGACCGTTTGCGTGGGCAGTACCGGTGGGCGGGTCGCCGCCGTCTCCAGCAGATTGCCGACCCTGGTGCCGACCGGGACCACCGTCGGCGTCCCGTCCAGCCAGACCCGGACGCAGGCGGTCAGGGTCACCCGGCCGCGCAGGTAGGCCACGGCGACGCCGGCGCCCGTGGGCTGCCCTTGGCGCAGATTGGTGGTCGCGGCACTCAGGCTGACCCGGTCACCGGCGGCCAGCAGCGCGATGTTGCAGGCCGGCCGGGCGTCGTAGCTGCCGCTGGCCAGCATCTTCGGTGGATAGACCAGCCTCAGGTACGGTTGGCGGAACTGCGGATAGTAGAGGTCGGGTAGACCCTCACCGCCGCTGTAGCGGGTTCCGTCGTTGTTCGGCGAGGGCACCTCGGTGCCGTTCGCGCCGACGATCGCGGAGAGGAACGCGTCGAACCCGGGTAGCCACTCACCCCCGCTGACGTACGACCCGATCTCGTACTCGACCCGCTGCGACCCGACATAACCGTCCAGGTACTTCGAGGCGATGGCGTCCGCACCGATCCACTGGTACTGGCCGAAGTCGGCGCGCAGGATCATCCCGGGTACCAGGTCTATGACACCGGTGCCCGGCTCGAAGCCGTAGGCGTAGCTGAGGGTCTCATCGAAGGTCTGCGGCATGGACCGGGACACCGCGTCCCGCAGGATGTGCCAGCCCAGCGGCGTCAGCCGGGCGGTGCTCAACGCGCTCTGGAACGTGTTCCACGCGTCGCGCACACCGGACCGGATCTGCTGCCCGTCGAACTGCCACACGATCGATTCCGCCGGCATGGTGAGCGTGTAACCGAACGGAGCCGCCTCGGCCTGCAGGACGAACGGCGACACGTCCGGCAGGCCGCCGCTCGGGCTGCCGGCGAAGAGGTTCGGCAGGAACACCTTGATCTTGCTCGGCGTCATCGCCGCTACGGTGAACGGGCGCAGGTGCGGGGCCTTCGTCCGGTCGTCCGACGGGTACCAGCCGGCCTGGAACAGTGGCACGGCGGCGGTCGCCGGCCCGAGCCCGCTGTCGGTGACCGCCCGGACGGTGACCTGATAGTTGCGGGTCGGATCGTGTGCGGCGGTCAGCCGTACGCCGGTGGTGGTGACCGTGACCGGGTTGCCCGCCGGGGTCGTACCGTTCAGGAGTGTGACCTGGTAGCCGGTCAGCCCGGGCGTGTCGACCGGCGGCCACTGCACCCAGGCCGACCGGCCGTCGTACTGAACGTCGACCCGGGCGGGGGTCACGCGGGTCACCGGCGCCGGCGGCGACGACGGCCCGGTCACCGTCGCCCCTGAGCTGCTGGTGCCGCTGACCACGGCGGTCAGGGTCAAGGCTGCGGTCCCGGTGTCCGGCAGCGTCACCGAGAAGCTGCCGTCGGCCTGGGCGTTGACCGGTACGCCCGTCGGGACCCCGGCGACCCGGAGGGTGACAGCCCTCTGTGGCGTCGGGAGCCGGCTGTCCGGTGCGGAAGCGACCTTCCCGGTGACCGCTGTGTCGCCGGTGGTCACCTCCGTGATCGACGGAGGTACGGACAGCACGGGTACGGCTTTCGACAGGGGACCGACGACGTCACCGGCGACCGCCCGTGCGGCCACCGACAGTTCCGTCGACAGCCCGGTTGGCAGCGCGAGGTAGCCGCCGGTCACCCCGGCGGTAGCGGTGTGCGTCGGACCGTCCGCGGTGGTGATCGAGAGTTCGGTGCCGGTAGCGGCTGGATCGGCGGTCAGCCTGACAACGACCTGCCCCTGACCGGCAACCACCGCCTTCAGCGCCGGTGCGGCGACGATCAGGGGCGTCGGCGGACCGGGGGGCCCGTACGCCTGACCGACGATCGGGGCGAGAGTGAGGTCGTACGTCTTGTCCACCTGGATCGCCGGCTTGGGCGCCAGTTGGCCGCAGGACGCGACCCGGAATGATGTTTCTGCGACGATGTCGCCGGTGTCCCGCCGGGTGACGACCACCCTCGCGCCGGGCGTACCCTGCCAGGACGCGAAGAAGTGGGTGCCGTCGTAGCTGGCACCGGTCAGTTCCGGGGCCCGCAGCGGAATCTCCACCGGCACCGACGGCGGTCCGGTGATGCTGCCCTTGCGGTGGCGCAGGGCGAGCTGCCAGCGAGTGGCCGGATCCAGCGGCACCGGCGGGGTCAGGGACACTGTCGCGGTCGCGTCCTGACCCTCGGCCGCTGCCACCGTCGTGCCGGCCAGCAGTTCAGCGACGAGCCGACCGCTCGGCGCACAGGTTGCGGTGACATCGATCCGGTACGGTCCGTGCGGACCTGGCTCGTAGCGCACCTCGCTGATCCCCAGCGCTTGCAGGATCAAGGGCTCGGAGCTGACCGGTTCGCTGGTGGCGACGCCCCGCCGGGCGGTGAGGTGAATCCGGTACACGCCGCCGGTCGCCAGCGCGGCGGCCAGCGGGAGTCGAGCCGTGCCGCCGGAACAGGTGACACTGGTGACCAGGGGGCCGTCGTCCTGGCGTAGGGCCACCGTCACGTCGTCGATCACCGGTCCCTCGGGGAGCGTCCATGCGACGTCGACGTACCGGTCGTCGATCGAGATCGCGCCGAGGGCCGGCTGCTGCCAGAGGACCGTGACGGGCAGCCCCCACCGATCGCCGCCGAAGGAGAGCGCCACGTAGTACTCGACGTGCGGTTCATACCCGTCGTAGGTGAGGTCGATGCCGAGGTCGGTGTTCGTCGCGGTGACCAGCGGCGTTTCGCCCACTCCCTTGAACAGCCCGGCGGTCACCTCGTTCCCAGGGGGAAACTCCAGGAGGACGGTGAGGGTTCCACGGGTCCGCCGGAGCGACTGCACCAGCGGTAGGCCAGGGATCAACGGATCGGGCACGTCGCTATCCCTGTCGCCGCGCCACCGCGGTCTCCCGGTCGGCCAGGTGGCTGTCGTAGTCGACCCGCAGCCGCTCGGGTAGCCGGCCCCGGAGCGCGGCCGGGTCGGGCTCCTGGACCATCCGAGCCTGTGTCTGGTAGTCGCCGACGAGGAACCCGTTGGCGAAGAAGGTGGACCGCTCGGCCGGACAGCCGAGCCACAGGTTGAACAGCAGCTCGCCGCTGTGCTCGGCGCTGCCCACCTGTGCGACGGTGTCCTGCCCGTCAACGGTGCGGACTACTGAACCGGACGTGAGTTCCGATGCCTGGACCAGACCAGTCGGAGTCGCCACCGGGTGGGTCAGGGAGCAGGTGAGGCTACGACCACCGGTGGTGGTGACGACGGTGACCGGGCCCCAGTGCGGCTGGGCCAGGGTTGCTTGCACCGGCTGCTCGCTGCCGTCACCGCAGCGCACCACCCGATCAGTGTCGAAATCCTCGATGGCCAGGGTGCGGCCGTCGGCGAGGGTGACCTGGGTGCCGGCGGCCAGGCAGTGCCAGACGTACTTGATGGGCTTGATGTAGGTGACGCCGTCGGTCGGGTTCTTGTCCGGATTGGTGGAGCTCAACACCGACGACCACGCCACGGTACCGTCGAACAGGTCGACCGTCACCTTCGCGGTGAAGAAGGTGCGAGTGTCCGACACCCACGGGCTCGTGCCGAAGAGGATTGCCAGTCCCGAGTCCTTCTCCGTGGGCAAGAGGGAGAAGTCCAGCCGCTTCGGATCGTTGGGGTTGATGCTGAATCCGGCCAGGTACCTCGCCGTCTTCGCAGCGCTCAGCTCGTTCATGCCGCCTTCGGCGCGCGCCAGATAGAAGGAGAGGCGTGGGTTCCCCCTCCCCAGGTTGGCGATCTTCTTGGTGAAGTACATCGAACCGGCGAAGGGAACGACCAGCGTGTTGTTGCCCGGATCGTTCTGCCAGAACCAGTAGTCCACATCCGCGCCACCCTGCCCTCGGGACAGCCCGATCACGATGTTTGTCAGGTCGCCCGTGTGCCGGCCGCCGCGGATGGCAGGGGCGCTGACGGTCGGATCCCCGGACGTCTGGAAAGCCCACCTGTCTCCTGTGTAGCCAGTCACCGTCGAACCGTCCTGGTAGTCCACGCACCAGGTCAGCACCGCACGGATGTCGCCGCCCGCCGGCCACGACACCGCCTCGTCGTCGTCGGTCTGCACCTCGATGGTCTGCCGCCCGAACACCTCGTTGTCGCCACGGGCGAGGATCGTCGTGTCCGAGGCGTTGACGACGTTCAGGTGGCACCAGATCCGGGCGACAGGTGCGGTGCGGGTCAGCAGCGCGTGCGCGCTGGTCTTCAGGCTTCCCGTCAACGGCGCCACGTAGTCGACGATCTCTCCGTCCGTGAAGTCACCGGGCTGGTCGGCCGCCCCGCGCACCGTCATCGCCGTATGGCGGGACTCGATGCTGGCGAACAGCCCTGGGTAGCGTTCCGACGTCCGGCCGGTGGATTCGATCAGGCCGGTCAGGTACACCACATGGTCCGGATCCGTCGGGTCGTGCGGGACGGATGTTCCCTCGGCCGCGCTGGTTTGGGCCAGGATCGTCGATGTGGCCGCGAGAAACCGCGGATCTTCGGTCGGTCGCACTGAGCTGTCCCCTCGGTCCGGCACCGAGGCGGTCGCGTCTCGGCCTGCTGCTCGACGAGGGAAGCCCAGCCGTGTGAGATCCGTGGTCGGCTGCCCCGATGCTATGCCGTCGGGTGGCTACGATGGGCTGAAACCGCAGTTCAGAGCCCTTCTCCTGCCGTCCGTACCCTCGGGCGACGGTCCCTCCGCAGCGCACCACGCGACGGTGCAGTCGGCCATCGCGTCGCCGTCGGAGACGCATCGGCTCACGGCACCCCGCCCTTCCTGGCGGCAGTGAGTTGAACCGCAGCCGCGACCGGTACCGCCCGGGACCCCGGGCGTGGTCGTGCTGCTGGGTGCCGGGGTGCTCCTCGACTACCTGGTGGCCCGCCTCCGTTCCTGACCCGCCGTCAGGAGCCGAGCAGCTGGTGGATCCACCTGGGCCACCGGGTGTCGTGGCGCCACGACTCAAGGCCTGATGACAGGCGTCTTTCGAAGGCCAGGCCGCACCTCGGCGATTGCATCCGGTAAGCCTTCGAGCCCGTCGCAGAGCGCCATGCGGACGTCGGCGGTGCCGGGTTCTTGTGCTCGGTGAGGATCTGCATCGAGAACTTCGGCCGTCTTACCGCCGTCGCCGACCCCCAGGCCGAGGACGTCGCGTTCCCTCGACCGGTTCATGCCCGGCCCGTTTGGTTAGAGCTCGCTCTTGTTCCCAGTAATTGACGTCTGGGCGGTATTTGTTGCTGCGCGAATCCCGAAGTACGCGGTCGTCATGGTGCTGATCGTGGCAAAGGCGCTGGTCAGGACGGCGGCGTACTGGGCATCCCCGGTCTCCTCTTTTAATAAGAAGAGGCCGGCGATCGCTACTGCGACAATGGCCAGGTCGCCCAGTACCACCACTAGCATCCCTGTGATCGCCCGTGTTTTCTGAGTGGGGTCTGGAGTGTCGTCCTGTGTGACGGCAGGGGCGTTCCTGGGTTTCTCGGGAGGTGACATTGACCCCTTGGCTCCCGATTCACTAGCTGGTTGAGGTGAACGCTCAGTCATGACGTCTCCGGGTTGGCGCTTGGTCTGGTTCCTCAGTTTCACCTGTCGCCGCTGGCACCGTGACTGTTTCCTTGAAGGCTTCCTCGGCGTGGGATAGGTAGAGTCGCATGGTGATCAGTGGCGGACCGTCCGGCAGCAGGAGTTGACCCTGGACGGTGTAGTCGCGGTGGGGTAGAGGGCCTGACCGTCGCGGGTGCTGACGGTCCAGCCGGGCAGGTTCAGTCTGGTGAGACTGGTACGGCAAGCGCGCTGGGCGTAAGTCTGGCTCCCACACGTCGCGGCGGGAGTCGGCCTCGGTTGCCCACCGTCGGCGGCCGACGTCGAGTTCACGCTTGAGGGTGGCGAAGAACGCCTCGGCCAAGGCGTTGTCGTACGACGAGCCGGGACACCGTGGCGACGACAGGCGTCGGCGGAGGCGCCGCTGCCGTATTGGGCGCCCCTGTCCGAGTGGAAGATCACGTCTTCGACCCGGCCGCCGCGGGCGGCGACTGCGGCGTCCAAGGCGTCGATGACCAGGCTGGTGCGCATGTGGGTGTTGGTGGCGGGCGCTGCGTGGTGTGCCGCCGAGTCATCAAGCTGTTGCAGCGTCGGAGTGTCGGCTTTCCGTCATTCGGAGGCCGCGACCGACGCCGAATGCTTGTGTGGCGCGGTGGATCTTCTCGGAGCATCGCTGGACGTGGGGACGATTCGGTGACACCGGTTCTCGGCCCGGCATGGACGGCCAAGCCGGACACCCCGGAGGACACCGGCCGTCAGCCCCTCGCCGTGGAGACGGTCATCGGCTCCCACGCCGCCGCGCTGGTCCCCGGCGTCATCACCACCACGCCGCACGCGCGGTACGTCGCGCTGCACGCCCGCCTCGCGATCGAGGCGCGTAGGCGAGGCTGGACCGCGAAGCACGACCAGGACCGCTTCCGTGACCTCGTCCGCCGCGCCGAGGTCGTCCTGGGTGCCGTCTCGGTCGCCCACGGCCTCGACGAGCCCGACGAACACCGGGCCAGGGCCGGTGACTTCGGGGCCCACGGCGTCAACACGATCGGCAAGGAGCTACGCGAGACGGACGCCGCCGACGTCGGCCGCCTGGCCGCCACCTACAGCCAGGTGCCGGGCGGCTACCTGCAGACGTACGCGGGGATCGAGCTGCTGGTCGGGCTCACCGACGGCGGCCGGGTGCCCGCACCGGGCCCGGCAGCCGACGAAGGGCTGCTCTCGGCCCTGGACGAGGTGGTGACCGTCGCGGGTCGAGAACAGCCGCTCTCCCGGCGGCAACTGCGAGGGCTGCGCCATCTGTGCCTGTGCGGCATCGGCGACGCGCCGGACGGGGAGTGCGTGCGGCGGGCGTACTTCGCCGATCGCGACGGCGACCGGGCAGCCGGGAGGACCCATCGCCACAGCGCCGCGCTGCTCGTCGGCGCGCTCGAAGGCCGCGCGGTCGGTCAGTCCCTCGACATGGCGATGGACGACCGGTGCTGCTTCACCGCCGGTCTGCGCGACCTGCTCGGCTCCGACGAGCTGTACGAGCACGCTCGCACCTGGCGAGGCGCTCTGCTGCGGAACTGGTCGGTGTGGGCGTGGCGGCTGATCTGGGCCGAACTCGTCTCACCCCTCGCCGAGCGGCCCGGTACGCGCGCGCAGGCCATCGAGCGGTTCGCCGGCCAGCTACCCGACGGCACCGTCCAGCAGGCACTCGTCGATGGTCTTCCCGCGATGGTCGATGCCGGCACCGGCACCCTGCTGCCGGCTGAGCACGACCTCAACCACCATCCGCGCAACGCCGACCGCTGGACGATGCTCGACCTGCTGCGAATGCTCGCCGTCGGCGCCGAGCGGCTCGGGCACCTCGATCCGGTCAGCCGGGCCGCGTTCGTCGGCACCCTGCCGGACGACCTGGGCCCCGAGTACGTGGCGAGGTGGCTGCACCAGAACGCCGATCGTCCACTTGCCGGCGCGGCCGTCGACCTTGCCGGTCACCTGTTCCAGCGGGCCGAAGCGGTGAGCCGCCAGAAGATGCAGTGGACGCGGGCCGGGCTGCGCCTGCCCACCCGGCTGCGTCGGGTCGGGGACCGATGGCGGCTGGAGGGGGAGGAGGGCAGCGGCGCGGTGTCGCTACGGCTGCCCACCTTCACCAGCTTTCTGCGACAACTGGGCGTCCTCGCCGTCTCCGCGGACACCTGGACGGCCGGTCGCCACGTGGAGGTGGTCCGGTGACCGACTGGGAAGACCTGCTCGGCGCCGCCCCGCCGGCGGTGCTCCACGCCCGGCTGATCCCCGACGCGGAGGAGGTCCTGGTGTTGACGTACACCTGCGACCTGTCCTTCTTCGAGGACGTCTGCCTCCGTGACGCCCACGCCGTGCGAGCCCGCACCACCGTTCTGTTCGACGCCCACCATCTCACCGAAGGCCCCCGTCGCCCCGGGCCCGCCGACTACCTGGCTCTGCCGGTGGTCTGCAAGGGCGCAGGCGCGTTCCACCCGAAGCTGGTGGTGATCGCGTCGGAGACGGACACCGTCGTGGCCATCGGATCCGGCAACGCGACCGCCTCGGGATGGCACCACAACGCCGAGGTCTGGACGCTGATGCGTGGTGTCGGGCCCACCGTGCCCGCGCTCTTCCACCAGCTCGCGGACTGGCTGCGGCGGCTGCCCGAAGACGTGTGGATGGAGGATCTCGGCCGCGATCGCCTCGATCGGGTCGCCGAGTTGCTCACCACACGTCCACCCGATCCCGGCGTGGACCAGCCGGTCCTGGTGACCACGGCGCTCCGCCCGATCATCGAGCAGCTTCCCCGTCCGGTCGGGCCGGCGGCGCAGCTCGCGGTGGCCGCGCCCTTCTTCGATCCCGATGCCGGCGCGCTGCGACGTCTCGTCGACCGCTTTCGGCCCCAGCAGGTGCGGCTGCTGCTCACCCGGGACGTGCAGTGCGACCCGGACAGTCTCGCCCGGGTGGTCAAACGGGTGCCCGACGCCGTCGTGAGCACGCCGGCAAGCTCTCGCTACCACCACGGCAAGGTCGTCGAGTGGTGGTCGTCCGGCCAGGGTTGGGCCCTGACCGGCAGCGCCAACTGCAGCCACGCCGCCCTGACCAGGACCATGCCGGCGGGCGGCAACTGTGAGCTGGGCGTCGTCACGCCGCTCACCGCTCCCGTGGTGACCGTGGAAGCCGCCGAGACGGTGGCCGTCTCGGACCTGGCGCGGCTGCAGGTTCGACAGCCGTCGGCACCGGCCAGCACCGACGCGGAGAGCCTGCGGGTGCTCGGCGTCCGTATCTTCGGCGACCGGGTGGAGGCGACCGTGCTCGTCGGCCCGGCCGGCACGCCGCCGCGCTGGCTCGCCGTCAACGGCCTTCGACTCGACCACGATCGGGAGACGGGCAGGCTCCACGTGTACGCGGCCGTGGCGCCGGACGGCTGGACGGCGGCCAGCGACGGGGAGGCGGTCAGCCACGTCACCACGGACGACGGCACGGAGTGTCGCGGCGTGCTCGTCACCGACGTGTCGGCCGCGCTGTCGCGCATCGACCGGCCGTCTCCGCTGGAACACACATCCCTGCCGCAGGTCGTGGCGGACTCGGCGCACACCGCGGCGCTCTTCGATGCGCTGCGTCACCTGGCCTCGGTGCGGCCGGACCGGATCCCGCAGGCGCCGACCGGAGGCCGGCGGCGCCAGGTGGAGAATCGCGTCGCGTCCGCCGTGGGCCCGGCGCTGCTCCGCTTCGCCCTCGGCCTGACCGACGCCCGCACGCCGACGTCGGCCGACGACGAGGACATCTTCGAGGGTACGGACCCGGAGGCCCCGCGGTCGTCCGCCCGGCGTACCCGACAGGCACCGCACCCAGGCCCGCCGGAAACCCTCGCCAGCGTGCTGGATGCCCTCACCCCACAACAACGCGCCCGGCTCCGACGCGACGTCTCCGCGCTGGTCGACACGTCCCAGGACTGGCCGCTGCCGGCGAAGCTCGCGGTCACGCGGCTGGTGCTCCTGCTCGTCGCCGGTGGGCTGTGGCCGGACGCGCCGGAGTGGGCCGACCTCCTCTACTGGGTCCTGGTGCAGCTGTGGGAGGCCGAGCAGGAGGAGAGCCTCGACGGCGAGCACGCGGCCCTGGCCACCATCGGTCTCGTGGCGCTACGCCGAGGCGTCGACCTGCAGGACGAGCCCGACAGCCAGCAGGCCGGACAGTTCGACGAACTGCGCGTCGCCTACCGGGAATGGGCGGACTGGCTCGCATCCGCGCCGCCGGAGACCGTCCAGCGGTATCGCGACGGGCTCGGCGGGCACACCCTCGGTCTGTTGTTCGAGCAGACCGACGTCACGGCCGAACTTCGGTGGATCCTCGGCCGCACCGCACTGCACGACGCGGTCGACCGACTCGCCGGTGCTCACGTCGACGGGCGCGGCGTCGTGCGCGTGGAGGCGGGTCGGAGTGCGCGCCACTCCGTCATCGCGGCGTTGGATGCCCTGCGTGACTTCCCGGACGTCCACGTCGTGGCCGAAGGCGGGCCGGAAACCCACGGTTGGTGGAATCGCCGGCGACTGCTGTTGGTGACCCGGTCGGGACCGGCGTGGCGGGCGGAGCTGCGGACGGGGCTGTTGACCGGGATCGCCGTGTTCGCCCGTGGCACCCCGTTGCGTCCCGCCGACAAGACCTGGACGGCGGCCACGGTCGAGGAAGCCCTCACGCAGGCAGAGGCCGGTCGCCCGGCGCGCTGAGTCGGCGAACGCTGCCCGCGTGCGTTGACAGGACGAGGCGGCCGTTGCGTGAGGAGCGTCGTGCAGTAGGGCACGTGCGCCCAGTGCCGGGCCATCGGAGCAGGGGCGAGGCGGTCAGGAACGCCGTGGCCACGCCCGACTCGTGCAGCAGAACGTGCCCGGCGGCGTAGACCCGGAAATTGCCGGAGGCACGCACGTCCTGGTTTACCGGGTGGGCCTCGGATGGCCGCGTCGCCGGCAGCAACTCTGCTTCACCCCGACCTGTGCCTCCTGAACGCAACGCGAGGCGCCGCGGCGCGGCCGCGGCGACGCGCCGGCGCCCGCCCAGTTCGGGCCACTACGCACCTTCGTCATCCGGCTCCAACCACCTCAACCACCTCGCCCTGCCCCGGAAACTGCAGGCCTACCTGCGCTGGCGCAACGCCAACGCCCGCCGCCCCGACATCCTGGCCGCCCAACGCCGAGAACGCGCCCGCATCCGCAGCGAACGCCAACGACGCCGGGGCCAACCCGCCACCCCCGCAGCCTGACCAACACCGTCACGTTCGTGGTCAGAGCACTAGCGTTCGACACTCGATGTCCCGCCGGGTGCGGTGAGGGTCGGCCACGACAGGTGCGAGGGCGTCCGGTCGTATCGACGAGCGAACGACCCACGCAGGTAGTGGTGGCGTCCTGGAGCAGCGCCGGTAGGGGGCACCCGTCGGGGCATCACCGGCTGTGCACCCCGCGTCCACGGCGACCGGGTAACTCACCATCAGCTGTTCGAGATCGTTCGATGTCGTTCGGAAAGATTGCGGGCGAGTAAACAAGTATCGCAACCTGTCAACCGTGAAATGTGTCGGCCTGTCTGTCGGAACATGGTTAGCGGTCTTCGGGGGCGCAGCGTCGTGCGTGGGAATGACGCGCGCCCCCTAGTGAATCATGCTTCGCCGGATGAGCGGCAGCCTAATGCAGATCTAGCCGAAATGCGTTTTCCGAGAGGAGACTGATATTGCTCGACCCAATTTTGACGTCCACCCCGGCACGTTCGACGCGCTCCACCAGCCGACGGCTTGATGCGAAGGGTGGGAGTGTTGCACGTACTTGAGATTTCCGCCGAAGGGCTTAAGAATGTCCGCTTCGGCTGGTCGATGGTGGCCGAAGCCACCCTGTCGTTGTGGGCGGTCACCGGCGGCGACCAGACACCTTGGGTTCGGCGGTGGTGGAGCGATGTACGTGGACGGCTGGCGCCGGGCAGACCGTGCCTGTTGCGCGAGATCATCGGGGTGGGCGGATGCCCGCCGGACTTCCTTCTACCGGTGGTGGCCGGCGGCTCGACCTCCCTCGACGAGGAACTGCACGCGCTGGTGACCACACCGACGGAGTCAATCCGAGAGAAGCTGACCGGCGCCATCGCTGAGGCCAGGCAAGCGGGGTGCGCCGGCCCGGCACTGCCGTTGGCCACCCGTCTGCTCGAGGCGCGAGGCGCGGGCGCCTATATGGCTGCCTTGGCCGATGAGCTGAGGACCTACTGGGCGACGGCATTGGCCCCGTACTGGGACGGGCTGCGGGCCGACCTAGAGTCGGAGTTCGACCACCGGGCGCGAATCCTCGCCGCCGACGGGGTTCAGGCGGTCATCGCCGACATGAGCCGACACCTTACCTGGAGCGGCGACACCCTTCTTGTCGACATGCCGCCACGGACCCGGCTAACCGCCAGAGCGGGATTGTGGTGTGTCGGTTCAGCGTTCATGGGCGACCGGATCCTCCTGGCCGACCGTCCCGACGACACCGTGGCCATCTACTTCGCTGCCGGGGCAGCCGCCGCTGCGTCGGGAAGGCGACCGATCAGACCCATGCCGCGAGACCTCACCGAGATTCTCGGCGCGACCCGCGCCGCGTTGTTGGCCACCCTGGACATCGCGCACACCACTGCCGATCTCGCCCGCAGCCATGACCTATCCACCGGAACCGTTTCTCATCATCTGGGTATCCTGCACAAGGCCGGCCTGCTTCATCGCCGACGTGACGGCAAGCGCGTGCTGTATCGGCGCAGCCCTCTGGGTAACGCTCTCACCCGCCGATCGCCACTTCGGGCGGTGTTCGAGAGGGGGGTCGGTCGGGCTGGGTGAGGGTGCGGTGTCGGTCACCAGAACGCGCTTCCCCTCATCACGTTCCTGCCGGGACCTGGCGCCGCCTCAGATGGGTTACCAGCAGGCCCCGGGGTGTCGGTGACGCTGAACCGCTTCCGGCCATCGACCTACCTCCGGCCGTCACACCCCGACTGCCCGCGCCGACGGTGCCCGCACCGCTCACCCGCCGGGAGCCCCGCCCCCCGCCGACGACGACTGCGGCTCACGCCGCTGCGCGAGGTGCGGTTTCTCGCGCAGCGGGTCCAGCATCCGCTGCGCAACCCGGTGCTGCTTTCGCTGCTCGAACCACCAGTGCGTCGTCCGTCACGGGAAAGTCGACGGATGACTGCCGCCCGGAGCATTCGGTTCGCGCCACGTACATCATCGCGCCGGCGCTGTCGCCGCATGGACGGTTTGGCGCCCGGGAGGCTCGGCGGCCACACAGAGTACGACACTCCTTCAGGCACCCTTGCGGGAGGAGAAAATGCGCAGACCATCTGACCTCGTCGATTCGACTCCAATCGGATCGAGTGGCAGGAGATGCTCGACACCACCCAGGTGGTCGTGCTGGACTTCTTCTAGATCCCTGACGGATCGACAAACTCATCTTAGGGAGGTGATATGTATGATCATGACTTCCATTGCCGAAAGGCTGGCGAGCAACAGCCTTCAGCAGCACATGTTCGAGTCCCAGTCCACGGTGGTTCAGGAATGTGTACCGAATGGCGGTATGTGCCTCTTCACGTATACGTGTTGTGACGGTTACTACTGCCGCCTCACCGATGGTTGGTCGGCGGACGGTCACTGCCGTCCAGGCTGAGGCACGTCCATCTCGGTCGTCGACGCGTGCCGATGCTGGGCTTGCAGCGCCGACCACGCAACGGCGTGCCGGGCGGGCCACTCGGTGAGCGACCCGCCCGGCACGATCGATGCAGGCATCCGCACTGTGACGCGAACCTGACATGAATGCAAAGGAAGGGGGCGCGATGGTGCGCGCGGCGGCCACGGAGGCGCGTAGGTTTCTGGAGTCCGTACGGGGTGATGCCGGGGCCTACCAGATCGAATCGTGGCCGCAGACGGTACCCGTTCGCTCCGTGCAGCGAGTCGACGACGTCGTGGCCTCGTTGCGGGTGGAGCAGCGTAGGAGTGTCGGGTTTCTGGACCCGGTGGAGGACGCGCTGTATGTGACGGTGGGGCTGCGCGTTCTGGGCTTCCCGGCCTCGTTCCACCTGGGCAGGGAGATCGTGCCGGCGACCCCCCCAGCAGGCTTCTACGCATGGGTGGAGTGTGACGGCGAAGTGGTCAGCACTTCCCTTCCCGTCAAGGAGACATATCTCGAGGTACACCAAGCATGAACAAAGTAGAGATATGCAGTAGTGGGATCCGGACAGCCGGTCCGATGTCGACGTTTCCCGGGTTGCGAGCCGTGCAATCGAAGAATTCGTTCGAACTGGCACTCGAACTGCCGTCGACGAGGTCGCTCTATTACCGGATGGACCCGTCGGGGCTAGAGTGGGGCGAGAGCTTGGCGGCTTTCGCAGGTGACGCAGGCATTCCCGCTCCGGAGACGTGGGATCTACTCGCGGTGGTGCACGGAATCGTGCCGGCTCCGGATGACGCGTTGGGTGTGCCCGGGGTCCAACGACTGACGGTCGGATCGGTGGTGCGGGTGGACGCCGCCGGGGTCCGGGTAGGGCGACAGGCGCCGCGGCTGCCCGATTCCGGAAGCCTGGTCGACGAGGTCGGGGCGGTGCTGCCCGATGGCGAGTTCGGAATCGCCTACAGCGGTGGGCTTTCCTCGACCTTTCTGGCGGTGGCGGCACAGCGTGCGGGCAAGCGGCCGGTGCTGGTGCACGCGGATCTGGGGGCGGCCTTCGCACCCCTGCCGCTACCCGGGATCCCCGGCCTAGAACTGCGACGGATACCCATGGATGTCTCGGAGTTGCTCGACCATCATCCGATTGCCACCGAGCTACCACGACCGCCGACGCCGGAGGTGGAGGTGCGTCGTCGCCTCATCGCGAGGATGTCCGGGGCGGTGGACCTGCCGCTGGCAGCCGGGACGCTCCTGGAGGACCTGGTGTCGATCCGCCTGCCCGAGGCCGACATCAGCGATGACAAGTTGCTCGAATGCGAGCCGTTCCACGTGGCCGGAGCCCTGCCGACACTGGCCGAGGCGCGCAGGCTCCTCGAGGAACAGACCGTGCATGCGCGGATGGTCGCGGGGGATGGTCCACCGGGCGGGCGGCAGCACGACTCCCAGCCAGATCGGCCGGCGGAGAAGTACTTCGTGCCTGGTCTGACCGCGGCAGGCCAAGAGGAGTACGACATCGCGCGACAGCTGCGCCTCCCGCTTTGGCAGGAGCACACCATGTCCCTGCCGTCGGCGCTCGGTAGGGCTGACGCCGCTCTGGCCGAGCGTGGGGAAGCCGGCGCGCTGCTGCCGGCTCTCGCTCCGCAGGTCCTCGCCGCCGTGGTTGCGCTGTCGGCCGGCGACATCGGCCGAGTCGAGCGGGGCATGTTCCGGAACAACCGGCCCCTGTGGCAAGCGATCGACGAGCACCGCGTGACCGGGGTGCGACGGGCGGCACCCGGCTACTGGCTGCGCCTGGCCGCAGCGGAACACCTGAATGCGCAGCGAGACAAGCTGGCGGCGGGTCTCGCCGAGTCGCCCCTGGCGAAGGCCGGCGTCATCGACGCCACAGAGGTCGCCGCAGCACTGCATGACCCTCGGCGAATGATGGAGAACGCCCTGCCCCTGCTGCGGCTGATCTGGACCGACCACTGGATGCGACGGCAATCATGAGCACGGTGAAACTTGCCCCCCGGGTGTGCCTGACTCCCCTGCCGTACGGCGGCGCGGTTCTGGTGAACGGCGTCAGTCTGGCGATCGCCGAGTGCGATGAGCCGCAGCGACTGGCGATCAACGAGTTGCTGGCCAACGGTACGTCGGAAGGGCAGTTGGCGCAGTTCCTGATCGCGACCGGATGGGTGGTGCGCAGCGATGCTGGCTGATCTGCTGGTGGCGGTCCTGGCCGGTCCCCTCGTGGCCTCCGGGGTGGCGAAGCTCGCGGCACCGGCCGAGAAACTGTCCTGGCCAATTCGCAGCGGACTGCTGGCGGCGCCCCACGGTCCGCGGCTGATCGGTGGCACCGAGTTGATCGGCGCGGTGCTTCTCATTGTGGTGCCCGGGCGCCTTGCCGCGCTGGGCGGCCTGGTGGCGTACCTGGCACTGACCGTCGGGGCCCACACGCTCCGCGGCCGGAAGTGCGCCTGCTTCGGACTGGCGCGGCTAGCTTCGGTAGGCCACACCCACGTCCTCGGGAACGCCGTCGGCGTACTGCTGGCAGCCGTCGCCCTGCTGATGGGCCCCGGCTCCCACACACCGTCGCGCGCCGTGTTCGCGGCAGCGGCGACCGCCCTGATCACCGGTGTGCTCCTCGCAGTGGACCATCGTGCCCGTACGACCGACGCAGCGAAGGACGAACGAATCGTGGAATCCGTCGACGCGGTGTACGGCGTGCAGCTCTACACCTCGGAGTCGTGCCCATCCTGCCGGGCGCTGAAGAAGCTGGTGGCAGGGATGGAACCGGCTCGCCGCGACGCGGTCGCCGAAACCGTGCTCGGACCCCACGACGCGCTACCCGGGCCGATGGCGAAAATGGGTTTGCCCTGCGCGCAGGGCCTCGACGCCGCAGGAAAGCCCGTCGGCGAACCGGTCTCCGGAATCGGCTCGGTCAAGGGTCTGATCAACTCGATCGTCGTCACCGCACATGCTTGACAGCTGGCGGGAAAGCTCAACGACCGGACCGTGGGCGTGGCTGACCGCCCCGATCGAGCCCTCGATATCGCAGGCGAACCCTGCCACCGTGTGCTGGCGCGACCGGTGGGTGGACCCGGACCTGGTCGGGCTCGCATCCGATCGGGCCCCGCTGACCCGCATCGAGATCCACCCGGACGACACGTCCCCCGGATGGACGTTACCGGTCACCAACGTGCTGCCCGCACCACTCGCGTGGCATCTCGACCGGCCTCTCGTCGCCGGGCTGGTGGTCCGGGACCGACATGCCCATCCGTGGGTGGCCGACTATGCCGCCCGGACTGTCACGGTGTTCGACCGGGTGCGGGCCGCGACGTCGCTCGCACGGCCTCCCCTCGTCTGGGTGGGTGACCGCCTCGTCGTGCTCATCCCGTCGCCCCCGACGAGCACCCCGCTCGCACACGGGAACCCGGTCGCGCTGGAGGCGACGGGGCCGGGATACGTCAAGTTCCAGCCCACCCTGTCCGAACTCGCCGCTGTCGTCGCCGCCCGGCCCGCGGCACTGGACCCGCCTGCCGGCCAGGCGATCGGACTGACCGACCCGCTGGTGGTGCGGCGTCTGACCGCCCTGGACGGGGAGCTCCATGTGGAGTACGCCGAGGACGATCCCGCCTCCGAGGACGGCCTGTCCTGGTCCGGCCTCACCGTACCGATGGACGGCTCCGGCCCGCCTCGACGGGCTACCAAGACTCACCACCGCCTGCCCCGAGGCGCGCCGCCAGGTCGGACCGCACCGGCCCCCGAGATCACCTCACCGATGTCGATCACCATCGACACCGGGCATCACCAGGCGAGACTCACCCAGCACGGGGAAGGGCCGGTAGCGGTTCTGTGGCTACGCGATACCCGGCCCACAGGTACGGTGACGCTGCCACCGCTGCTGGACACTGGTTACGGGGTCGCGAACCTCGACCTGCCGCTGCACTGGCCACCCGACGCCACGGTGGAATCCCTGCACCCGCAGATAGTGGGAGCAGTCCGCGCGGCGCTGGCCACCATCGATGGTCCGGTGTTGGTGGGCGGACACAGCTTCAGCGCCACCCTCGCCCTCTACGCCCTCGCCCACATCCCTGAGCTACGGGGAGCGATCGCGCACAGCGGCTGCTACAACCGCACTCTCACCCCGACCGGTTGGCAACACGAGAAGCGCCACTTGTGGCAGGCTCCGGAGATCTACCGCGCGTTCAGCGCCCTGGAATTCGCCCATCAGTTGAATCGGCCTGTGCTGTTGGCTCACGGCACGAAGGACAGCAACCCCGCCACCACGCCCGAACAATCCGTCGAGCTCTACCGGGCTATCGTCGCCAACGGTGGCACTGCCCGCCTGCTTCTCCTACCCGGCGCGGGTCACGCGTTCTATTACGCCGAGCATCTCGCGTTCTTACGCACCGAGCACCGCAACTGGATCATGCGGTGGACCCGGTGACGTCCAAGCTCACCTCCCGGGACCTGTGCCGCGTGGCGATACGGGCCGTACGCATGTCCTGGGCGGCGGACCCGCAGGGTGTCCTCACTGTGGCCGGGCTTCAACTGACCACCGCGGTCGGTCTGGCCGGTGCGTTGCTGCTGCTGCGGGACATGATCGATGACGTGATGCCGCTGGCCGGCAGGGGCGGTGCCGGAGCCGACCTCACAACGCTGGTCTCCGGGTTGGTGGCGCTGATCGTCCTCGGCACGGCGGGCGGGATTTTACTGACGCTCAGTGGGATGCGGCAGCAGATCCTCACCGACCGGGTCGACCGGCACGTCATCTCACTGGTGTTACGCACCGCCGCTCATACCGAACTGGGGGAATTCGAAGACCCCGACTTCCACGACAGGTTGCAGCGTGCCGTACACGCTGCTCGACACAAGCCGGCCATGGTGATCATGATGTTGGTCACGATGATGCAGGCGGCGCTGACAGTGCTGGCCGTGGCGGGCGTCTTCATCACCATTGCCTGGTGGTTGCTCCCACTGGCGACTCTCACGGCGTTGCCGCTGTTCAAGGCCGCGAAAGACGAACGCGATGCCAGGTACGCAATGCACTACTCCCTGGCTGAGAACCACCGCCGACGCCAGTACTTCGAGCAGTTGCTCACTGGCCGGGACGAGGCCAAGGAGATCCGGGCTCTGAACCTCGGCGCCACCCTCCATGCCCGCTGGGACAGCGAATACGCCCGAGAACTGACCAGCATGATCAGCCTCATCCGCACCCATGCGGGACGCGAAATCGTCGCCAGGCTCGTGTCCAGTGCCCTCATCGTCGGCGGCATCGCCACCGTCTGGGCCCTGGTGGATACCGGCAGGGTGTCCCTGGCCGGCGCATCCACCGGCCTGGTCGGACTCTGGCTGCTGTCGACTCGGATGACGATGGCCAGTCGCATGCTCAACGACATGGGCCAGTCCCTGTACTTCCTCAAGGATCTGCACGACTTCGCGGCGGCGGCCACCGTGCCACCGCCTCGGCCCGCTGAACCCGCTCTGCCGTTCCGGACGCTGCGTGCACGCGATCTGACGTTCACCTATCCCGGCGTCGATCAACCCACCCTGCACGGCATCGACATCTCACTGCACCAGGACGAAATCATCGCCCTCGTGGGAACCAACGGCTCCGGAAAAACCACCCTCGCGAAGATCCTCGCCGGCCTGTACGCCCCCACCGGCGGGCGTCTGGACCGCGACGGCCGCCCAGCCAACGACATGCACCAACTGCGCCATGGCTGCGCCGTAGTCTTCCAGGACTTCATCCGCTACAAGCTCACGGCGCACGACAACATCGCGTTCGGGCGCGTCGAGGACCAAATCCATGACAGCCGGATCAGATGCGCCGCCGAATCCGCCGGTGTCGCCGCTCTGGTGGAAGGTCTTCCCGACGGCTATGACACCGTCCTCGGGCGCGAGTTCACTAACGGCACAGACCTTTCGGGTGGCCAGTGGCAGAAACTCGCCATCGCCCGTGCTTTCTACCGAAACGCTCCCTTCATCATTCTCGACGAACCCACCGCCGCCCTGGACCCACAGGCCGAAGCAGACCTCTTCGCCCGCATCCGCCAACTCTTCGCCGGGCGCACGGTCCTGCTCATCTCACACAGATTCTCCAGCGTCCGCAGCGCCGACCGCATCTATGTCCTGGACGCCGGTCGCATCATCGAACAAGGCACACACGCCGAACTCATGCGTACTCAGGGCCGCTACGCTGACCTCTTCCTCACTCAGGCAGCGGGGTACCTCGACGGGAACCACCTCGTCGACGAGGTTTCCGGTGATCTTGGCTAGTGCCCCGTCATGCAGCCATGGGCGGGTAATCGGGGTGGCGGATCTTGGATTCGGTGGCGAATCCGGATTTCGGACGGGCTCGCTGGTTGCGCCAGCGGTTGTAGTTGCCGTCGCGTTGTCCTGCTCCGGGTGGTTGCGGTGGCCGGTGCCGTTGAGCGCAAAGTAACGCACAGCGGCGAACTCGGCCTCGATCCAGTTCAGCCATGAAGAGTATGTCGGTAGGAACACCAGGTCGACCTGGTTTGGCGGCGCACCACGTTCGGACCTCGGGGTGTTTGTGCGGGGAGGCCTCGCCAACCTCATCCGCGCCGAACGCGCCCGATGCGAGGCCGGTGGCGCCTCGACGCCGGCCGGCAGGCGCTGCTCGCCCTGGCCCATCTGCGTAACGGGGACACCATCACCCGTCTGGCCTGCGGCTTCGCGGCCAGCGTCACGACAGCCTGGCGGTACGTCCGGGAAGCCATCGACCTGCTCGCCGAGCCCGCCGAGGACCTGAACGCAGCCGTCCGGCGCGTCGCCCGGCTCGCGTACGCGTCAGACAGGGGCGACGACTCCTTCTTCGATCAACTCGCGGACGAGCCGGCGGGCTTGGTCTGCACCGATCAAGTTGCGGAGTTCCTCAACGGTTACCACGGTGCCGGGGTGGTCGATCATCTGCATGATCGTCTCGGTGACCGGCTCGGGCAGGTGCAGGTTGTGGTCGCCGAGGTGCAGAACCGTGCCGTCGGCGCCTTTGGTGCTGAGCAGCACCGCGCCCGGTACGTACCGCACGGCGTCGACGTCGTGGCTGAGTACCCCCACGGCGGCGCTGACTGCGGGGCGGCGCGGCCCCGACTGGGCGCGCAGCGCCCGGGTGCGCACCGACTGCGCTGCCCGTTCGAGGTCGAGGCTGGTCAGCCAGCGGGCGAGACGCCCGGTGACGTCGCCCAGCGCGGTGTTGATGCCGTCGACGTCGAGCCCGGGCGGGAGCGCGGTGCGGAAGTCGGGCTCCCCGGCGGCGATGTCGAGGAGCTGTTCGAGCAGCCAGTGCCGGGTGAACTGGAGCACGCCGACGCTGATGTGCAGGGAGGTGCCGTCTTCGGCGTAGCCATTGTGGATCCAGCCCCGAGGCACCCAGAGGACGTCTCCGGGCGCGAGGCGGACTCGCAGGAACGGTTCGCCCTTCTCGAACCGGTCCCGGGCGGCGGCCGGGACCGGGACCCGCCCCCAGCGGTGCCGGGGCAACGGGTCCGGCAGGTACGGCTCGTGCAACTCCCAGGTCTTGTGCCCCACGGTCTGCACGATGAAGACCGCCTCGGTGTCCCAGTGGTGCGCGAAGCCCTGGCTCTTCGGCGGAGTGAGGAAGGCGTGCGCGTAAAGCGGGTGACCGAGTTCCCCGGACAGCAGGCGGCAGAAGCGGCTGAGTGGCTGCCAACTGCGGTGCAGACCCATGAGCAGGAGGGTGTGCCCGGTGCGCAGGTGCGCGCCGACGCGGCGGGCGTCGACGGCTCCGGCGGCGTCCGGAAACGCCGCGAGGTCGGGGCTGACCAGGCTGCCCGGTTGCGCCATCACGTTGTTTCTGGTCATCGTCACCGACGACGCGGGCAGACCCTGGTCGCTGATGAGCCGGTCGATGTCGTCGAGGCTGAGCAGGGCGGCCAGAGCGGCCGGGTCGCCATGGTGGACCTCGGGCTGCCGGGGCCATTTCTCGACGAATTTGTCTGGCCGGGCCGTAAGGCGATCCAATGCGCTGTTCATGCCGCCTCCGCAAAATTGCTTCCGATTGTTGCCCCGGCGCCATCATGTGCCGATCGGCCGGCCGGCACAAGGGAGGTGACGGGTGTAGTCCCGGCTACGACCTTGGGCGCACGCGGTCGTATCGGGCAGCGACTGTCACCTACGTCGAATTTCACCTACGACAATTCTGCGCCTTCCCGGGTGCGATTCACCTGGTTTAGCGTCTTCACCGGAAGGTCTTCCAGTCAGGCGCATTCCAAAGAAAAGGAGCAGGCGTGAAAACTTCGGACGAGCTCGACTTCGAACTCGATGACCTGCCGATGGACGTCTTCGACCTCGCCGAGAGCGGGCTCACGATCGAGTCCCTGACGGCGGGTCACGGCATGCCCGAGCACGGCGCGTCGCTGCCGTTCTGCTCGTGCAGCGCGACGTGCAGCTGCTGCCCGAGCAGCAGCAGCTGACCTTCAGAACGGTTGTGCCGCCGGCTCCGGCCGGCGGCACAGCCCCGGGGCCAGGAGGGGTCATGGGCGGAAGCGTTGGCTCGATCGCAGACGAAGGTGTGCTCCTGTCGAGTGGCGCACGCGTGGAATCGCCTCCGATTCTGCGCCGTGCGGGGTTGCCCGCGGCGGCCCTGGGTCGGCTGCGTCTGTCGGAGTCGTTCCGACGGGCCGAGGAACAGGCGCGGCTGCGCCGGTGGCTGACGCTGGAGGGGCACGCCCTGTCGGACGCCCTGTTCGCCGAGATCGGGGCGCTGGGGCAGACCGCCCTGAAGCCGAGGCTGGTGGGTCTGCGCAGGGCGGTCTTCCAGTCGAGGCGGCCCCGCGAGGAGGAGTGGAACGGGGCCGTCGCGGAGCTGCTCCCTGCGGACCTCGTCGAGCGGATCGCGGTCTGGCGATCGAAACTGGACGCCCTGGACCGGATCGTCGCCGAACTGCCGGCGGTCCTCGCCGCCGAGATCACCGACCGGGAACGGGTACTACGCGAGGTGGCGGCGGATCCCGGCTTCCGGCGCGCCCTGTCGCAGGCCAGCCCCGCGCTACACGTGGAGCTCGGCAAGTGGTTGGCCGATCCGGCGCGCCGGCCGAGGGCGCAGAGCCTGGCCCGCCTGGCGAAGTACGTGGCCCGGGCGGCGGCCAAGACCAGTCCGTACAGCACCTTCACCATCAGCGGTCTGGGTGTCTGGGTGGACGGCTCAGCGCCGGAGATGCTCGCCAGGGCGCCGGTCAGCGGAGTCCTGGAGTTGGACGGGTTCCTGCTCCAGAGCGTGATCCGGGTCCTGCGCGAGAGTCCTGGGCTGAAGGCGTCGATGCGGGTACGGGTGAACCCGAGTGTGACCAGGATGGCAGGGAAGATCACCTTCTCCGGGCTGCCGCCCCGCGAGCCGATCGTGACCATGCCGGACACGCCGGCGATCCGCGCCTGCCTGCGCATCGTCGAGGAGGGCCCGCCGGACACGCTGCCTGGGCTGTGCGGCCGGCTCGCCTCCGGCGCGCGGACACCCCGTGAGGTTCGGCCGTTCCTGGACGCGCTGGTGCGGGCCGGGCTGCTGATTCTTGAGCCACCGGTCACGGATCAGGCGCTCGACCCGTTGTCGGACCTGATCGCCTGGGTAGCCGCGCACGGCGGCGAGGACCTGGTTGATGTCGCTGTGCTGCTGGACCGGCTGCGTACGGAGGTCGGTCTGCCGGTGCCGGTGGAGGACGTCGACGGGCACTGCGCCCGCCAGGACCGGCTGCGTGACGCCGTCGCCGACCTCGTCAACCGTCTCGGGTTGCCCTTCCAGCCGGTGGCCGAGATGAGCAAGGCCGTCTACCACGAGAACGCGGTGTTCCGTGACCCGCCTGTGGAATGCGCGTCCGGACGGTGGCGTCCGGCGCTGGAGGATCTCGACGCGGTGCGGCGGTGGCTCGGCGTCTTCGACCCGGCGCTGCCGCTGCGGCTGGCGCTGGGTGTCTATTTCCGGGAACGCTTCGGCCCGGGCGCCCAGGTCCCGGTGCTGGAACTGTGCCGGGCGGTGCACGAGGAGATCGCCCGCGAGGACGGACCCGGCGCGACCGCCGCCGGGCAGGAGGTGGCGCGATTCCTGCGCGCGTCGCCGCTGGCCAACGGTACCGCCCTGGCCGCCAGTGCGCTGGGCAGGTTGCGGCAGCTCGGCCGGATGCAGGAGGAGGCCCGCGCCGGGGTGCTCGGACCGGTGCAGGCGGACGGTGTCATCCGTACTCCGGCCGAGACGCTGCGGGCGATGGCGGCCGGTTGGCCGGAGTGGGTCACGCCAGCGGATTCGCTCGGCTGCTATGTGCAGGTGGTCGAGCGGGGAGCGCAGCCTGCCCTGGCGTTGAACGTGGCGCATTCGGGATTCGGGCGTGGGCGGAGCCGTACGACGCGGTTGACCGCCCTGGCCGGAGGAACGGTGCCGCCGGGCCGGGCCTGGTCCGGGGCGTCGGAGGGGACGATCTTCGCGGAGTTGAGCGGGACGTTCTCGTCGGCGTTGAACGCCCGTACGGCCAGCACCGACTACGAGATCGACTACCCGTTCACGGTCACCGGTCGGCCCGCCGCCGAGCGGTTGCCGCTCGGGGACCTGGTCGCGGTCCACGATCCGCGTACCGACCTGGTGAACATCGTCTCGACCCGGCTGCGCCGGCGGGTCGTACCGCTGCACCTGGGCATGATGGCCGACGTCCTGCTGCCGCCCATCGCCCAGTTCCTGAGCTGGTCGTTCGGCGTGACCTACTACCTGCACCCCAGCTTCTCGCCGTTGGCCGGCGGTGCCGACCTGGCGCCTCCCGACCAACTCGGCACCCAACCCCGGGTGGAGACCGGCCGGGTTGTCCTGCGTCGGGCGCGGTGGCGGGTGCCGACCGGGCAGGTGCCCACCCGGCGCAAAGCGGAGGCCGATGCCGACTATCTGGTGCGGCTGGTCGGATGGCTGCAGAGCCACGGGATTCCGGACCGTTGCTATGTCCGGATGTGGACCGACGGGCTGTGGGGCAACGACCCGGCGGATGACAAATGGGGCAGGTGGGTGCTGGACAAGTCACGCAAGCCTGTCTACATCGACTTCGCCAACTGGCACCTGCTCGCGGTGTTCGAACGGATGTTGCGGGCACCGGGGCCAGTCATGGTGTTCGAGGAGGCGCTGCCCGCGCCGGGCGACACCGCCGCGCTCACCGACGAGCCGGCCGTCGCCGAGTACCTCGTCGAGATCTCGGACCGAGGGTGAGATGGAAGAGACCAACTGGGTCAGCGCGCACGCCTTCCACCAGGGCGACCAGGACCGCCTGCTCATCGACGCGGTCGATCCGCTGGTGACGGAACTGATCTCCGCCGGTCGCGCCGACGGCTGGTTCTACCTGCGCTACTGGGACGGCGGGCCGCATGTGCGGTTGCGCGTGCTCCCGGCCGCCGGCACCGACCCCGGCGAGATCAGGGCAGCGATCGACAGATCGTTGGGCGCCTACTACCGGGACAATCCCTCCACCCCGGTGGTGACCGAGGACGCGTACGCGCAGAGCGCGGCGATGCTGGCCGCCTGGGAGCAGGTCGAGCCGGGCTTCACGTCGCTGCAGCCGAACGACTCGGTCGCGTACGTCCCGTACCGCCGGGAACACCACCGCTACGGCCACGGCGCCGCGATCGAGGCGGTGGAGCGGCACTTCGTGCAGTCCAGCACGCTGGCGATGCGGCTGCTGCGGCAGGGAGCCTCCCCGCAGGAGCGGTCGACCGCCGCGTACGCGATGATCCTCATCGCCTGGCTGACCTGCGAACCTGACCCGCTGCGCCTGCGTGAGCGCATCGAATCCGGACCTGGGTACGACGACAGGGCGGCACCCTTCGAGCTGCCACAGCCGTCGGCGCGGCGGCTCCGCACGGCGGTGTCCGTCGCGCAGCGGATGCGGGCGCTGGTGGCGGCCCGCGAACGGCACACGGACGCGGGAACACTGGCCGGTTGGGCCCGATCCGTCGCGACGCTGCGGGACGCGCTCGACGAGCAGCTGGGCCGGGGCACGCTGGAGCCGCCGGCCTCGGGCTGGGAGGGCCCCGGCGGCATCGTCACCGCGGGACCGGACACCTCGGTCCTGACCATCGTCGACATCTGCGCGCACCTGGTGTGCAACCGGCTCTCCGTGACCTTGCCGGCGGAGATCTCCCTGCGCCAGCTCGCCGGGGCGGCCGTGTCGGCGCTCGCCGAGGGGAACTGACATGCGTTGGCACTGTTTTCAGATCTATTACCACGCCGAGGACAAGGACCGGCTCATCCTCGAGGCGATCCGGCCGATGGCCCGGCGGCTCGGCGGCCAGGTCGACTCCCTCTACTACCTGCGGCACTGGCTTCGCGGTCCGCACGTGCGGCTCTACGTACGCTGCTCACCCGCACTCCTGGGGACGCTCGTCCGCCCGACGGTCGAGGAGCTGACCGCTCGCTTCCTGGCCGAACGGCCGTCGACCGCACGCCTGGACCCGCAGGAACACCTGCCGATGCACCGGCGCCTGGCCGAACTCGAGTCGGTCAGCGGCGACCTGCTGCCGTGGCACCGGGACAACTCACTGCACCTCACCACCGAGGCGGAACCGGCGCCCGCCGAGGCGACGTCCGCCCGGCTGCTGGCGGACTTCTACTCGGACAGCACCGAGCTGGCATTCACGATGACCGAGGACATCGCCTCCGGCGGGCAGCGGCTCGCGATCGCGTTCGACCTCATGATCGCCACGGCGCACTCGCTGTCAGGGGTCGGGCTCGCCCGCGGCGGCCTGTCGTTCCGCTCGCACGCCGAGGCGTTCCTGCACGGATTCCCGGAGGGCCAGGGCCTGCGCGAGGCATGGGACCGGCACTACCGGCGCAGCGCGGCGACGCTGGTCGGGCGGGTCCGGGCCGTGGCCGCCGACCTGGACGGCACGACGTCGGCGGTGCCGTACGTGCGTGACTGGCTCGACGTGCTGCGGCCGTACCGGGACCGAGCCAGCCAGCTGATCAGCTCGGGGCTGCTGACGGAACAGGCACCACCGGTCGGCGCCGACGTCGACATCGTCGACCTGACGCAGGTCAGCCCGTTCCACCAGGAACTGTTCGCCACCAGCGCCTGGCAGGAACAGACCGAGGCCACCGAGTGGTTCCTCAGCTACAAGCTGGTGCTGAACTACACCTACCTGCACCTGACCCGGCTGGGCGTCAACCCGGTCGAACGGTTCCTGCTGTGCCACCTGGCCGCCTGCGCGGTGGAGCAGGCGCACGGGATGTCGGCGGTCGATCTGATCAGGACCCTCGCCGACCCGCCGACCATCGGTGCGGAGGCAGCACGATGACCGAGTTGGTCGCCACCGCGGCGCTCACCGAACACCACGCGCTGGTGCCCGGCGTCTACACCGTGGTTGACCAGAACGACCGCCTGCGACTGGTGGCCGGATCCCGGGCCGAGACGTTCGGCGCCGTACAGACGTGGAAGCGTGACCTGCTCCGCAGGCTCGCCGCCGGTCCGTGCCCGGCCCGGGACCTGACGGCGCGGGATGACGCCGCCGCGTTCCTGACGGCGCTGGGCGCGGGAGGATGGCTGGAGACGGAGGTCGGCCGGGCGCAGGGACCGCTGTACACCGTGCAGCCGACCCGAAGACCGGTACCGGCGTCGTCACCGACCCCCGACGAGCTGATCCTGTCGCGGTTCGCGATCGTGCACCGGGAACGGGACAGCCGCAACCTGGTCGTCGAGTCGCCCCTGGCCTGGGCCCGGGTCCAGCTCCACGATCCTGCGTTGCTCGGCCTGCTGACGGCGCGGGCGCCCGCAGCGGTCGGGGCGGCGCGGGCGCCGCGGTGTCTCGCCGACCGGTTCCTGCGGGACCTGTACCGGTGCGGACTCGCGGTGCCCGTGGGCGGCGCCGAGGAGGACACGTTCCACCTGCGCCAGTGGAGCGCTCACGAGCTGTGGTTCCACCAGCGCAGCCGCATCGGGCACCGCGACCGGCTGGGCAGCGGATACGGCCGCACCCGCTGGGCCGAGGGCCTGTTCGAGCCGCTGCCCGCCCGGCACGATCCCTATCCGGGGGCGGCCATCGCACTGCCCACTCCCGACCTGGAGCGGCTGCGGCGCACCGATCCCCCGCTCGCCGCCGTGATGGAGGACCGCCGTTCCATCCGTGTCCACGACGATGACGCGCCCATCACGCTGGAGCAGCTCGGTGAGTTCCTCTACCGATGCGCGCGGATGCGGACGGGCTCCGGCCCCGAGAGGGCCGGCCGGCCGTACCCGTCCGGCGGATCGGTGTACGAGCTGGAGCTGTATCCGGTGGTCCGGCTGGCCTCGGGGCTGCCGGCCGGGGTGTACCACTACGACGGTCACGACCACGCGTTGCGACTCGTCCAGGGACCGGGGCCCGGCATGGCCCGGCTGGTCGCCACCGCTCGCAGGGGCACCTTCGAACGGTTGGCTCCGCAGGTGTTGATCGTGGTGGCGGCCCGCTTCGGGCGGCTGGCCTGGACCTACGAGCAGATGCCGTACTCGCTCGTGCTCAAGCACGTCGGCGTGCTCTACCAGACGATGTACCTGGCGGCCACGGTCATGGGTCTGGCCGCCTGCGGGCTCGGTGGTGGCGACCGCGAGGCCCTCAATGAGGTGACCGGCGTCGGCTACACCGACGAGAGCGCGGTGGGGGAGTTCCTGCTCGGCAGCCGCCCCGCCCCACAGTGAAGGGACAACCGGAGACCATGGGCCTACTGCTGCGTCCCGACACCTACTACACCCGCTCCGAGGACGGCCTCTACCTGCTGACGTACGAGGGCCCGGCCATCGTCGGCGGAGGCTCGGCGTATCCGCTGCTGGTCCGACTGGCGCCCTACCTGGACGGTCGTCGCTCCCTGAGCGACCTGACCGCGAACCTGACCGGCCAGCGTCGGGACATGGTGCGGCAGCTCATCACCGTGCTCATCGCCAAGGGCGCGATCACCACGTACGGCCAGGCGCCGTCGGTTACTCCCGGGCAGGCCGACGGCTATCACCGGGAGGTTTCCTTCCTCAGCTGGCAGACGGGTTCCGCGCTCCAGACGTTTCGCCAGTACCGGGCCGAGACGGTCGCGGTGGTCGGCCCGGTGGAACTGGTGCCCGCCGTGGCCGCCGCCGCGCTGCGCTCGGGATCGGCGCAGGTCCGCCTGCTGACGGAGGAACCCGGGGCCGGCTGGGACGCTCTGCTGACCGAGGTGGAGCGCGGCCGCCGCGATCCAGGGCAGCTCGTCACCCCTGTCCGACTGGACGCCGACGCGGACGCGGACGCTGTCGCGTTGGCGTTGCGCGGC
This sequence comes from Micromonospora citrea, assembly GCF_900090315.1. NCBI lineage: Bacteria > Bacillati > Actinomycetota > Actinomycetes > Micromonosporales > Micromonosporaceae > Micromonospora > Micromonospora citrea. Next base: position 455,604 of record NZ_FMHZ01000002.1, on the reverse strand, counting down.
GCAGGCCTCGTCCTGCACGTCCGCGACCGCCCGGCGGTCAGGCAGGTGCGGGTGCTGGAAGGGGTCTGCGTGGCCTCCCACACCGATCTCTTCCAGGCGCTCCTGCGCGAGGATGGTGTGTGGTTCCTGTCCTGCGGCCCTCGGGCGGGGGCGGGGGTCCGGTGGTCGTCGGTCGCGCGTCGGCTTGGCGCCGGCCATCGCGGCGTCGGCGCCACCCGCCCGGGGCGGGCGGACGGTACGGCGCGCGCCGTCGCCGCCGCCCAACTGGTGTCCCGGGCGTTCCGCACCGTCACCGGCGCGGCGCGGCCGGAACCGGCGGGAGTGACCCGCCTCGACCCGGCCACGCTGGGCAGCGGGGTGCACGCCGTGGTGCCGCACCCCTTCGAGGCGCAGGTGGAAGCGTTGACCGCTGAGACGGTACGCGGATGTATCGAGGAACGCCGGGCCGCCGCGCCACTCGATCCGGAGGTCTTCTCCCGGCGTGCCGTCGCGTGCATGGACGACCGTTTGGGGATCTTCGGGCGGCCCGAGGAAGGAGGCCTCGGCCAGCTTCCGCTGCGGGTGTGCGAGATCGAGGTGTCGGATCCGGTAGGGCTGCTCGGCGAGGGCGCCGCTCCGATCCGGGTCTTCGGCACCGGCCTGGACTTCGCCTCCGCCCGTCTCGCCGCCGGGCTCAACGCGTTCTCCGCCTACGGGGCGCTCATGCTTGATCCGCGTCGGCTGATCGGCACCGATCACAAGCCCATCTTCGCCGGGGACCTGGACCCCGATCTGGCGCTGCGCGACGTCCGTGTGCGGACAGGCCACCTGCCGGGCGTCGCGCTGACCGACGGCCGGATCCGCCTCGTGCCGGTGTCGCGGGCCTTCCCGGCACTGCATGCCGTTGACCGGGCCGAGGCGGTCTCGCCCGGGACCGCCTCGGCGTACGGCTGGCAGGAGGCGGTGACGACCGGCGTCCTCGCGCAGGTCAGGCGGTTGACTCTCGACGAGATGGTGACGGCTGGCCGACCGTCACCCCGTCTTGACCTGGACGCTGTCGCCCTTGATCCGGTCGGTGAGCGCTACCGGACGATCCTGGCGGCGACGGGCGAGAGGGTGACTGCTCATGACATCACCGGAACGCTCTCGGTGCCGACCGTGCTCTGCCAGGTCGGTCGTGCGGCGCAGGGCTGTGCCAGCGGCCTGTCGATAGCCGGGGCGCTGCGCGACGCCCTGGCCGAGGCGGTCGTGTCGTACCAGTCGGTGCTACACGGCCAGCCCGCGTACGCGCCGCCACCGATCCCCGCGCCCTCGTCCTCGTCCGAGCCGGAGCGCCGCTGGCTCGGCGCGGACCCGTTGGACCTCGATGCCATCGTGGCCGCCCTGGCGGCGCAGGGCTGGCAGCCGGTGGCCGTACCACTCGACCACGACCCGGAGGTGAGTGCCGTGATGCCCCACACCGTGCACGTGGTGGTGACCCGTGATTGAGGTGAGACTGCTCGGTACGGGCCTGCTCGCCGACGCCATCGCGGAGGGCGTCAACCGGCCCGTCGGCGTGATCACCACAGCCGGACCCATCGGCACGGGCGCCGCCGTCGAGACCGTCATCGTGACCGCGACCGACGCCTGGGACCTCGACGAACACGCGGCGGCGATGGGTGCTCGCGCTGACCGGCGGCTGTCCTGGCTGCCGGTCCGCGCGGAGCTGGGCCGGGTGCTGATCGGGCCTCTGGAGTGGGCAGGTGAGCCCGGCTGTGTGGACTGTCTCGAACGGCGGCGCCGGCGTAACCGGCTGCATTCCCGCGCCCATGACGCCGTGATCGCCGACAACAGTGCGGCGTTGCGCACCCGGCCGTCGGCGTGGCTCACCGGGCTGGCCGCTGATGTCGTCGCCGCGTTGGTCGACGACGAGATCACCCGGCTGCACGGGGACCCGTCCACGGCACGGACCCGTTGCGCCCTGCTCTGCCTCGACCTCAAGACCCTGGAGGTGACCCGGCACACGTTCCTGCCCGACCCCACCTGTCCGGTCTGTGCGGACCTTCCCGAGGACAGCGCGGCGGCGGCCGACATCGTGCTGCAGCCCCGGGTCAAGAGCGCCCCCGACCGCTACCGGACCCGGAACCTGGCCGAGCACCAGGACGAGCTGATCACCACGTACGTCGACCCCGAATGCGGGCTGATCAGACTCCTGGCCCGGGACGACAACGCCGGTGCGATGGTCGCGGCGGCCTGGATGGGGCTGCCGGACGGCGCGACCGAGGGCGGCTACGGGCGGACCCGCAGCTACCGGACCAGTGAGCTGGTGTCGATCCTGGAGGCGTTGGAGCGGCATGGCGGGATGCAGCCCGGCGGCAGACGGACGGCGGTCCGGGGCAGCTACGCAGACTTGCGTGAGAGGGCGCTCGACCCCCGGGAGCTCGGACTCTATCCGCCGGATCGTTACCGCATCGAGGGATTCCGCTACCGTCCGTTCGACGTCGACCAGCCCTACCGCTGGGTGTGGGGGCACTCGTTCCGGCGCAAGGAACCGATCCTGGTGCCCGAGGCCTACGGCTACTACCGCATCCACCGCTCCGATCAGGAGCCGACGCCCTTCGTGTACGAGATCTCCAACGGCTGCGCCCTGGGCGGGAACCTGGAGGAGGCGATACTCCACGGCATCCTCGAGGTCGCCGAGCGCGACGCGTTCCTGATGACGTGGTACGCGCGTATGCCGGTGCCGCGGATCGACCTGTCCTCCGCGCGTCGCCGGACGGTGCCGCTCATCGCCGAGGCCATCCAGTCCGAGACCGGCTACGCGGTCCAGGCCTTCGACATCACCGTCGAGCAGGGCGTTCCGTGTGTGTGGGTGATGGCGGTGAACCCGTCCGACGACGACCAACGGCCCAAGGCGGTCTGCGCCGCCGGCAGCCACCTCGATCCGGAGACTGCGGCCGAGAACGCGTTGAGCGAACTGGGGGTGATCCTGGTCGATCTCATGCACCGATACCCGGAGCAGCGGGACCAGGCCGAGCGGATGGTGCGGGACGGTTCGCTGGTGACGGAGATGGCGCACCACTCCCTGCTGTACGGCGCACCTGCCGCCTTCGCCCGCTTCGACTTCCTGACCGGCTCGTCGCGTTCGGTGAGCTTTGCGGAGATGGCGCAGCCGGACGGGTTCCGAAACGCCGACCTCAGCGACGATCTCCGGGAACTGGTGCGTCGCTATCTCGATGAGGGCATGGACGTGATCGTCGTCGACCAGACCACGCCCGAACAGCGCGTACAGGGGCTGGCCTGCGCCAAGGTGATCATTCCCGGGACCCTGCCGATGACCTTCGGGCACGACTTGCGCCGCGTGGACGGTCTGCCCCGGCTGCACGAGATTCCCCACCGGCTCGGACATCGCAGCCGACGGCTGGAGCGCTCGGACGTCAACCCGCACCCCCACCCGTTTCCCTGACCCGCCCTGAGATCAAGGAGTCGCCGGAACATGTACCTGCAGTTCGTCCTCTGGGACCTGAGCAAGTCGGACGTCTCCGTCGAAGACCTGCGCGGCTACCTGCGCGATTACGCCGTCGAGGCGTACTCCCGGCTACCGGGGATGCGCCTGAAGATGTGGTTCGCCAATCCCGAGCGCCAGGTGTGGGGTGCGGTCTACCTGTGGGACGGCGCCGAGTACATGGACGGCCCGGCCCGGGTGAGCCGGGCCGTCAGGCTGATCGGGTACCCGCCGACCTCGGTGAGCGTCTTCGAGGTGGAGGCCGTCGCGGAGGGGGACAGCGCCTACGAGAACCTCACAGCCCTCGGCCGGGCCTTCACGTGAGCCCTGGTGCCCGGGACGGGCGGGTGCCCGTCCCGATACGCGCCCGCGGTGGTGGCGGGGCCCGGCTTGGGAGCGGGCTGCCCGCCGGACCGGTCACGATGTTGACGTGAGTGGTGCACCGTCGAGGTCCGGTGCGTCAGTTGCCACCCGCTCCTCGATCAGGTCGCCCCGAAAGGCCTTCTGGATGGCCTGGACGCGTGAGGTGACGTCGAGCTTGGCGTAGACGTTCGTCAGGTGCCGCTTGACGGTCGCTTCGGTGATGAACAGCCGCTCACAGATCCGCCGGTTGCTCATGCCCGCGGCCACCAGCCGCATGATCTCGATTTCGCGGTTGGTCAGCGGGCCCGGGGCCGCCGTGGACGGCCGCAGTTTGCGGAGCGCCTCGACGGGTGCGGAGAGGACGAAGCGGTCCTCCTTCCGGTGCACCGCGTGGATGACGCAGACCAGTTCGTCCAGTTGGAGCCCTTTCGCGAGGCAGGCGTGCGCGCCCGAGGTGAGCACCTTCCACAGAAAGAGATGATCGTCGGAGTCCGTCAGCACGATGATCTTCGAATCGGGCCGCTCGTCAAGAATCGGCGCCACCAGCGTGTCCGGGCAGTCGTCGCTGGCGTCGATGACCAGGATCGTGGTGTGCGACGGCGTGCCGGAAACCGGGGACACGGTCGGGGCCGGCCGCCCGTCGCCCACGAAGAAGTTCGGCACCTTCCTCAGCAGTTCGGCGAGACCGTGCCGAAGTAGGGGTGTTTCGGTCACTATCTCGATTGTCATCTGCTGCGAGCAGCCCTGGACGACGTTGCGCCAGTCCGGGCCCGGGTCATGTGAAATCGACAAGGCTCTCCCTGTGTGACATGCCGACCGAACACGTGGCCCGGTGGCCGCGACGAGCTGCCGCCGCGGCCACCGGAGGGGATCTTTCGACAGCTAGAGGTCCATCCGGCGGAGCAGGGCCATCGCGTCGTCGCGTTTGGCGTCGGGAGCATCCGTGCCGAGGAACTCTCGTAACGCCGTCAGCTCGACGTCGCTGACCTGCTTCCGCACCACCGGCAGTTGCAGGATCCGGGTGTAGGTGCGGTCGGGGAAGTAGAGCGCCTTGGCCTCGGCCAGCACGGTCGCGGCGCTATCCGGCGAGATCACGCCGCGCTCCACCGCCGCAGCCATCGCCACCCGAATGTTGACCATTGGTTCGCACAGGGCGCGCTGCGAATCCGGGTCGAAGACGATTGCCACCTCGTCGTCGGCGTCGACCGTGCCCGAACGGTACAGCTCGAAGACCTGTCCGACGCCCACCATGCCCTCGCTGGCCAGTTCGGCGGCGCGCAGGGCCCCCATGCTGGAGGAACCGAAAACGCGCACCGGATTCGGATGCCGGTCGATGGCCCGGAGCACCTCCTTGGGTGAGATCATCAGACCTTGGAGGAACTGACCGTCCACGATGCCGATGTGAGTCGGTGGTTCCGGCTCGGCGAGCAGGAGGTCGATGTCCCCCCGCTTGACCGGAGGCCGCACCTCGACCGAGGCGAGTTCGGCGATCGTGGCGGCGTCGATGCTCGGACCGGCGAAGACCACTGCGCGCGTCATCGTCCGACTCCCGCGTTGGCCACCCGTGCCCGAGGGGCGGCCACCACTCGCAGCGCCTCGTTCCAGTGTGCCTTCGCCCGCGGCCCGAGTTTGCTCTGGTCGATCGCCCAGGATTCGAGCCCCGGTACGATCACCCGGACCACGTGCACCGGAAAGCCCGGCGGCGTGCGGTCGACCACAATCGCCCTTTTCAGCCCGCCGTCGCGCAGCCGCTCGAGCATGAACCGGATGTCGGCCATGACGTCGTCGTTCGGGTAACTGCGCACGTCGCCGAAGCGCACCGGTGATGCGGACTCCCGCCACGGCCACACCGAGCGGTCCACCGAGCCGCCGCGGGATACGTGGTGGTTCCAGTTGTCGATCTCTGTGCTGGGCAGGCTGATGTCTTCGCGCATTCCCTGGATGTCCACGGCCCGGCTCTGGGCCAGTTCGGTCAGTGCTCGGATGACCGCCACCTCGGCGTGCGGATGTGTGCCGTATCCCGAGTGGCTGGGCGAGAACGTCTCTGCCAACGACTCGCTGACCATGGCGGCGAAGGTCGGAATGCCGAGCGAGGAGGTGATGTCTCTGATGACCAGTGGCAGTCCCGCCTCCTGGATCCGCTCGGCGAACCAGCGCGCTGCATCGGGGAGAGTGGTGAGGTCGACGCTTGGGGCGCTGTCCTCCAGCGTGGTCACCGCGGCCGGGGGTGCGGCCGCGCCGAGCTTGTTGCGCATCATGTGGGTGATGCGGTTGCTGACCAGATCCGCCATTGTCAGGGCGTCGCGTTCGATGACCTCGCACAATGCGTGGCAGATCGCCTCCTCCAGCGAGTTGCCCGATGCCAGGCCGTTGCTGGTGTTGATGGCGAAGCATTGGATCTCGTGGAAGCGGATGTAGTAGCCGGCCAGGCTCAGCGGTACGAGGACCGGCTCTTCGCGTAGCAGGTCGTAGCCTCGGGTCCACGAGATCGGCACGTCCGGGCGGTAGGCATGGCCGGGCGCGAGGTTGTGGTCCGCCGGGTTCAACACCGCCTGCCCGGAGGCTTCCAGGTCGGTGTACGTGGCGACGAGGTCCGGCGTCCTGGGCTGCCAGGCGGCAAAACGTTCCACCGCCTCCATGATCGCTGACGCCCGCGCATCGTCGTGGGTGCGTCCCTTGCCGTTGTAGACCGAGAGCAGGTCGTGGGACCTTGGCACGATGGCGTTGTAGACGGGAATGCCGATGCGGTCCAGCCACGTGATGTCGGCGACCCGGGTCACTCCCACGGTCCGCAGCAGGGGCGTGACGCGCTCAAGGGTTTGACGCGTGGTCACCTCGCGGGTGGGACCAGTCTTGGGGACGCGCTCACGCAGCTTCAACGGCCACCACCGTCGAATTGTGGGGTTCGGCAACAACGGTATAGCCGACAGTTTGGGCGGTTCGAGAATTTGTCAAGCGTTCCTCCCCGAGAGACATTGCCATCAGCGCCGCAACGATTTCCGGTCCGGGTGGAAATAGATTCCGTTCGAGTGGCGTGAGCCGGGATCGTGTGGGTGGTTCAGAGCCTGATCATTACCGCGGCGCTGGCGTCCACCATGATCGAGTCGCGGGGTGCCGGCAAGGGGTTCGCCTGTCCCAACTTGTTCGGATCCGTTCGGAACGGGGGCGTCGTTATGGGTTTCGTCAGGTGGTGGCCGGTGTCGCCGGTGCTCTGACCACGAACGTCGGCCGGGTTGGTCATGCGGCTCGGGTGGCGGGTTGGCCTCAGCGGCGTTGTCGTTCGCTGCGGATTTTGGCGCGGTGGCGGCGTTGGGCGGTCAGGACGTCGGGGTGACGGGCGTTGGCGTTGCGCCAGCGCAGGTAGGCGTGCAGGTTGCGGGCCAGGACGGTGTGTTGGGGCGATCAGAGCCTGCGATGACGAAGGTGCGTAGCGGCCCGAAGTGCGCCTCGATCGGGTTGGCCCAGGAGGCGTAGGTCGGGGTGAAGCACAGCTCGACCTTGTTCCGTACCGCCCGCTGCCGGATCTTGAACCCCTTATGGGCGGACAGGTTGTCCAGGATGACGTAGATCGGTGCGCTGTCCGGGCGGGCTGACCGGATCGACTTCAATACGGCCAGGGTGGTCGCCGCGGACTTGCGGGTGCGGATGACGCCCCACAACTGGTCGTCGCCCATCGAGTAGCAGCCATGGAACTGCCGCACGCCGTGCAGCTTGTGGTGGTTCGCCGGCAGCCTGCGCGGGCGGCCCTTCCGCGCCCAGCCGACGCCGCCATGCGGTCGGACCGTGAGCGGCCCGAACTCGTCGAACGCGAGTGCGGTGCGGGAACTGCTTGATCACGTGCTCGATCCGGGCCAGCTTCGCCTCGCGGTTCGGATCGGTGGACTCTTTCCACGTCTTGGTGCGCCGGAAGGTGATCTCGTGTTTGCGCAGTAGTCGCCGCAGCGGCTGTTGCGTACGGGGTGCCGAGCCGGCAGGGGGAGAGGCATCACTCTGGCGAGGGAGGTGGTGCGCCTTTGCCGATGTGATGGTCAGGGCATGACTGGTGGTTCCAAGATGACGAAGGCGTCGTGGCGTAGGTGGCGGCAGCTATGGCCGCGCTGGGTGACCTGGGTAACGATGTTCTGGGCGGCGGTTTACGCCGGCTTCGGTCTGGCGTGCGCGTTGAGCGGAACCTCGCTGCTCTCGCTCGGCGGCCATCAGGCGTCCTCCGCGCTGGGCTGGGCGGTCGCGGCCGGGGGCGCACTGGCGGCGCTGGTCTGTGGGGTGGCGGCGTGGTGCGGGCTGCGGCCCATGCTGCGGGCGCTGCTGTGGGTGTTGTGTGGGCTGGCAGGTGTGGCCGCGTTCGGCCTGTTGATGGACATGCTCACGCTGATGTTCGGCCAGGCGGTGGACAGTTGGGCGTCCGCTGCGAATCATGCGTTGGCGGCTGCGGGGATGTTTCTCTTGGCGGCCACCGCCCGGTCGGACCACCGGCCGTCCAAGGTGGCCGTCGGGCAGGCGCATTCCGCGTCATCCCGGTCGGTCCAACTCGCTGCCTGCGTTGGGACGGTGGCCTTCCTTCCGTACGCGATGATGAAGCTCGTCTGGGCGTCCGGCGGTACCTTCGCCGGGGTCAGCGGCAGGGAGATGCGCGTGATCTCCGAACGTAACGGCGCATCGGGGATCTGGCTCACCCTGGAGTCCTGGGGTCTGGACGCCACCGCGCTGCTGGCCGCACTCGGCGTCTTCCTGCTCTGGGGCCTGGTCCGCCCGTGGGGTCAGATCTTCCCACGGTGGACACTCTTCCTCCGCGGTCGCCGCGTTCCACGCTGGCTACCCCTGACCCCGGCTCTGATAGGTGCGGCCACCCTCGCTCCGTACGGAGTGCTCGGCGTCGGCTACCTGACCCTGGCAGCCGCAGGCGTGGTGACGATACCGCGCGGAGACTTCCACTCCTCAGGCGACGCACTGCTGGTCAGCTGGATCGGTCTGGCCGCGTTTGCCGCGTACGGGATCGCACTGGTCATCGCGGCCCGCTCGTACTGGCTGCGGACCACCACTCCTGTACATGGTGCCGCAGAGTGACCGCCAGCAGCCGGTTGTCAGGTGCGCCGGCGACGGGGTGGGTCTACCAGGTGCTGCGCCACATTGTGACCTGGCGGAGCGGCGGTGGAACGCGGACACCGCAGCCGGGCAGGCCAGTTGTCGGCTGCGGCGGCCGGTGGTCGCGCCGCCGATCAACCGATGGCATACCGATCCGGACCGCCACGGCGTCCCGGTGACATCTACCCCGGCGGCCGCGTCTCGGCGGCGCGGTGGTAGCGATCGGCGAGTTCGCGCACGAGTTCGACGAGTTCCGCGGGCTCTGTCACGGTGAAGTCGATGCCGAGCAGGCCGAGATGGACGGCGAGAGCCTCGATGTTGTCGGCCCCGGTGTCGAGCAGGCATTGGGTGTTGTCGACCGGGGTGATCGTGCCGATGGCGGCGTTGATCCGCTCGGCGAGTTGTTCCGCCGGTGCGTGCACGACGACCCGGGCCCGGTGCCGCCAGGCGGTCGACGACACGCCGCGGCGGACCTGGTCGATGGCTTCCTCTGGGAGGTCTCGGGGGGTGAAGCGGGGGCCGGTCGGGGTGCGTGGGCTGAGCCGGTCCACCCGGAACGTCCGCCAGTCGGCCCGGTCGATGTCGTATGCGACCAGGTACCACCGTCGGCCCCAGTTGACCAGTTGATATGGCTCGACCTCGCGTCGGCTCTGGGAGCCGTCGTGGCTTCGGTAGTCGAAGCGCAGGCGTTCGTGATCCCGGCAGGCGGCGGCGATGGCGCTGAGCGTGTCCGCGTCCACTCGTGGGCCGAGGTCGTCTCGGGGGACCGCGACGGCGTACCGCTGCAGGGCGTTGACCCGTCGCCGGAGCCGGGTGGGCAGTACCTGTTCCAGCTTGGCCAGCGCGCGTAGCGCGGTCTCCTCGACGCCGGTGATGGTGCCGCCGGCGGCGGTGCGCAGCCCGATCGTCACCGCGACCGCCTCTTCGTCGTCGAGCAGCAGCGGCGGCAGCGCGGCCCCGGCGCCGAGCCGGTAGCCGCCCACCGCACCGCGGGTGCCGTGCACGGGGTAGCCGAGGCTGCGGAGGCGGTCGACGTCGTTGCGGACGGTCCGGGTGCTGACGGACAGCCGGTCGGCCAGCTCGGTGCCGGTCCACTCGCGGGGTGTCTGAAGGAGGGAGAGCAGGCGCAGCAGCCGCGCCGAGGTTTCCAACATTCCTCGGAGTCTGCCACCCGAATAGGAACAGACCTTGCCTAATGGGCTTCTACGGTGACGCCATGACGAACGACAGCACGATCGCCCCGTTCCGGATCGAGATTCCGCAGGCCGAACTCGACGACCTTCAGCAGCGGCTGGCCCGGACCCGGTGGGCGGAGGAACTGCCCGCGGACGGTTCGGCGGCGCCGGCGGCGGGGCCGGTGCCGCCGGGCTGGGAGTACGGCGTCCCGGTGGGTTACGTCCAGCGGCTCGTCGAGCGGTGGCGCACCGGATACGACTGGCGGGCCTGGGAAGCGAAGCTGAACGCGTACCCGCAGTTCACCACGGAGATCGACGGCCAGAACGTCCACTTCCTGCACGTCCGGTCGCCGGAGCCGGACGCGACGCCGCTGATCCTGACGCACGGCTGGCCGACCACGGTGGTCGAGTGGCTGGAGGTGATCGGCCCGCTGACCGACCCGCGCGCCCACGGCGGCGATCCGGCCGACGCGTTCCACCTGGTTGTCCCGTCGGTGCCGGGCTTCGGCCTGTCCGGGCCGACCCGGGAGCGGGGCTGGGACCGGTACCGGGTGGCCCGGGCCTGGGCCGAGCTGATGCGCCGGCTCGGATACGACCGCTACGGCGCCGCCGGCAACGACGGCGGTTCGCTGATCTCGCCCGAGGTGGGTCGAGCCGACCCGGAACACGTCTGCGGCGTGCACGTGACGCAGGTCTTCTCGTTCCCGTCCGGCGACCCCGCCGAGCTGGCCGGCCTCGGCGAGGAGGAGCGCGGCAAGCTCGCGTTCGCCGAGTGGTTCACCCAGCACCGGGGCGCCTACGACAAGCTCCAGTCCACCGAGCCGCAGAACCTGGCCCACGCTCTGGCCGACTCACCGGCCGGGCTGTTGGGATGGCACGCCCAGCTGCTCGGCGAACAGCTGGATCCGGACTTCGTGCTGACCAACGTGATGCTCTACTGGCTGACCGACACGGCGGCCTCAGCGGCCCGCTTCTACTACGAGGACGCGGCGGCGGCGCCGGTACAGCAGAAGTCGAACGGCCGGGGGACCACCGTGCCTGAGCCGACGACCGTGCCTCTCGGCCTGGCCAACTTCGCCTGGGACTTCCAGTCGATCCGGACGTTCGCCGAGCGCGACCACCAGAACATCGTCTCCTGGAACGTCTACGACCGCGGCAGCCACTTCGCCGCGCACGACGCCCCTGACCTGCTCGTCGACGACATCCGGCAGTTCTTCCGCAAGGTCCGCTGAGCCCGCACCCGTCCTTGACACCACACGTGTCGACGAAAGGAAATCCCCCATGTATCTCGTCATCGGCGCCACCGCCCACTTCGGACGCCAGACCGTGGAGGAACTGGTCGCCGCCGCCGCGCCGGTGCGGGCACTGACCCGCACCCCCGAGCAGGCCGCGCTCCCGGACGGCACCGAGGTCGTCCACGGCGACCTGACCAAGCCGGAGACGCTGCCGGCTGCGCTGGCCGGCGTCGAGGCCGCGATCCTGGTGTTGCAGTACGGCATGGACGTCGCCCCGCTGCTGGCCGCCGCGGAGGCGGCCGGCGTGCGTCGGCTGGTGTTCCTTTCCTCCGGGGCCGTCGTCCCCGAAGCCGAGCCGCAGCCCGACGTCATCGCGCAGTACCACCGCGACGTCGAGCGGGCCATCGAGGCCTCCGGCCTGGAGTGGACGTTCCTGCGACTGCTCTTTCCCGCCATCAACTCCCTGACGTTCGGGATGCAGCTTCACGGCGGCGACGTGATCCGTGCGCCCTACACGCAGGCGGCGTTCAGCGCCGTGCACGAACGCGACGTGGCCGAGGTGGCCGCGCGGATCCTGACCGGCGGCGGGCACGACGGCAGGGCCTACGACCTGACCGGCCCAGAGTCGCTGACCCAGGCGCAGCAGGTCCGGATCCTCGGCGAGACGCTCGGACGTTCGTTCACCGTCGAGGACCTCGACCCGCAGCCCGTGCTGGAGCAGATGAGCCAGTTCATGGACCGCCAGTTCCTGACGGCGCTTTTCCGGCTGATGGCGGAAGCCGTCGGCAAGCCCGCGCCAGTCAACGACACCGTCGAGCAGATCACCGGACACCCGGCGCGGACCTACGCCGAGTGGACCGCGGAGCACCGGGCCGACTTCGCCAACTGATCGACGTGGCAGGGGCGGCGAACACCGCCCCTGCCACACGGATGGAAGGGAAGACCGGGCAGTGGCACCGGTACTGCGACAACGAGAACTGGGCCGGTCCCTGCTGGCCCGCCAGATGCTGCTCGAACGAGCCGACACGACCATCGAGGAAGCCGTCACCCACCTGGTCGGGCTGCAGGCGCAGGCCCCGTACGCGCCCTACTTCGGGCTCTGGAGCAGGCTGCGCAGTAGTGACACCACCGGTCTGGCGAACGCGTTGATTGAGCGCCGCCTGGTCCGCGTCGCGCTGATGCGCAGCACCATCCACCTGGTCGCCACCGCCGACTACCGCTCGCTGCGGCCCTGGGCACAACCGGCGCTCGAGCGGGAACTCGACACCGCGCACAAGACGATGTTGGCAGGGGTGGACCGGCAAGCCGTGGCGGAGGCGGGCGAGGCCCTGCTCAGCGCACGGCACCTCACCCCGGCCGAGCTCGGGGCATCGCTGCGGAGGCGGTGGCCCGACCGCGATCCCCGCGCGCTCGCCGCCGTCGTCCGCAACCTGGTGCCGCTGGTTCAGGTGCCGCCGCGCGCCGTCTGGGGCATCGGCGGCGCCACCCGGTACGCGACCGCGGCCACCTGGACCGGCGTCGAGCCCGCCCCCGCCGCCGACCCGGAACACATCGTGCTGCGCTACCTCGCCTCGGTCAACGACGTGCAGACCTGGGCCGGCCGCACCCGACTGCGTCCCATCCTCGAGAAGCTGCGGCCCCGACTCGCGGTCTTCCGCAACGAGTACGGGACGGAACTGTTCGACGTTCCGGACGGGCCACGTCCCCACGCCGACGTTCGGGCGCCGGTTCGCCTCCTGCCCGAGTACGACAACCTGCTGGCCTCCCACGCCGACCGCACCCGCGTGATCTCCGAGGAAGCCCGCAGACGAATCACGACCCGCAACGGGATGCGCGCCACGTTCCTGGTGGACGGGCAGGTGGCCGGAGCGTGGAAACTTCGTCGGGCCAAGCGGCGGGTGACGCTCGACATCGACCCGTTCCGTCCGCTGAGCGCGGCCGAGTGCAACGAGGTCGAAACCGAGGGTGCCCGGCTGCTTGCGTTCGCCGCGCCCGACGCCGGACACGACATCGACGGCACATGCCGACGATGACGTGAACTCCCGGTCGTTCAGTGCGAAGAGCAGCGCCGGCCCCCATGCCGCTGGCATCGATGACTATGGTGATCGGGTCGGTCGAGCCCATCAGTCGGGTCGTAACTCGAGCTCCGCCGGAGGCCGCACCCGTGCGGCAGGGACCCGGTGTCGTCGACGGCCAGCAGACCCACCCGGTCACGCACCCGCCGCCGCGGCTCCGACCGGCGAAACCGAGGCCGGATCCATGCGTGCAGCCGGTCCAACTCCGCGTGCCGGAGGCCAACACCGACATCCGTCACAGGAAGACCAACGAACGCGAGCCGAAACCGCTTCCCCTACTGCCCTCGCGGTATCAGGGCCGGTGCGCTTGCGTCAGCAGGCGGCGCAGCGCGGTCGGCGTGTGGCCGACGTGGGTACGCACGGTGCGGCACAGGTGCGCCTGATCGGCGAAGCCGAGGTCCGCGGCGAGTACGCCAAGCTGAGCCTCACCTGCCTCCAGACGATCGAGGGCCCGGGCGACGCGCACCCGGTTGCGATAACGGGTTAGCGACACCCCGAGTTGTCGAGTGAAGGCCCGGCTCAACCGATACGGCGAGGCGTTGAGCAACGCCGCCAGCGGCAGTAGGCCACGGGCGGCGGGATGGTCATTACGAATCGCGTCACGGGCTGCCGCGACGAGTGCGGTGTCCACACCATGAGCGGCCTCGCCGCCTCCGCCAGGGCCGGCAACGGCTTGGGTTACCGCGGCATTGATCAGACGCAGGAGTTCTTCGGTGAGCGCGTAGTCGACGTCGCCCACGCGAGCGGCGCCGAGAATCCGCCGGTGGGCCAGGTCGAGTTGGGCGTCAATGTAGACAGTCGACGTTTTCGCTCGTTCCGCATCGCCTGCCAGGGATCGCCACAGCGCCGGGGCGAGGGTGACCGAGGTGCAGACGTCGCCGCCGGCAGGATGCGCGAAGCGCTCCTCCTCACCGGGTACGGCGAGATAGGCGACGGTGGGGTCGAGGTCAGTGCAGACACCGCCGGCTCTTCTGCTGAAACTGCCCCGGCGCACGATGACGACCCGGAAGCTGTCGTGCGACTCCGCCGTGGACCAGTTTCTGTGGTCGTCTCGGCACGTCACTGCGGTCACGGTGAACTCGGGTCGAGCAGCAAGATCAACGAACGAGAGCACCGATCGAACCTAAACCCAGGGTCCGACATCGTCGCCTGCAAGGATCTTCAAGACCCTGGGCGTCGACCGGACGAAGCTGTGCGTGAACCTGCGGCTCGAAGGAGTTATCGACATGCCCGCACTTGCACAGCTCACGACGGTCGTCATCGACTGCCGTGCACCCGGATCGCTCGCCGAGTTCTACCGGACGGTAACTGGCTGGGAGACCACATACAGCGATGCGCACACCGTCTACCTCGGCGGCCCCATTCAGCTCGGATTCCAGCGCGTCGAGGGCTATCAGCCGCCGAGTTGGCCCGACCCGGCGAAGCACGCCCACCTCGACTTCAAGGTTGCCGACGTCGAACACGCCGTCAAGGAACTGCTCGCCGTCGGCGCGACCAAGCCCGAGTTCCAGCCCGGTGGCGACGAATGGGTTGTGCTCGCCGATCCCGAGGGGCACCTGTTCTGCCTGGCTGCCGGCGACTGAGTCCCGGTCGGCTGCCATACCGCGTCCGTAGGAGTAGGAGAAATGGCGTCAATCAGCAAGGAAATCGTGATCGGAGCTAACGCTGACGAAGTCTGGAAGGTGATCGGCGACTTCGAAGGGGGCCCCGTCCGCATGGCACCCGGCTACGTCGTCGACACGCACCTCGACGGAGATCACCGCATCGTCACGTTCGCCGATGGGGTCGTGGCTCGCGAACGGCTCGTCTCCGTGGACCCCGACGCTCGGCGGATCGTCTACGCAGTTGTCGGAGGCACCCTGAGTCCGGCCCACGACAACGCCTCCATGCAGGTCATCGCCGATGGCGAGCACAGCTGCCGGCTGGTCTGGACACACGACGTCCTGCCCGACGATCTCGCCACGCCCATCGGAGCAGCCATGATCCACGGCATGGAGGTCATCGAACAGACGTTGGCACCTGCGGCGGCCTGACGGACGCTCGGAACTATCTGTGATGTCGGTGGCATTGGACGGAATTCGTCTGCTCGCCCCTCTTCACAGCCCGCCCCTGGGCATAGCCACCTGTCTGGATCGACTCCTGTGGGAGTAAGCCGGCCAGGGATGCGGTGTTCCGCTGACGGCACCTCTGTACTGCGATTCTTGCCGTAGGGAGGTGCCGTCAGGGTCCGTGTCGAAGTCTGGTGGCCGGTCGCCCTTGGAGCCCTTGGCCAGCCGGTGGGCGCCTTGGTCGGCCTTGCTCGGGATCGTCGCGGCAGGCGATGGTTGGCAGGTGGTCCATCTTGAACAGGAACTGAACCCGACGCCGCGCCGGCGCAGATACTGCCGGTTCGCTCTCGACGTGTACGCCTCGTCGGCCAGGACCCGGTCCGGATCCTCGGGCCGACCGCTCGGCGGGAACTTGGATCCTACGGTGTTTCCGCTGATCCATCGGGCGTTGCGCCTGGTGAGGAGGGCGCCATCGAGCTAGCCCTCGACCGGGTGGCCGGACTCCGGAGGGTCTTGTCCCCCGTGCGAGCTACCCGCAGGTGTCCACCTCACGGTGACGATTGTGGCGGCGGAACTCCATAGGTTTCGTTGTGTCCGCGGCGCTCCGGTCGCGGTCTGCGAAGGAGTCATCATGCGCCTCGTCAAACAGCTTCTCGCCGTCGCCGCCGTCGCCCTCGTCGGCGGGCAGGGCGTCGCCGCCGTCGAGGGCAATTTCTTCCTCACCTTGATGATCGGCGCTGTGACGGCGGTGCTGGGTGTGGTCGTCTACCGGTGGGTCGTGCGGCGCACCGAGCGCCGTGCGCCGACCGAGCTCGGCCAGGACGGCTGGGACGGGAAGCTGGGCCGAGGGACGCTCATCGGCTTCGCCATGTTCGCGGCCGTCGTCGCCAACATCGCGTTCCTGGGCGGCTACCACGTCGAGGGCTGGGGCTCGCCGACGGGAGCGCTGGGTCTGCTCGGGCTCATGGCGGCTGCCGCGGTCACCGAGGAGTTGCTGTTCCGGGGGGTGCTGTTCCGCATCATCGAGGAGCGTACGGGCACCTGGATCGCTCTCGCCCTGACCGGCGTCGTGTTCGGCGCGATCCACCTGGCGAACCCGGACGCCACCCTGTGGGGGGCGACGGCCATCGCTATCGAGGCCGGGTTCATGCTGGCCGCCTGTTACGCCGCCACCCGGAACCTGTGGGTGCCGATCGGCCTTCACTTCGGCTGGAACTTCGCCGCCGGCGGCATCTTCAGCGTCGTGGTGTCGGGCAACGGCGAGTCGAAAGGGCTGCTCGAGGCCTCGACGTCGGGGCCGGTCGCGCTCAGCGGCGGCGCTTTCGGGCCGGAGGGCAGCCTGTACGCGGTGCTGGCCGGCGTGGTGCTGACCGTGGTGTTCCTGTGGCTGGCCAAGCGCCGCGGGCACATCGTCCCGCGCCCCACGGCGCAGGCCACGGCAACCGCTACAGTCACCCAGTGATCAAGCTCCGGAGGCTCCCGGATCTGTGGCGGCAGTGGCCGATCACGGTCCGGGATCTCCCGATCGCGCTGGCCCTGGCCCTCGCGGCGGTGGTGCCGGCTCTGGAGCGGCAGGGTACGCAGCTCGGTGACCTCCCGGACCGCCCGTACGACGCGCTGACCGTCGGTGTCGTCGCCCTGGAGTGCCTGCCGTTGGCCGTACGCCGTCGGTGGCCGGCCGCCTGCCTCGCGCTGGTGTCGCTCGGCTTCGCGATCGACCAGCTCCGCGGCTACCACACCGTCGCGGGTACGGGACTGGCCATCGCGCTCATCAGCGCCGGCGCGCACCTGGAACGGCGCCGCTGGGTCGTCGCGGGTCTCGCCTCGGCGGCGTACGTGCCCCTGGCGATCTCCCTCGACCGGCTCGGCTCGGGTGAGGGCGTCGCCGGGTTCACCACTTTCTATCTGTTGCTGGCGCTCGCGTGGGGCATCGGGGCGTGGCTGCGCCAGAACCGGGCCGCCGAGGCGGAACGCCGCCGCCATGTCGAGCAGGCCACGCGTACGGCGGAGCGCACGCGCATCGCCCGGGAGCTGCACGACGTCGTCACCCACCACGTGACGGCGATGGTCGTGCAGGCCGAGGCGGCGCGCTACCTGACGGGCGCCCCGGACAAGCTGGACCAGACCCTGACGGCGATCACCGGCACCGGCCGCCGGGCCGTCGGCGACCTGCGGCAGCTGCTCGACCTGCTCAACCCGGATCACCGCACCCGCGATCCGCGTACGCCGTCCGTCGGAGACCTGGACGCCCTCGTCGACCATTCCCGGCAGGCCGGGCAGCAGGTGGAGTTCGTGCGGGAGGGCACGTCGGGGGCGGCCACCGGCAGCGCCGAGGTGGCGGCGTACCGGGTCGTGCAGGAGGCGCTGACGAACGCGCTGAAGCACGCGCACGGCAGCCGGACCAGGGTTCGCGTCCACCACGGGGAAGGGGAGACGACCGTGGAGGTCAGCACCGACGGCTCCGGATCCGGTAGCGCGTCCCTGGGCGGCAGCGGGCGCGGCCTCGCCGGGCTCCGCGAGCGGGTCACCGCCCTCGGTGGCGACTTCAGCGCGGGCGCGCAGGCCGGCGGCGGCTTCCTCGTGCGGGCCCGGATCCCGGCTGGGAACCCGTCGTGACCGCGCCGGTCCGGGTGCTGGTCTGCGACGACCAGGAGCTGATCCGCGCCGGATTCGCGACGATCATCGACGCCCAACCCGACATGGAGATCGTCGGCGAGTGCGGCGACGGGCGCGCGGCGGTCGACCTGGCCGCTCGGCTCCGGCCGGACGTGGTGGTGATGGACGTCCGGATGCCGGTGCTCGACGGCATCGAGGCGACCCGCCTGCTGGCCGGCGCCCGGGTCCCCGAGCCGGTGAAGGTCCTCGTGGTGACGACGTTCAACCTAGACGAGTACGTCTACGAGGCGCTGCGTGCCGGCGCCAGTGGCTTCCTGCTCAAGGACGCCCCACCGGCCCAACTGCTCCACGGCATCCGCACGGTGGCGACGGGCGCCGCGCTGCTGGCCCCGGAGGTGACCCGGCAGCTGGTGGGCAGATACGCGGCCCGCATCCGCCCGGCCGAGCGCGACCCGGACGGCGGCGCGCTGACCCCGCGCGAGCTGGAGGTGCTCCGGCTCATCGCGGAGGGCCTGTCCAACAGCGAGGTCGCCGCGGCCCTGGTGATCAGCCAGGAGACGGTCAAGACGTACGTGTCCCGCATCCTCACCAAGCTCGACCTGCGCGACCGGGTGCAGGCCGTGGTGTACGCGTACCGCCGGGGCCTGGTGACCTGAGCCTGAATCCACCGGTGGTTGGTGACGTGGGCGTGTCGGCGCTCCCAGCTCAGGCAGGTCTCCTGGCTGGGCCTCGTCGTTGATACGTGGATCCCTCCACCATGTGGCGGAGGGATCCACGTATCATGCCAGCATCAGGACCAGCCGAATCGCGTGCTGCACTCGTAAAAGACGTTGCCGCCGGTGTCTGTGCAGACCGTGAGCTGGACGCTCCTCTCATCGGTAATCATGTTGGACGACGTGCTCGTGCAACTGCCGTCGTTGCCGGTGTCTCTAACGCTGGCGATCCTGTTGCCGTTCGCGTCCCTCAGAAGCACAAACGCCGCAAAACCATCCGACTTGATGTCGCAAGCCGTGATCTCTTCCGCACCGGTCCACCCGGCCACGTCCGCGTCGAACCAGCCCTTGGCGCCGCCATCGGGCGAGTATGTCCAACTGATGTCGGCGCTTGCGTGCGCCGGGGCCGCAACGGCCAGCGACGTGATCACCGCCACTGCCGACATTCCGAGTGTGGTAACGGCCTTCTTGGTGCCTTGAAATTGTCGCATGGCGTCCCTTCCCCGTTGGTAGGCCTGCAGCTGAGCACCCTCCACTCAGATTTGGCCAATCCCATTACCATCGTACTCTTAATGTGATATGAGTTGATATTTAATGCGATGGCTCTTATGCGCCATCTCAAGGGGCGTTTCGGCGATCTTTGATCTGATCTACGGGTTGCGTCTGGTTGAGGGCCTTCCATCGGGTTCGTTATGCGTGGCGGCCGTCATCCAGGGTGGTTTATTGCTGGCCGAAGGCCTTCAGGAAGGCTGCGGTGTCGAGGAACTCGGTGTTGTCGACGATCTGGTCGCCGTGGATACGCATGATCTGCGCCCCTCGGTTGCGGTAGACGCCACCGGCGAGCAACGGTGCTTCCATCGTCCATGTGGACACGACCTCGTGGGGATTCAGCAGCGGCCGGATCTGCCAGGTCATCCTGACCTCGCCGACGACCATGAAGAAGAATCCGATGCCTTCGACGATGCCGTCGCGACCGTGGATCTCGCCGGGCGGGGTCACGGGCATCCGCGAGATCGCGTCGGGTGCCCATACGGCGGCGAAGGCGTCGAGGTCTTTGGCGGTGAGGGCCCGATACAGCGCCTCGGCGGTGGCGATGGAGCGCCGCCGCTGGCCACCGGTGTCAGCGCTGGCGAAAGCAGGCGCCAGCGCCGCGCCGAGCACGGCACCGCCCGACAGAGCCAGGGCGGCACGCCGCGGAACTCGCCGGCCAGTAGTCATGATCACGTCCTCATGGTTGTGGGACTGTCCGGTCAACGGCCGCGCGGTGTCGCGGCGGCGATTATCAAGACGAAGGGGCAGGGTGCCCGGTTGCATCGCGGTTGATCGTCACTCGCTTCGCGTCTGGGAACCGGACGGGCAGAATTCGGCCCCGTCGTGCCAACTCGCATGGCACTTCCCGCCCCTGTTCGCGCCTGGTCAGCGCCCATGAGGCACCAGTGTCGGACGCGTCGGCGTCGCTCGATCAGCCGCAGTTGCCCCAGGTGTAGCGCCCCCCGGCCGCCGACACACCCGCGTACGGGTTTGCGATGGCGCCCCAGTACTGGGCACACATACCCGCACCGCGGGCTTTCACCGACTCCCAGTGCTCGGCGTAGTCGTCGCGCTTCTCGAACTCTCCGCTGAACTGTAGCCTCAGGTTCGCAGTGACCGGCGATGCCGTTCCGTGGTAGGCCGTCTTGCGGGTCACCACGCAGTTGTAGCCGTTGCTCGCGTTGTAGGTGAGGATCACCTCGCCCCACGTCGTGCCGTTGCTGGTCTTGACGGCTCGCACACCGTCGCTCACGATCCCGTAGCCGGAGCCGCAGCCGTAAAGGACGGCCTCATTGCGGGTGTGTGCGTACGCGGGGGTGGATTGGACGGCTACCAGCGCGGTGGCGCTGACGACGAGTGCCGCCGTGGTGGTCGTGATCCGGCGCCCGGTCGCGGCCATGGTTGCGCGCCGCCGGTGAATCGCCGTGGCGCGCGAGCGGTTCGAGTCGATGAGCATCTGATCTCCCTTTGCTTGCATGGGACTCACGCGAGGTTGACGCGTGTCGGGCCACTGCGGACCGAGCCTGCCAGGGCGGCTTGAGCCGAGGCTATTGTTTAGCCAGTGCTAAATGGTCAGAGGAGATGGCGGTCGTGCCGGTGAGGATCAACTTGACCACGGCCGACGTCGCCCGGGTCCGGTTCGCCCTGTCACCACTGTCCGAGACGATCCTCGGGCTGCGTGCCGCGGTGCGGCCCGCCGGGCATCCCCTGCACGAGCCGTGGCTGCGCCGCGCCCATGCCGAGCTGCGCCGGGAGCCCGAGTTGCCGTTGCTGCGCACGGTGCTCGGTAGCTATTTGCTGCCGTCGTTCCTGATCCCGGTGCCGGAGCAGCGGGCGCCGAGCCTGGCCACCGAGCTCGACCGCCTCGCGGCAGTCGACCCGGAGTTCATCCGGGTCGACTGCGTCGACGCGCTGGGGGAGCGGGCAGCCGCCGGGCTGCCGCCGGTGCCCGTCCTGCTGCGCCGGGTCCTGGCGGCGGTCCGGCGGTGCCACGAGCGGCTGATCGAACCGTACTGGGTCCGGATGGGGGCGCTGCTCGACGCCGACCTCGACCGGCGGGCCACGGCGCTGGTCGATCGTGGCGTGGAGGGCCTCTTCGCCGACCTGCATCACGACATCGCCTGGTACGAGGGCGAGCTGCTGGTGCGCCCCGATTGCACCGGCGACGCGCGTGTCGACGCCTCCGGCAACGGGCTGGTGCTGCTGCCGTCGGTGTTCGGCTGGCCAGATGTGTGGGTCGACCATTCGCCGGTGACCGCCGCGTCCATCCACTACCCGGCCACCGGCATCGGGCTGCTCTGGGAGCAGCCGCCCGGGTCCACCGACGGGCTGGCCGCCGTCCTCGGCCCGACCCGGGCAGCCCTGCTGGACCTGCTCGCCCTGCCGTCCACCACTCCCGGCCTCGCCGCACGGCTCGGCATCACCCCGGGCGCGGTGTCCCAACACCTCAGCGCGCTACGCCGGGCGGGCCTGGTCGCCACAACGCGACGCGGCCGGGAGGCACTGCATCTGCGTACGCCACGGGCCGCCGTCCTCTTCGGCACCGAACCGGCAGACCGGTGAACACGCCATTCGGGCACCGGCGCGGCCCTGCCACGAAGACCGCTTCGTCGGCCGGTAGGAATGCTTCCAGTCGCAGTCCTGCGATGGTGACGTCGGTGGCGGTGCCGAAGTAGGTGAGTGTGGTGATGAGCCGTAGTCCCCGATTGTCCGGCTCGTTCGTGCGGAGCTGTAGCGGTACCGCGAAGCCGAGGTGAGGTGGCGGGAGTTGCCGTGGACGCGGAGGCGCCATGTCGACGTTGTTCCGCGACGAGGCGGCGGAGCCGGTCGTTCGGGTTGCGCAGACTCTCGGCTTGGACGTGGTCGATGATGTGCCCGTAGCGGGCGACGATCACGGCCGGGTGCGGCAGGTGGCCGTGCAGGATGCGATCAAGGGCGGTCCGGACCGGAGCCAGGCGGGGTCGTGCAGGTCGGTGTGCGGGTACGCGGGCGCGAATCCGGCGGCGAGGAGTAGTTCGTTGCGTTCGGGGATCGGCACCTCCAGCGACTCGGCCAGCCGAATGACCATCGACCGGCCCGGGGTCGAGCGTCCGCTCTCGGTGAAGCTGACGTGCCGTTGCGTGGTGCCGGCCATCGCCGGTTCGAGTTGGCTGACGCGCCGGCGGGTGCGCCATTGCCGAAGCGCGTCGGCGGGTCCGCCCTTGGCTGACTCGATGATCACTCCTCCGGTGTAGCCGCTGCGGTGCCGGTCGGCGATTCCCTCCGGGGAATTGTGGCGGAGGGCTCGGCGCAGGAAAGTCGTGGTCGTCAAACGATCATCCACGATCGAAGGAGCATCATGGCTGACGCCGGTGGGCTCGCCCCGTTTCGACGGACAGGGTCGGAATGTCGATCTCACGCTACCTTGCTGGGCAGCGGGTTGATGATGGCGCTGGCTTTGTAGGCGGCGGGGCTGAGGTAGCCGAGGCTGGAGTGCCGGCGGCGGGTGTTGTGCCAGCTCTCTACGTACTCGAATATGGCTTGGCGGGCGGACTGCGCCGTGAACGATCGGCGAGGCCGCGGGCGCTTCTTACCCATGCTCTCCATGATGCTGGACATCCTCCTGGAGCCCTCCGGCTCCTGATCTCAGATGTCCGTCAAAGCGGGTCGGGCTCGCCGGCCCGAATGACCTGATCGACCGCTACGTGGCGGTGTGGGGAACCCGACCCGGAACGTCGCCGCGCGGCCATTTGCGAGCTGTGGTCCCCCCGACGCGGTCCATGTCCTGCAGCCGCCTCAGGAGATGCGACAGGCCGCTGAAGGGCTGGGGTTCGATCGTGCGGGATCAGGAGCGGACGAGCCGAGCGATGGCATCGGACGCCTCTCGCAGCTTGACGTGAGGATCCGGGCCGCCGGCCTTGACGGCCGCGACAACGCAGTGGGCCAGGTGCTCGTCGAGCAGCCTGAGCGCGACGCTCTCCAACGCCTTCGTCGCCGCCGAGACCTGAGTGAGGATCTCGAGGCAGTAGGCGTCTTCGTCGACCATCCGCTGCAGTCCGCGGACCTGTCCCTCGATGCGACGGAGCCGCCGCAGGTAATCGCCTTTGTCCTTGATGTAGCCGTGGCTCATTCCTGCCCGCCTTCCTGCCGATGCCCGAAGATACCGGGAGGGGGTACCGCAGGCAAGACCCCGGTTCCTCGGGGCTCCGCAAGGGAGATCCAGGGCGAGCACTTGACACCTGATACCCGTAGGGGGTACACATTCTGCCGTTACCCATACCCCCTAGGGGCAAGAGGAGTGATGGAGATGTTGCGCGAATCCAAGCGCTGGTGGGCCCTGGGGCTCATCGCGCTCGCCCAGTTCATGGTCATCATGGACACGTCGATCATCGGCGTCGCGCTGCCGCAGATGCAGGCCGACCTGGGCTTCTCGCCGGAGAACCTGTCCTGGGTGTTCAACGCCTACGTCGTGGCATTCGGCGGCCTGCTGCTGCTCGGCGGCCGTCTGTCCGATCTGTTCGGTGCCCGGCGCATGTTCAGTACGGGCTGGTTGATCCTGCTCGTCGGGTCCGTCGTAGCCGGTCTGGCCGGCAGCGTGGCGGTCGAACTGGCCGCCCGGGCCATCCAAGGCGTCGGCGCCGCGCTCATCGCGCCCTCGGCACTGACGTTGCTGATGATGCTCTTCGGCGCCACGCCGAAGGAGCTGACCAAGGCCCTGGCCCTGTACGGGGCAGCGGCACCGGCAGGCGGCACCGCCGGTGTCTTTCTCGGCGGGCTGATCACCGAGTACGTCAGCTGGCCCTGGGTGTTCTACATCAACATCCCGATCGCCCTGCTCGCCGTCCTCGCCACCCCGGCGCTGATGCCCGCCGGCGGCGCCAGCCGCGGTTCCCTCGACATCGCCGGCGGGCTCACCGTCACCGCCGGCCTGGCCGCCGCCGTCTACGCCATCGTGCAGGCGCCGGAGGTGGGCTGGGCCAGCGCCCAGACCTGGCTGGTGCTCGGCGGCGCGGTGGCGTTGCTCGCGGTGTTCCTGGCCATCCAGGCCGGCCGCCGTGAACCGTTGATGCGGCTGTCCATCTTCCGTACACCGAACCTCGGTGCCGCGAACCTGGCGCAGGTCCTGCTGGGCGGGGCGTGGATCCCCATGTGGTTCTTCCTCAACCTGTACCTGCAGCAGGTCCTCGGCTACAGTGCCTTCCCCAGCGGCGCCGCGCTGCTGCCGATGACCATCCTGATCATGATCGGCATGATCGTCCTCGCCCCACGGGCGATCGCCCGCTTCGGTCCGAAGGCCATGACTGTCACCGGGCTCGCCGTCCTCGCCGTCGGGATGGGCTGGCTGTCGCTGATCCGCCCCGATGGCAACTTCTGGGTCGACGTCCTGCCCGCCTCCCTCGTCGCGGCGCTGGGCATGTCCCTGGCCTTCATCCCCTCTCTGGGCACGGCGATCTCCAGCGCCCGCCCCGAGGAGGGCGGCCTCGCCTCAGGGATCGTCAACACCAGCTACCAGGTCGGGTCCGCGCTCGGACTGGCGGCGATGACCGCGGTGGCCGCGTCGTTCGGCGCCGACCAGCTCGGGAACCGGCCCGCCCTCACCGACGGGTTCTCCGCGGCCTTCCTCGGCGCAGCCGCCATCGCCGCGCTGGGCGCGGTGCTCGCCGCCCTCACCCTGCGCGCCGCCACCCGGCAGGAAACCGCCGCCGAGGCCCAGCCAGCTCCGATCGGCTGACCTCAGCGCACCAATCCGTCGCCCGCGGCACGTTCGGTCGGCTGGCCACTCTCAGGCCAGCCGGCCGAACACGTGTAGGTACAGGGGCGAACCACACCACGACGCGCGAAGGCGTGTCCGCCCCAGGCGAAGAGGAACTGGCCGTAGCTCATCTCCGCTGCATCAAGCGCCACCTCGCTCGAGAGGTGGTCGGAGCCCGGAGGTTTGCCGACAGCCGACAAGGTCGACCACGTTCACGCGCTGCAATCCGGTGGCCGCCGGTGCTGCTGGTCGGTGACGGTATCAACGACGCCCCTGCCCCGGCGGCCGTCGACCTGGGCGTCGCGAGGGGCGGGCGAGCTCTCGACCCGGCTGCGCACAGGGCCGACGCTGTACTGGTCTGCGATGACCTGACCGCTCTGCCGGCGGTCATCGCGTTGTCTCGCCGGGCCCGCCGCTTGGTCGTGGCCAAACTGGTCATCGCCGGCGCCTTCATCGCCGTGCTGGTCGCCGGGGGCCTGTGCGGCCCACCCACCCCTGCCACTCGGCGTGACCGGGTATGAGGCTCCACCGTCATCGTCGGTCTCAATGGGCCTCGGCCGCTGGCCGGCCGGGCCTGTCCGACCCGCCCGGCATGCTCGACCTCCACGTCGTCACCCCGGCCCGCCAGCAACTGCCCTGACTCCGGCCACGCCCTCGTGACCGGCCAACCACCTCCTCCGGGGCGTATCCGCGGCGGTGTCCAGGCGCAGCGGGCGGTACCCGTTGGCATCGAGCTGGGCGAGCTTGCCGTCGGTGTCGACTGAGTGGGCGCCGTGGAAGGGGCACGTTCTCGTGGTGGGTGGGCCAGTCGCGCCGAGCGCTTCGTCGTCGACGGCGCGGCCGCTGCCGTGTAGCGCGCCGACGGCCAAGCCGTGGCACTTCGCCCACCATCGGCGGATTACCAACGTCCCCGCTTGCGGATGACGGATGGCGGAATCGACCCGCAGTAGCTCAGGCGGGCTACGCACCGACCGTCCCACGTCGGTCGTGACAGGCCGGTTCGCGTGTGCCTCATGCGGGTGTAGGTGCTGATCTGGGCTTCGTCAGCAATACGCCCCGCGCCGCTGTCACCTCGGCGGGTGGCAGCGGCGCGGGGCGGTGGTTCGCTTCTTACTGGACGGTGGTGAAGCGGCGCAGTCGTAGGCTGTTGGCGACGACGAAGACCGAGGAGAAGGCCATCGCGGCGCCGGCGATCATCGGGTTGAGCAGCCCGGCTGCCGCCAGTGGCAGGGCGGCGACGTTGTAGGCGAAGGCCCAGAAAAGGTTGCTCTTGATGGTGCGCAGGGTGCGCCGGGAGAGCCGGATCGCGTCCACGGCGGCCATCAGGTCGCCCCGCACCAGGGTCAGGTCGGACGCCTCGATCGCCACGTCGGTCCCCGTGCCCATGGCAAGACCGAGGTCGGCCTGGGCCAGGGCAGCGGCGTCGTTGACTCCGTCGCCAACCATTGCCACGACCTTGCCTTCGGCTTGGAGCCGCTTGACCACGTC
This sequence comes from Micromonospora citrea, assembly GCF_900090315.1. NCBI lineage: Bacteria > Bacillati > Actinomycetota > Actinomycetes > Micromonosporales > Micromonosporaceae > Micromonospora > Micromonospora citrea. Next base: position 429,084 of record NZ_FMHZ01000002.1, on the reverse strand, counting down.
GACCTTGTCGGCGGGCAGCACCTCCGCGATGACCTGGTCGATACCGACCTCGGCGGCCACCGTTCGGGCGACGGTGGTGTTGTCGCCGGTGAGCAGCACCGGGGTCAGCCCGAGCGCACGGAGCTTGGCGATCGCTTCCTCACTGGTGGGTTTCACCACGTCCGCAACGGCCAGCACTCCCCGAGCAGCGCCGTCCCAGCCGACCACGATCGCGGTCCGTCCGGCGGCCTCCGCGGCGGCGGTGGCCCGCTCGATGTCGACCGGCACCTGCCAGCCCTGTTCGCTCAGCAGCCGCGGCCGGCCGACGAGCATGTCGTGACCGTCGACGGTGCCGCGTACGCCGAGGCCTTCGAGGTTGCCGAAGTCGGACACCTGTGGCAGCGTGCCGTGCTGGTCGGCGGCGGCGCGGGCGATCGCCCGCGCGATCGGATGCTCTGATGCTGCCTCGACGGCTCCGGCAAGGCGTACCAGTTCGTCGCTGTCCTGCCCGTCCACGGCGATGGCGTCGACGAGGGTCATCTGGCCGGTGGTGACGGTGCCAGTCTTGTCGAGCACCACCGTGTCGATCCTGCGCGTCGACTCCAGCACCTCAGGCCCCTTGATCAGGATGCCGAGCTGGGCGCCTCGGCCGGTGCCGACCAGCAGGGCGGTCGGGGTGGCCAGGCCGAGGGCGCACGGGCAGGCAATGATCAGGACCGCGACCGCGGCGGTGAACGCGGCGGTCAGCCCGGCGTCGGCGCCGATCCACCAGCCCAGGGTGCCCGCCGCGAGGGCGATCACGATCGGCACGAACACGCCGGAGATGCGGTCCGCCAGGCGCTGGACGGCCGCCTTGCCGGTCTGCGCCTGCTCGACCAGCTTGGCCATCTGGGCCAGCTGCGTGTCGGCGCCGACCCGGGTTGCCCGTACCACCAGGCGGCCGCCGGCGTTGACCGTCGCCCCGACCACCGCGTCCCCGGGGCCGACCTCGACGGGGACGGACTCGCCGGTCAGCATGCTGGCGTCGACCGCGGAGGCGCCCTCCTCGATCACGCCGTCGGTGGCGATCTTCTCTCCTGGACGTACGACGAACCGGTCTCCCACCGTCAGCTCGGCGACCGGAACACGGGTCTCCACCCCGTCACGAAGCACCGCGACGTCCTTGGCCCCGAGCTCGAGCAGGGCCCGTAGCGCCGCGCCGGCGCGGCGCTTGGACCGGGCCTCGAAGTACCGGCCGGCGAGGATGAAGGTCGTTACGCCGGCGGCGGCCTCCAGGTAGATGTTGCCCGCCCCGTCGCTGGGGCCGATGTCGAGGCTGAACGGGTGCGTCATGCCCGGCGTGCCGGCGGTACCGAAGAACAGCGCCCACAGTGACCAGGCGAACGCCGCCAGGGTGCCCATCGAGATCAGGGTGTCCATGGTGGCCGCGCCGTGGCGCAGGTTCGTCCATGCGGCCTTGTGGAACGGCAGCGCGCCCCACACCACGACAGGTGCGGCGAGGGTCAGGGACAACCACTGCCAGTTGGTGAACTGCAGCGCTGGCACCATCGCCATCGCGACCACCGGCACGGACAGCGCCAGCGACACCCACAGCCGGGTCCGCAGCCCGCTCAACTCATCGACCGCAGGTGCCGTCTCGGCGGGCCCCTCGCCGGGCGGCTGGGGCGGCGTTGGCAACTGGGCGGTGTAGCCGGTCTTCTCCACGGTCGAGATCAGATCGGCCGGCGTCAGGCCGTCGGGGAAGGTCACGCTCGCCTTTTCGGTGGCGTAGTTGACCGTCGCCGTGACCCCGTCCATGCGGTTGAGCTTCTTCTCGATGCGAGAGGCGCAGGAGGCGCAGGTCATTCCTCCGATCGACAGTTCGATCTGATTCGGCGCCACCTGCAAGCGGTTACCGACGGATGTCATGTCGATTCTCTCCTTACCCGTGGGTGTGGCCCGGTGCGCCGTGCCCGGCGGACGTGGTGGGCGCCGGCGTGGCGGCACCCGACGCGGTTCCGGCCGGGATGGCCTGTCCGGCCACCGCGGTGAACGCGACGGTGCGGACCTTCCCTGCGTGCTGGAAGTCCAGGAACAACCGGTAGGTGCCGGCGGACGGGACCTCCGTGTGGAAGGTGACCTGTGGCCCGGCTGCCGTACGCCCGTCGCCGGGGGTGCCGTCGGGGTGCACGTGCAGGTACGCCAGATCACCGTCGCGCAGCGCCACCAGGTGCCCGTAGGCGCCGAGGTACGGCTCCAGGTCGGTCACCGGCCGCCCGTCCTTGATGACCGACAGGGTCAGCGTCGAGGACCCGCCTGGTGTGAGGTCGCCGTCGAGGGTGACGGTGTATCCGTCAACGGTCGCGGTTCGGGCCGGGGTCGGCAGCGACGCCGGGCGGTAGTCGCCGGGCGCCGGCACGTCCACGCCGAGGGTCAGCCCGTCGGCGTGCCCCTCGGGCTGGAAGTCGGCGAATACCCGGTACTGCCCGGGCGCGGCGACCGCGACCGGCACCGACCAGGTGCCGTCGGCAGCCAGCGTCGGATGCAGGTGCTGGAAGCCGGACAGGTCCCGGCGCACCAGAATCAGGTGCAGATCCTTGTCGTGGCTGGTCACGTATCGGGTGACCGGGGCGCCGTCCGCGCCCAGCACTCGGAAGCGGAACTGCTCCGGCGCGCCCGTGGCCAGGGTCGTGGACACCGGCGCGAGCCGGTAACCATCCTGGGTCACCTGCAGGCCGGCCGGCAGCTGCCCACCCCTGCCGTCCTCCCCGGCAGCGTTGTGCTTCCCGGCGTGAGCGTTGCCGTCGGCGTGAGCGTCGTCGTGTGACGCCGGCGTGGCCGGGGCCGTCCCGGCCACAGCTCCGGCCCCCATGGCGGCCGTGAACACCGCCGCCAGACCCAGGGCGTACGCGCCCAGCTTCATCGAGGTTCGCATGACTACCTTCCCAGTTCGTAGCCGGCCTCGTCGACCGCCGCGGCGACGGCCGCGTCGTCAAGCGGCCGATCACTGATGACGGTCGCGGTGCCGTTGGTCAGATCCACCTGCACTTCCGTGACGCCCGGGATCTTGCCGATCTCCGACCCGACGGAGTTGACGCAGTGCGAGCACGTCATGCCGATAACGGTGTAGGTCTTGGTCTCCATGACGACCGTCCTTCCATTGGTGTCGATGACGATTGCGCCCCGACGGCCGGAGCCGCCGGCCGCTCGATGTCGACAGGTTACCCATACCCCCTAGGGGTATCAAGTCGGGGTTTCCGTGATCGGGACCACGCCCGGGCCCGACCCGTGCACGTAGCTCACAGCTCCAGTGGGTTGCCCGCCGCCACACCCCGCTTGAGGCGGACGAAGTCTCTTGGCGAGTTCACCGCCACCGCGCCGACGAGCAGGCCGTCGGCGGTGAAGCCCACCGAGAACTGGTCGTCCTCGAAGGTTCCGGTGACCAGCTTTGCCTCCTCGGCCAGCTGCGGCAGCCCGGCGATCTGAATCCGTGCGCCGTGTACGTTCGTCGCGAACGAGGGCACGTCTGCGAACGGCGTGGCGTGCTCTGGCCCGGCCAGCAGGTTCAGCGCGGCCGCGGCACCCTGATCGTTGGCGTTGGCCCAGTGCTCGACCCGGACCAGGGTGTTGCCGAACAACCGGTGTGGCCAGCGGGCCACGTCCCCGGCGGCCACGATGTCGTGCGTGCCCCGGGCGTGCAGAGTCGGCTCGCACACCACCCCGTTGTCGACGGTGAGGCCGCTGCCGTCCAGCCATTCGGTATTGGGCACCACGCCCATTCCGGCGACCACGAGGTCCGCCGGAATCACCTTTCCGTCCGCAAGCCGTACGCCGGCGAGCTGCGACGTGCCGTGAAAGCCGGTGACGCGCACGCCAGAGACCAACTCCACGCCGTTGCGACGGTGATGAGCGCCCAGCCAGCGGGCGGTATCGGCGCCCAGGGCGGCGAGCATGGGGAGCGGCGCGCTGTCGACGACCGTGACCGCATGACCGAGAGACCGCGCGGTCGAGGCGAACTCGCCGCCAATGAAGCCGCCGCCAACCACCACAACCCGCTGCTGGCGTTCGGCCAGGGCGGTGCGCAGAGCGAGAGCGTCTTCGAGCGTCCGCAGCGTGTGCACGCCGGCCGGGTGCTCGGCCAGCCGCCGCGGCCGGGCTCCGGTCGCGATGACGAGGCCGTCATAGGGCATCACCGTGCCGTCATCCACGGCCACCATCTTGTCGACGGTGTCCAGGCGCACCGCCGTCCTGCCGCGTAGCCAACGCCCGTCGAGCTCCTCTGCTCCGGGCAGGACGGCATCGTCGTCGCCTCGCAGAAAGCTCTTGGACAGCGGCGGCCGGTTGTACGGGTCGTGCGGCTCCGCACCGATCAGCGTCACCTCACCCGCGAAGCCCTCCCTGCGTAGTGCCTGAACGGCACGCAGCCCGGCCAGCGACGCCCCGACCACGACTATCTTCTCCACCTCGCACCTCCATGCGTCATACCCCCTCTGGGTAGGGGGCAGCATATACATGTAGGGGGAGGGGGTATGGGACGACCTGTCAGGCAGCAGGTGGTGGTGAGAGGGAAAACCCTTCATTTGCTAGGTTGCGAAGAGCTGCGCCCTTGACGTACGGTCGGGGACGCTTATACCCCTGCCCCGTATGAATGGGAGCGTGATCGTGAATACAGCCACGTACAAGGTCACCGGCATGACCTGCAACGGCTGCGCCAACAAGGTCAAGAACCTGCTCAGCGAGCTCGATGGCGTCGACGCCGTCGAGGTGGACCTGGCCGCCGGCCGCGCGACGCTGCGGGCGAGCCGTGGCATCGACGAGGCCAGGGTGGTCGAGACACTGGAAGAAGCCGGGTATGAGGCGGCTCGGGCCTGACCATGGCCCGGCCCGGGTCGGTGCCGCGCTCCCGCCCTCTGTCGGCAGCGCGGCGTCGACCTGGATACCGACCCGACGACCGCCGTCTCGCCGACGGTGAGACTGGCTGCAATACCCCCCGGGGGTTGGCTATAGTTGACGGATGACCCCACCCGCGCCGACCCCGACCCGGGGCTACACCGCCAGCAAGGACCAACTGCTCGCGCGACTGCGCCGCGTCGAGGGACAGGTCCGCGGCATCGAGAAGATGGTCGACGACGACCGCTACTGCATCGATGTGCTCACCCAGATCTCCGCCATCCAGGCCGCCCTGGACAAGGTCGCCCTCGGGCTGCTCGACGGCCACGCCCGGCACTGCATGCACGAAGGTGCGGCGGAAGGCCGCGCCGACGAGATGGCCACCGAGATGATGGCCGCCGTCGGCCGCATCATGAAGCGCGGCTGACCGTCAAGCGGCCTCGATAGCAGTGTGTCTCACATCGTGACGACGAGTTTCCCGGTCGTGTGCCGGCGGACGAAGTCGACGCATGCCTGAGCGCCCTGGTCGAGGGTGTAGCGGCGTCCGACCGTGGCCGGTAGTCCGCCACTGACCGCCAGCTCGCCGACCTCGCGCATCCCGCCGAAGGCGCCGTCCATGTCCAGCACGAAATGCAGGCCGACGTCGTCGCGGCCGATCCAGTCCTGCTGCGGTACCGGGTAGGTGATCGTGAGGAGGCGTCCGCCCGAGCGGATGGCGCCTGCGACTCCGGCAAGGTGGTCACTCGGCAGGGTCAGGTTGAGCGCGACGTCGACGTCGGAGGGGTATTCCGATTCCGCGTACCCGATGGTCTTGTCGGCGCCGAGAGCGCGGAGGGCGGCAGCGTCGGCGGCGGTCGCGGTGGCGATCACCCGCGCCTTCGCGGCGGCGAGCAGCGGGATGACCGCGGTTCCGACGCCGCCGGTCGCGCCGACGACCAGGACGGTTTCGCCGGGTTGCACCCCGGCGACGGCCATCAGTGCCCGTGCGGTCAGGCCGACGGTGGGCAGCGCGGCGGCCTGCTCGATGTCGAGGCCGGCCGGCCGGTGCGCCAGGAACGGGGTGTCGGCCTCGAAGACCGCGTACTCGGCCAGCGAGCCGGTGCTCAGCGACGGCCGGGTCGCGCCGGCCATCGCCCGCAGCGCCCGCGGCACGGCCTGGCCGAAGACCTCGTCGCCGACCTGATAGGCCGTCACGCCATCGCCGACCTCGCTGACCGTGCCAGCGAAGTCGTTGCCCGGCACGTGCGGGAAGGCCAGTGGCACGACATCACGGAAATCACCGCTGGGCAGCCGGACGTCCGCCGGGTTGATCGATGCGGCGGCGATCCGGACCTGGATCTGCCCCGGCCCGGGCCGGGGCACCGGCACATCCCCCACGGTGTATTCCTCGGGCGGCCCGTAGCCGGTCACGACGACTGCCTTCATGCGCTTCCTCCATAAACGGACCGAGCGGTCATGTTGCCGATCCCGAAGCTAGCAATAAGCGGACCGTGCGGTCAACTTGTTAGGGTGGCGACGTGACCACCACCCGCCCGTTGCGCGCCGACGCCGCCCGCAACCGGCGGCTGCTACTGGCAGCCGCCGCCGACGAATTCGCGGAGCGCGGCCTGGACGCCTCGGTCGCCGACATCGCCCGCCGCGCCGGCCTCGGCAAGGGCACCCTGTTCCGTCACTTCGCCACGAAGGACGACCTGCTCGCCGCGATCATCCTCGACCGGATCGACGAGCTCAACGCGGTGGGCGAACAGCTGCTCGACGCGGCGGACCCCGGTGCCGCGCTGCTGGAGTTCCTCACCGTCGCCGCGCATCAGCGACAGCAACGCGACCTGTCGTTCCTGCACGCTGCCGGCGAGCTGAACGCGGACGTGATCAGGGCCCGCGAGCGGATGTACCGGACAGTGCACGAGCTTGTCGATCGGGCTCGTGAGCACGGCGCCCTACGAACCGACGTCACCGGCGCCGACGTCATCCTGCTGATGTGCGCACCCAACTACGTCACCAGCTACGCGCCAGACGCCCCGCCCGACCTCTGGCGGCGATACCTCGCCATCATCTTCGACGGCCTACGCCCGGAAGGCGCCCATCCGCTTCCCCATCCGCCGCCAGTCGCCGTCTGACGTCGAGACGCGGGGCCTGATCGAGGCCGAGTTCGGCGGCGGTGCGCCACTTCGGCAGGAACGCCAGGGCGACCTGATGCGCGGCGCACCGGGCGCGGGTGTGAGCCATCGGTATCAGGACCTGCGTGACACTCCCGTCCTCATCGCGGTCGCGGCCGTGGGTGATACTTCGTTGCCCGCTGATCATGTGGGGACGAGGAGCAGTCGCATGGAGTCGCAGTCCGAAAACGTCGACGACGCCGTCGCACGTGCGCGTGAACTGGTTCGGGCCAAGCGGTATGAGCCCGCCATTTCGCTGCTGTACGCGTATCTGACGACGCATCCGGAGGACCCCGTCGCGTGGCGCCGCCTCGCCGGGGCGTTGATCGGGGTCGGCGACCATGCCGCTGCGGTCGATGCGGCCGGCCGGGCAATCGAGGTCAGCCCCGAGGATGTGGCGGCGCACCGCCACCGGGCGCTGGCTCAGTCCCTGCTCGGCAGGAATCGGGCGTCGTACTCCGACGCGAAGCGAGCGGTGGAGCTCGCACCCGATGATCATGAAGCTCTGGCCCTGCTCGCCGTGAACGTCCTCCACGTCGATCGCGACGTGGCCCGGTTCAAGGACCTGGTCCGGCGAGCGCTCGCCGTGAATTCGAGCAGCGCCCCTGCGCGGTACCTCGCCGAGCAGTACCGAAGGATCCGCCGCAACAGCATGGCCGTCGCGGTATGGCTTGCGGCCATCCCGGCCGCGGTCGCGCTGCTGGTGCGCTGGTTCGCCGTTGACGAGGCGTCGAGCGACGCTGGCTGGATCATATGGCCTGGTCTTGTCTGCGCGGCCGTCGGCTTCGTCAGCCTCCTGGTCGCGAGGTCGGCCCGTAACGCACCGCTGATGCTCACACGGCCCCAGGTGTCCATCGCGATGGGCGTCGGCGGCGTTGTCGCGGCAGGTGCGGGGTACGCCGGCACCCACGCCGTCCCAGCCGCAGCCGTCCTCGGCGTGGCCTCGGTCGCGGTGTCGGGTTTCTTCTGGCTCTACCTGCTTCGTCCCCGGGTTTAGCGGCGTGCCGGAAGAGCCCACGACAGGAGGTGGATGGTCTCGCCGGAAGGGCCGCACACGTCCCGAGACTGATCTGTCACGCAGGTCCTGAGACCCGACATCGCCGGCTGCTGGCCGGCCTCAGCTCGGCGGCCTCGTAGCTGCCTTACTCGTCTGCTCACGCCACTGGCCGCCGTCGGCCTGGGCGAGACGCTGCACCAATGCCCGGCTCTTCCTCCGAGTCGATCACCCCGGAGCACCCTGCCCGTCTCGGAGTCACCCGCCCTGTGACCACGTGCCATCGGACCTCGGCCAGATGGTGCTTCGACCGGAAACGTCTACCGGGTTGGCGGCGGCGGGGCCGGAACCGGTTGGATGAGACGCGCATCCGACGGTTCGGGGGCGCGGTGGCGGAGCCGGTCAAGATCAGGAGGCTGACCGAGCAGGAGGGCCAGCAGTTGGATCAGCCCGGCCTGCCTGGGCCCTCGGTGGGCGGGGGCGTCCCCGCCTGCTCAGCCCGGCGCCCGCACCACCGCCAGGCGCGCCACGAGTGCGCGTCTTACGCGTTCGGGTCCCAGTCTGCGAGCTGCTCCATCGGCGCGGTGTCGCTGGTGGTCTCCAGGCCGTCGAGCGGGATGCGATCGGCCAGAGCGTTTTGCACCTCGGGTGTGTATCACTGCGCACCGGCCGCCGGGTAGCAGATTTGCCGGGCGAACGCGTCGACAGCCGGGCGGAGCGCCGGCGCCGAAGCCGTCCTGAGACTCCGCGCCAGCGCCAGCGGAGTGGAACGAAACCTGGTGCGTCGAGGGTCCACCCGGTCGGAACCCCGACCGGGTGGACCACGAGGTGCCTACCCTTCGGTCAGCCGGTAAGCCCGGATGATGGTCTGATCCACCGTGTTACCCGCGCTGTCGGTGCTCCTGGCTCGCAGGGAAACGTAGCCGGCGGTTGCTGGATGACGCACCGTGAGTATCCCGCCGGCACCAGACCGATTCAGCTCCACCCGCTGCCACGTCCGCCCGTCGTCATAGGAGGCGTCGACGGTGAGGTCACGGACTGTTCCGGTGGGTGCACCCGGCTGGCGATACACCGTTACGGGGATCTTGACGGTGGCTCCGGCCAGCGCCGCGTTGGTCCTGTCCAGCTGTGGAGCGAACCGCACCACCGAGACCGGCAGCGCAGCGCTGCTGGCGGGACCGGCGGCGGACCGGAACGTCCACTCGATGCTGGTCCGGGTGGCCAGGCTGGCCGGCGCGTCGCGTCGGGCGTCGAGCCGGAGCCGGTAGCCGGCCGGGTCGGCGGGCACCTCGAACGTGCTCTCCCACCCGTCCGCAGTGCCGAGCAGACTCCCGTTGCGGTAGAGCGAGGAGGTGTATTCGGCGTCCTGCGAAGCCGCGAACCGGCCGACCACGTCCGAGTACAGCGCGAGGTAGGCGTGAATCGTGTTGTCCGTCCGGGCGACCCCCTTCGGCTCGCCGTCCGGGATGTCGAGCTCGAAGAAGGCCGGGCCGAACACGCCCCGGTTCCAGCTCTCCCGGTAGACGCGGCCCGGCTGGTAGCGGCCCACGCCCCACAGCGAGGTCACAAAGTGCTGATTGTCCGCGCTGTGCTCGAGGAAGCCGTTCTCCCACGTCACCCCGGCGTCGACGTTGTAGTACTCGGTTCGGGTCAGGGGCAGCGCGAAATCGACGTCGGCAAGAAAGCCACCGCTGGGCAGACCCTCGGCCGCGGCGATCGCGTGGAAGCGGCCGCGCAGCCCCGGGGTGGAGCTGGCGTACGAGGCGTACACCGTGGCCAGTTCCTCGGGACGTACGTTACGGACAAATCCCGTGGGCACGCTGCCCCGCACATACCAGGCGAGCCGATAGGCGTACGGGCTGTCGGTCGGGCCGGCGTCGCCGCCCCGGGCCCACTGGCTACCGACCTTCGCCCACACACCGTCCTGCGGGCCGGCCGGCCCGAGCTGCGCGCTGTAGATCTGGTCGAACGAGTGGCCGTGGGTGAGGCTGGCGATGCCGGCCCCATCCTCGGTCGCAACGCCCACGATCAGTTCCGCGACAAGTGAGCTGGCCGTGGCGTTCGGCACGGTCACCTTGAGCGGTTCAGCCAGCCGGGCGTCGAGGCTGACGGTCTGGTTCCGGGTCAGCTCCAGTCGGGGCTGCACCAGGTGGGTGAAGTCGCCGTCGGGCCCGTAGATCCAGGTGCCGACCATGTACGTCCCCCGAGGTAGCCGCAACCTGCCACTGGCCGGCACCGGAATCTCTTCGGTCGTCCCGTCGGTGCGGTAGAGCATCGGCATCACGTCGGTGGCCGGGCTGCCGTCCCGGTTGGTGTGCACCAGCGTCATGTCGTAGCTCTCGATCTCCTTACCGACCGACAGCGGCGTGTTCACCACCAGATCGCCGGCGGTGGCGACCAGGTAGCCGCCGTAGTTGCCGTCCGGCACGTCCAGCCGCGTGGAGACGGTCAGCGTGGTCTGGGCGGTGCCGCCGGCCGGCACGGTGAGCCGGTTGGCGGCCAGGGTGAACATCCCGACCGGGGCCGGCTGGTTGGTGGGACCGGTGGCCTGGGCGGTCAGCGTCAGCTCGATCGGTTCGTTGCCGCTGTTGCGGTACGTGACGGTCCTGGTCACCGGCTCGTCGTCCGTGTGTGGCCACTGGTGCAACCCGAACGCCACGCTCGGTGGACTTGCCGTGATCGACTGCGTGGTCGCCCGACCGACGTCCACCCGGCCGGCACCCTGCCCGAAAACCCCGGCGTCGGGGACCCGTTTCGCCGCAGCCATCAGCGTCGCCTTGAGCCGCTCGCCGGACCAGTCCGGATGCTGCTGGGCCAGCAGCGCCGCCGCCCCGGCCGCGTGTGGGGCCGCCATCGACGTGCCGGAGAGCGTCACGTACGCGTCGCCGGGCGTACCGACGTTACCGTCCGAGCTGCGGGCCGCGGTGATGTCGACCCCGGGCGCGGTCACCTCGGGCTTCGCCGCGGCGTCGCCGGTGGCCGGTCCCCGGCTGGAGAAATCGGCGAGAACGTCGTCACGGCTCACCGCGCCGACGGCCAGCGCGGCGGGCGCGCTGGCCGGTGAACCGATCGACTGCGCGGGTCCCGCGTTGCCGGCGGCCACCACGAACAGGGCGCCGTACCGGGCGCTCAGGTCGGTCACCGCCTGCTCCAACGGATCCGTTTCTGGGCCGTCCGGTCCGCCGATGCTCAGGTTGACGATCTTCGCGTGCTGCTCGGTGACCGCCCACTGCATCCCGGCCATGATCCACGACTCGGCGCAACCAAGGACGACGCAGACCTTGCCGCTGACCAGATTGGCGTCCGGTGCCACCCCCCGGTTGCGGCCGTCGGAAGCGGCCCCGCTGCCGGCCACCGTGGACGCGACGTGCGTGCCGTGTCCGGACAGGTCCCGGTCGTCCTCAACGCCCTCGGTGAAGTTCTGCGAGGCCGCGATCCGACCAGCCAGGTCCGGATGGTCGCTGTCGACGCCGCTGTCCAGGACCGCCACCGTCACACCCTTACCGGTGTAGCCGGCCTGCCAGGCGGCCGGGGCACCGATCTGCGGCACGCTGGTGGCCAGCGCCGGCTTGCGCAGGCCGTCAAGCCACACCTTGCGTACGCCGCTGGTCGGGGCGGCTGCCCGCGGCCCGCCGGTCAGGCTCCGCCAGAACTGTCCGGCGTCGCTCCGTGCGGCGCGGACCGCGAAGTTGCCCTTGCCCGGCAAGGCACGCATGACTCGGGCCCCGGCTGTGGCCGCGCCGGCCCGCGCGGTTCGCCCGGCGGCGTCGTCGGCGTACGTGACGATCAGTGGCAGCTCGGCGGCCCGGTCGTCGTAGCCGCTGTGGAGCAGTGTCGTCACATCGAACAGCCTGCTGTCCAGCAGTCCGTCACGCAGCGCACCGACCGCGTCGCTTGGCACCACCCGCAGGTGCCCGGCGGCCCTGGTGGCGGCGAATGTGACGTGCTCCCGCCCCTTACCTCGGGTTATCGAATAGCGGGCGGCGTCGGCACCGTGGACGGTGATCCGGTCGCCGGTGAGCAGGGTGACCGTCCGAGCCGGCTGCACCGGCGCGGGCTTGGCCCGAGAAGGGGCAGCACCGGTGGTGCCCGCAGCGGCCTGACCGACCGTGACCTGGGCACTAGTCAGGACGGCCAAGGCGAGGCCCACCCGTGCGGCGAACTGCCAATGGGACCGCATCATTTTCCACCTTTCATGCATTGCCACCGGACCGGCTTCTGTCCGCTCGTACCGGCGGCCTGGGTGCCGGCGTCACTGAGCGCGGTGGCATGGGCGTTGTCTTGATCGGGGAGACTGGGCAGCTTGCGGAGCGCGCCGTCGGGGGAGCGCAGCGAGGCGGTCCGGTCCTCGTGGTTGACCACCGTCTCGCCGCCGGGGTTGACGGCCTTGACCGCGCCGTCCGACACGATGCTGGCCTGGCCGTTCCGCAGGTCCCACACCACTGAGACGTTCGGGTTGACCGCGGTCGGGAGTTCCGGCGACGGCGAGGTCGCGTCACCGGCGCGCTGGGTCGTGCTCGATGGGACCGAGCCGGACCGCTCGTCCGGTCGGCTGAGCACGCCGTACGCCCACTCGCCCCGGACGCCGAGCAGGCCCGAACCTCCGAAGCCGGCCGGGGCGGTCAGGCGGCTGCCCTGTCCCTGCGCGTTCCACAGGTGGGCGAAGCTGTCCTTGCCGTCGTCGAGCGAACCGACCACGACCCCACTGTCCGAAATGCCGAACGCCGTCGCCCCGCTCGCTGCCGGCAGGATGTCCACTCGGGCGTTCGCGCTGGTGCCGCGCCAGACGGCCGCTGCCATTCGGTCACCCGCGAACAGCACCCCGGCCACGTCTCCGTGGGCATTGATAGCGTTTGCTTCCGCGCCGGTGTAGCCCTTCGGGATCGGCAGTGTGATCACCGTACCGTCGACGAACGCCCAGGCGACCGACCGGCCGTTCGCGCCCTGGCCGCTGCCCACCGTGACTCCGCTGTCGTTGACGTCCTTGGCCTCGGCGGGCCCGTTGACCTTGATGGGTTCGGCCCGCGTGCCGTCCCAGCGGACCGGCGTGGCCAGCGCGTTCCCGACCGAGGAGAACCCGGCCAGGAAGCGACCGCTGGGTGAGCCGGCGTTGACCTCGCCGGTCGTCGCCTTCGCGGGTAGCTCCAATTCCGTCACGGTGCAGGGGGTTGAAGGATCTGCGGTGCCCGCTGCGCCGGAGCTCAGGACCTGACCGCCGCCGTCGTCCGAGCTGCGGTCGAACGCGCTCACCCCGCCAACAGCGGCGAAGCTGAGCACGAGAACCCCGGTGACCGCGGCCGCCGACCGGCGCCGGCGACGTGCCCGCCGGCCCTCGGCAAGCAGTCCGGCCACCGTAACTCGGCTCGACGGAGGCGCTATCTCGGACAAAAGAACACGGACGGCCTCGGCATCGCGACCTTCCTGTCCATGCATTACACCCTCCTCGCTTCCTCAAGACGCCTCTGGTCAACGCCAGGCCACTGCTCACCCAGGAGGCGACGCATTGTGGTCAGCGCACGTGATGTCTGGCTCTTGACGCTGCCGGTGGAGCAGCCCAGCACCGTCGCGGTCTCCTGCACCGACATGTCGCAGAAGAACCGCAGGACCAGCACACTGCGCTGGCCTCGACTCAACACCGCGAGAGCCGAGCGCACAGCGCTGGCGTCCTCCACGCTCGGTCCCGTCCGGGACGGCATCTCGGGCATCCGCCACGACAACAGCACCTTCGCCCAGGACCGGCGGGCCTCGTCGAGGTAGCGACGCACCAGAATGCGGTGCACGTACCCGTCGAGGTTCTCGACCCGCCTTATTTTCGACCACTGCAGGTAGACCGTGACCAGGGCGGACTGCACGATGTCGTCGGCGCGATGCGCGTCGCCGCAGAGCAGGTACGCGGAACGCCGCAGCCTGCTCAGCGCCACCGTGACGTACTCGACATACTCCTCGTCCTCTTCTGCCGACAAGTGGGCTCCTCTCTCCGGCACACCCTCTTATCGGCGCCGAAGCAGGATCCGGTTGACGCCGTCGCCCGAAACTCTCCCGAAGGTTCCGGTGGCGCTGTTGGCGGTCGAGGCGTTGCCGGCGTCGTGGATCACCTGGCCAGGTGGACGATCGGCCGCATCAAGCCGAAGCGGCGGGGCCTGCGCGTCACAGACAGGGAGCCCGCCCCGGCGAGCCGGCGCACCGCGTCGGCGAGCGCCGGCACCGGAACCCGGCCGGCCCGTCGGGATTCAGCGGACCGTTACCGCTGGGTTACTGGCGTGTCGTGACGTGGGCGCGGGTGTGTAGCTCAGGCTCCCGCGCTTCGGCGGTGCTCGTCGGTCTCCATCTCGATGAACGTCTGGATGACGCCGCGGTAGATCCGCTCCATGACGTCGGGGGTCCCGCCCGCCTCGGCGGCCGAAGCGCGGACCCGGGCGATCACCTGGCCGACCCGTTCCGGCGCGCGGACAGCCCCCAGGTCGGTCTTGAGGGGCGCGGCACGGCGGACCAGACTCTCGCGCCGCGCAAGCAATCGAACGATCTCATCGTCCAACTGGTCGATCGCGGTGCGGAGCTCAGCAAGCGCCGCCGCCGTGTCTGCCATGCCGAAGATCCTCGCACACCTGCTCGGGGTCGGGCTGGCCGGACAGGCCGTCAACCCGCATTCCGGGCCGGGGGCCGAATTCCCGCCGCTACCCCGGGTTGGCGTCGTGTGACTGTGGACCCGACCTCACTCGTCGCAGCCGATCCCGTCGCCGTTCCGGTCGAGGTCGTAGATGTCGCGACCCACCACCCGCACCGGTCCCTCGACGTAGGCGGGTCCGTTGCCGCTGCCGCCGGCGCAGTCGACGTCACTGGCGACCGGTACGCACGCCCCGCTGTAGTTCGGGTCGCATCGCCGGGTCTCCCCGGTGCCCACCCTGACCACCTGCGTGACCGGTGCCCTGGTCACCTCCGACCTGATCAGCTTCTTCGCCGTCTGCACGCCGTCGGTGACGGTGACCTGGTAGGTGAGGGTCTTGACGCCGGCGACGCCCCGGGTGGTCACCTTTTTCGTGCCCTTCGGCAGGGAGGAGTCGCTGACCGTCCTGGTCCGGTAGGCGATCCGCTGCGTCTCGGTGACCGTGCTGGTGCGTACCGTCGGCGAGGCGGACACCGTCGGTCCCGCCGCCTCGGTGGGGGTGGCGGCCGGCTGGGTGGGGGACTGCTCGGTGACGGACGGGGCGGCGTCCTCGGAAGCCGCCACGGTCGGGACGGCCTCGGCGCCGGGCTGCTTCCGGCCCTGCGGCTCCGGCGGGGTAGCGACTATCGCCGAGATGACGGCCCCTCCGCAGCACAGCAGCACGAGCGTGACGGCGCTGATCAGTACGACCTTCGCGGTGTTGCGCCGCCTCGGTGGCGGCTGAGGGCCCCAACCTCCCGGTGCCGCCGGGAACTGCGCGGTCGGGTACGGCGGCGGGGTCGTGCCGCCGCCAGGCGGCGGCACGTAGGCGGGGGGAAGAGGCGGAGGCCTGCCCTGCCCGCGCCACGGGTCCTGGGGAGGCTCGTACGTCACGGCTGAAAGTGTGCTGAACAGGGCCAACGCCCAGCACCGGCCAGTCAGCCACGTTCCGGACCGGTCACGCCGACAGCGCACCATTCGTTCGTCCGCTCGGCCAGCGCCGTGAGGCGAAGATCCCCGTCGATCGTCGCTCCGCGCGGCGCGACGGACGGTGAGGGGTCGACCATCCGGCTCGCGACGGGCGGCCGGAGGCGCCCACCTGGGAAACCGGCTTCGGACGACAGGCGGCACGGTCTACGACTGCCCGACGTGCGGATTCGCCGGTCATCTAGCTACCGGGACGACGGCGGTGCTTCCGGACGGCTGCCACGCGCCACTGCGAGCGCGTCAGCGTCGCCGCAGAAGGACCTCAACGCCGGCTCCATGGGGCGTGACCTGCTGATACTTGTCATCGGGCAACGGTCGCGTGCTCACCGGGGACGGGTAGCGTGCCGGCCATGGACGGCGGACAGTTCGGTGACGGGGACGAGGCGAGCCTCGATCTCGTCCGGCCGGTCGTGTTGCTGTCGCAGCACTTCACGGCCGCTACGGTGACCGCGCTGCGACACCTCCTGGCCGCGCGCGTCGCCGTAGCGGGTCTGTCCGGCGACGACGGCGACGATTTCGTGCTGGCGGTCTACGAACTGTCGACCAATGCGATACGCCACGGCGGCGGGTCGGGGTACCTGGAACTCCGCCAGGCGGGCGACAGGCTTTTCTGCGCCGTCAGCGACCACGGCGCGAGCGGGGCGGACCCTCCCGTGGAGCTGCCACCGCCGGACGTGCCGGGCGGGCGCGGCCTCTGGCTGGCCCGCCAGCTGACCGGCGCGCTGACTCTGACCCGCGGACCGGACGGGATCACCGCCACCGTGAGCGCGGGCCCGACCTCCCGGCCGACAGGCCCGCCGTAAGGGCTCGCCGTGGCCGAAGGGCTGCGGGTAGGGTCGACGAGTCCACGAGGAAGGCGAGTCAGGAATGAACCCGGAGCCGACCTGGCAGCACCAGATCCACGCCAACGGCAACCGGAAGACGGTCGTGCTGTCCGGTGAGATCGACATGCAGGGCGCCGCGCGGTTGCAGAACCTGCTCCACGCGGCAGTCCGCGCCGCCGACGTCGTCCAGGTCGACACCGCCGAGGTGTCGTTCATCGACTCGAGCGTCATCAGCGCGTTGGTCGTCGCGCGCAACACCGCGGCCAGAGCCGGTCGTCGCCTCGCCGTGGTCAACCCCAGCCCTCAGGTCCACCGGGTCCTCGACGTCACCGGCGTACTCGACTCGCTGACCGCCGACAGCAGCCGCCCGTAGCAGGCGCAGGGTCCACAGGGGGCGGCCGCCGACCGTCGCGTTCGCGAGCGTGCCCGAGGACAGGACGGGCGGGCCCGCCCGGCAAGCCGGCGCGATATCGGATGTCCGTCAGAGCGGGTCAGGCACACGCCCCAGCCGGGTGAACTGGGCAGGTCAGAGTGGACACCGTCCGGTCGTCATTCGCCGGAGTCGGTGGAAGTGCCGCTGCTTGCGGATTTACACCACCTTCGATGCACAATGGGCAGCGAGACGAGGCGCGCAGCAACGACGACCGATGTGATCCGCCGACATCGATGGAGGTCCGTCCATGGCGTCGACCCCGGCCGGCGGCGGATGCGAGTCGCCGGCGCCACCCCCGCCGATCCGACCTTCGCTGCCGTCGAACGCCGACGTCGAGTGGGACCGCTTCGACCCCCAGGCGTACGTGCGACACAACTACGCCGTCCTGCGTGACGACGATCGGGAGATCCTCCGTCGCACCAGGGACTTCTTCGCCGATGCGGAGCTCGCCGACGCCGACTGTGTCGACGTGGGGTCGGGAGCCAACCTCTACCCGGCGCTGTCGCTCCTGCCGTTCGCTCGCAGGGTCGACCTGTGCGACTGGTCGACGTCGAACGTGAACTGGCTGCGCACGCAGGTCGCCGGCTACGACGAGCTGTGGGACCCGTACTGGCAGGTGTGCGCGGAACACCCGACGTACGCGGCGCTGACCGACCCGCGCGGCCGCCTGGCGCGGGTGGGCCGAGTGCTGCGGGCCAGCGTCTTCGACGTGCCGAGGCACGCCTGGGACGCGGGCACCATGTTCTTCGTGGCCTGCTCCATATCGGCGGACCGAATCGAGGCCGAGCAGGCGATCGGCCGGTTCCTCGACGCCCTGCGGCCCCACTCACCCTTCGCCGTGGCGGTCATGCTCGGCTCCCACGGCTACAGCGTCGGCCCGCGCACGTTCCCCGCCGTCGCCCTGCAACGCGCCGAGGTGGTGGCCGGCATCACGGCCGGCGCGTACGAGCTCAACGTCCACGAGGTGCGCCTGACGCCGCCACTGCGCGACGGATACGTGGGCATGCTGCTGGCCACCGGCCGTACGCGCGGCCGCGCGCGACGCTGGAGCGACGGCTGACCCACCGAAGGACGCGCGGTGGGCGCACCCCGCTGCGGCGGTCAACGAGCAGGCCGCCGACCGGTTGCAGACGGATTCCCCAGTCGGGCTGGGGTGCTTCGGGAACGGCCGGCGTGCCACTGCCTCCGCCGCGACGGCCGATGTCATCGGTTCACCTCGGTATCCGGCAGTCGCCGACGGGCGGCGGACGGATGCGGGGGTTCCCGGGGCCGACCGACCGGGCAGCCTGGACTGCGTCGGCCGATCGGCCCGGTCTGCCGGTCAGAGGGCCCGCGAGTACGGCGGCGGGCCCACGCAGACCTGCCACGAACGGCGCCCGACCGCTGGCCCAGCAGATGCCACACCCCACCGCCTCCATCGGCTGGCCCGACTTCGGGGTGCGGAGCGTGGCGAGAGTGCTCTGCGGCTTCGACACTTCGGTTCACCTCCTGCACGGAAACGATCGGCTCGGGCCGGACGGGAGGGCCCGTCGGGCCCTGCGACCAAGGTGCCGCGGCATGCTCGCGCACACGTGGGGCAAACCTTGGGCCGGCCGATTCCCGATCCGTGGACAGGGGTCAGCGCCGTACCGCGTCCATCTTGGACAATTTGTGGGCGAGGCTTGAACGCCTTCGTCGACGGGGCTCTGCGAGGCAGGGCCGGAACAGGAGCGGCACGGGTGGCGGTGGAATTCGGCCTGCTCGGCGACTTTCGGGCGTACATCGATGACCAGCCGGTCGACGTGGGGCACATCCGGCAGCAGTCCGTCCTGGCCCCCCTGCCCGTCGACGCGAACCGGACCGTCCCGGTCGAGCACCTGATGGACCGGGCGTGGGGCGAGCGCCGTCCGTCCCGGCCGCTCGCCACGCTCTACAGCTGTCTGTCGCGGTTGCGGGGCTGCCTCGCGCCCAGCGCGGAGGTGCTGATCAATCGCCAGGCCGGCGGCTGTCTGTTGGCCGTCGCCCCCGACCCCGTGGACCTGCACCGGTTCACCCGACTCACAGCCCTGGCCCGCAGGACATCCGACTCCGAGCAGGCGCTGCGGCTCTTCGAGGAGTCGCTGCGGCTCTGGCGCGGCACCCCTCTGGCCCATATCGACACGCCGTGGGCGGCCGGCCTGCGGGAGACGTCGCAGCGGGACCGGATTGCGGCCGATCGGGACCGCATCGATCCGGCGCTGCGCCACGGTCAGCACGCGGAACTCGTGCCCCACCTGACGACCTGCGTCGAGCAGCAGCCGTTCGACGAGCGTCTGGTCGGTCAGCTCATGCTCGCGCTGGGTCACTCCGGCCGCCGGGCCGACGCACTCCACCAGTTCGACGAGCTGCGCCGTCGCCTCGACATCGCCTGCGGCCTGGGCTGGATCCGCCACCAGCGGGGCGACTGGGCGCAGGCCCTGGACCCGCAACCAGCAGGCACTACGGCTCTACCAGGAGATCAACCACCGCCCCGGGCAGGCGACGGCGTTGAACGACCTCGGGTGATTGCACTCCGTGCTCGGCGATCACCGGGAAGCGCACATGTTCTGCGCGCAGGCCGTCGTGTTCAACCAGGAGATCGGCGACGGGCACGCCGAGGCGGGAGCGTGGGACAGCCTCGGCCGCGCCCACCACTGTCTCGGCGAGTACGCACAGGCCGGAGCCGTGACGTGCGCCGATGCTCGATCGCGGGAGGGCGTTTACCGTGAGATTCGTTCGGTACGTCGGTACGCGGATTCACGTCACGGCTGACGGTCGCGTCGCCGACACGCGCCATCGAAGCTGTTCGAGAGGCACTCGACTGGCCCGCTACCATGTTGGTGCACGTCATTGTGGAGCACCGTAGATCATCGTGTTAATGGCACCACCAGCGGTTTTGACTCGACGACCACAGCAGACGGCGGTGAATCGTGCGGATACAGCCACGCCAGGAAATCCTCGACATCTGGCGTGCCACGGTGCGTAGTTGCTGGCAGAACGGTGAATGGCACTGGGGAGGCCGAAGTGGCAGCAACTCGATCAGCGACGCGGAGCAGCTGCTGACCCTGCTGCTCCCCGCGGCCAGGGTTCCCGTGCTGTCCCTCGACGATCCCGATCGCGCCGACGACGAGGTGATCGAGGCGCTCAGCCCGCTCGGCAGCGCCATCGAGATCCCCCGCCGGATGATCAGTGTGATCAGCGACTACTTCACCCGGTACACCGACGAGACCGGCACCCCGATCTTCAGCGGCGGAAGCTACCTGACCCCGCTCGACGACGGCCCGGAGCTCACCGAGGAGCAACGCTCGCTGGACATCGTCGACTCGTTCGCGGTGTCCGTCACGCTCACCCTGGCGACGATCGGTTTCGTCAAGGTCTACCGCGGCACCACGAAGCGGCCCGACCTGCTGGCGCAGCTGGACGCCCTCGACGCGATGGCCAGCGTGCGGCTCACCGCCGCCATGGTCGGCCTGCTCCGCAGCTTCAGCACCTTCGTCTTCACCTCCACCGACGAGTACGGCCAACGGCTGTGCGACATGATCAACCAGGACGAGCTGCCGCGCCGCGAGGTGGTGGCCGCGCTGCGCGAACAGTTGCGGGACACCATGGCCAGCCTGCGCAGCGTCGTCATCGGGTCTGGCCGGGTGACCGAGGACCTGGACAGCAGCGAGATGCTGTTCGAGTGCGGCTGGTCGTGGGGGATCATCTCCGGGGCCGAGGATGTCCCGACCACCGAACCGACCGGCCTGCAACGTGAGGGCTCGGCGGAGAACGCCCCCTACCTCTACTTCACGGTCATCGCGATGGACGCCATCGAGGACCTCAACTCCGAACGCACCCGGCTGCTCGGGTTGCTCAACGAGGAGCAGCAGCGGCTGTCCCGGGCACTGCAGCTGCGCTGGGAACTGACCCGGACCTACTGGGCGACGGTGGCGACGTTCGACAACCGACGGCGGTGGCCCATCGAGGACATTCCCTGGCGGACGACCGACGGCGACCGGACCGACTACTACACCCTCCAGGCCACGTCCCTGGCCGTGAAGGGCCTGGTCGCCGGCGGACGCGGCGCCGACGAGGAGTTCGGCAGGATCGCGGCGGTGCTGGTGGAGCTGGCGCAGCGGGCACGGATCACCCGGCGTGCCTCGCTCGACGAGCCGGCGCTGCTCCTGCACGCACCGGGCAAGCGGGTGACCCTGAACGACGACACGTCGAAGCCGATCATGACGTGGAACGTCAACGAGTACTCCACCGTGCTGCTCCAGCGGGCCGCCACCGTCGCCGGTCTGCTCAGCAACGCCCGGCAGCGCAGCGAACTGCTGGAGCTGGCCGACGAGGTGTGGGACCACCTGCTGCTGCGGCGTATCCCCGACGGTCAGCACCGAGGGCTGTGGGATCACGCCGGCGGCGCCTTCCCCGGGCTGGCGCCCAAGCCGGACGCACCCTCCTGGTATCTCACCCAGCGGGTGGTGGAGGCGCTGGTCACCGCCGGTCAGCTGCTCTGGGAGCGGCCGTTCCCGCGGGCCGGTCGGCTCGCCTCCTACGCGCAGGATCTCATCGACGAGGCGGAATACCTGTTCGACCGGGAGTTGATGCGCGGCACCTTCGCCGGTGACGCGATGCAGCGCAGCATGCGCAGCATCCGGGCCAGCCTGCGCCGGGCACAGCTGCTCGTCGACGAACGCCCCGGCACCGCCGCCGCCCTGGCGAACAACCTCCTGCTGCTGCTCAACGACATCGCCACCGGGCAGCAGAAGGCCAGCGAGGGGATCTGAATGCTGGTCTTCGTCACGTCCCACAAGGGCGGCACCGGGCGCTCGGTGACCGCGGCGAACATCGCCTACCGCAGCGCGTTGTCCGGCCGCCCCACCTGCTACCTCGACTACGACTTCGGTTCGCCGACGGCGGGCATCACGTTCCAGATCCCGCAGGCCGTCAACGGCGTGGAGGGCACCGGGCCCAACGGCGGCGGCCTGCACCGATACCTGCGCGGCGAGATCCCGTCCCCCGAGCAACTGGACGTGTGGGGCACCTCGGAGCGGGCCAGCCTGCGCCAGCGGCCCATCGGGTCCGGTCCGCTGGTGCTCCTGCCCGGGCAGCGCAACGGCAGCGAGTTCGGTTTCACCAACGACATCGCCAAGCGCTGCGCCGAGCTCTTCCTCCGCCTGGAGGAGGAGTTCGACCTGACCCTGGTGGACCTCAGCGCCGGCCGGTCGTACGCCAGCCAGATCGCGCTGGCCGCCACCGCCATCGCGACCCTGCGCAAGGTGACGGCGCGCTGGTTGGTCTTCCACCGGTGGACCCCCCAGCACGTCACCGCTGCCGCGGATCTGGCCTTCGAGGCCGGCGGGATCGTGGCCATGGGCAAGGAGTACGGCCACGAGCCGGAGCAGCTGCGGGAGTCCCTGCGCTTCGTCCGCACGGCGGTGATCGATTCACGTGGCCCCGAGGTCGGCCACCTCGACCTTGCGCAGCAGGCCTTCCTGCGCAAGTGCGACGCGGAGCTGTCGGAACTGGCCCGACGGCGCGGCGTCGGGCGCACCACGCTGTTCGGCGCGGTGCCGTTGGATCCCCTGTTGCAGTGGCGGGAGCAGCTCATCTCGGACCACGACGTGCAAAGCAAGATCGCGAACGTCAAGACCGTGGACGCCTTCGTGGATCTGACCGAGAAGCTCTTCGACGAGACGGCATGGGAGACCGTGTGATCGGCGTGGATGTCAGGTTCCAGGAGGCAGCTGCGGTGCGACGTACCGAGAGCGTGGCGTATTCGCATCTGTCCGTGGAGTTGGGGCACTTCTACGCGGAGGACTTCGGCGACGGGTGTCGGGAGCTGCGGCGCAAGTTCGAGCGGATCGCGGACTGGTCGGCCGCGATCCCGGCTCTGGCCCGACGAGGCCTGCCCCCGCACCGGCAACCGCGGATCAGCACCTGCTTCATGGTGGACGACTACTTCCACCGCTTCGGCACCCCCCGTGACGTGATCCCCCAGGTGCAGAGCGCTGCGGCGGAGCACGGCCTGACGCTGGACTACGTGGCCCGGGAGTCCAGTTTCGCGCGGCACGACGGCGTCGAACTGGCCCAGCTGGTGGTCGACACACTGGTGGTCGAGCCGCCCCGGCACACCACCGGAAGCCGCCCGCCGCTGAGCGAGTCGGGTTGGCTGTCCAACGGTCAACGGTCGCCCGGGCACGTCGACGCGCCGGCGATGACCCTGCCGCGTCCCTGGTCCCCGCCGCTGCAGTCCGGCGACCCACAGCACTCCATCTTCGTCGATATCGAGCTGTGGTCCGACGGGCCGAAGGCCCGGGTGTGGGCCTGCGCGCTGCTCGCGTCGGTGTGGCAGTTGACCCGGCTCGGGGTGCTACGACACCGGGGCGAGACGATCAGGCAGCCGTGCCGGCTCGCCGGCGAGCTGCCCACCGACTGGGACGAGCTGCCGGCGATCGTCCAGCTGAACCCGGTCGCCGCCCCGTTCTGCGCGTACCGCACGCTGACCCTGATGGACACGCAGTACCTGCCGGTCGAGCTGGCCGTACGGACCATCCTCGGCCAGGTGGCGGTCCCACCGGCGGTCGCACAGCAGGTCGCGAAGCGGGCCGGCGGCGAAGGGCTGCAACTGCCCAGCGAACTGGTCGACCGGTTGAGCTACGTGTTCATCGGCGAGTGAGCGCCCTCAGCGCCCGCACGGCTGCCGGACCGCCACCCGGTCGGCCAGGTCGCGCAGCAGAGCCATGTTGTTCACGCTGATCTGATCGCGGATCCAGTTCACCGACGACTTCCACTGCCGGCTGAACCCGGGCACCTGCTCCAGACGGTCCCAGACCGGCCGCAGCCGCGGGTGGACCCGGGCGCCGGGCAGCCAGAGGTGCAGCAGGTGTTCCAGCACCGGGCGCAGCCGCTCGATGTGCTCCTGCCCGGAGGCCGGCCGGGTGACCGCGGCCTCCACCAGGGACGACAGCATGGTCAGCAGCCAGTCGTGCAGCGCGAGGTCCTCGCAGAGGCCGGCCACGGCGGCCGGCACGTCCTGCGGGCCGACCACGAGTTCGACCGTGCGCAGCGTGGGGGAGTCCACCGTGACCACCGCCGAGACGTCCCGCTGGGGGTCCACCTGCGCCGTCCAGCGCAGCCGGGTGCGCGCCGCACGCAGTGGCGGGTGCCGGTCCAGCAGGTCGGACATCTGCACGCCGTCGAGCACCCGGCCGGTGATCGCCTCCAGGTTCAGCACGTCCGCGTTGTTGCCGCGCAGGAAGCCCGCGCTGAGGTCCGCGGCGTCCAGCTTGCCGACCGTCTCGAGGACGCCGGGGTTGGCCAGGTAGTGCGACCAGGGCCGGCGCCGCTCCCCGGCGACGACCTGGATGACCGAGGACGCCTGCACGATCCGGCCACCGGTGACGATGGCCCGGGTGACCACCGCACCCACCCCACGGAGCTGACGCTTCCTGGCGCTGGGCAGCCAGCAGTCCACGCCGGTGCGGACGTCGGGCGACACCGCGTAGAGCGAAGGGCGCCGGGAGGTCAGCACGACCTCGCCCTCCACGAGGCTGAGCACCTCGGCGCTCTGCTCCTGGGCCAGCGCCGTGCTGTGCTGCAGCAGGCTGGTGTGCACCTCACCCACCGTGAGCATGGCTTCCTCCGCATCGCCGGCACCGGTCCGCGGTCGCCCCGCGGAACGCGGTCCCATGGTGATTGACGTACACCGCCGTGACCCGCACCGACACGGATCCGTGCGGAATTATCCACACTCCTCGCGAGCACAGGATTCGGTCCGGCCGGATCCCTATCCGTCCTGCGGACATCATAAACCCACCGTTCGCGGGAATCCCATGCACGGCGGGGGTCGTGGGCGTTCCCGGGCCAGTGGAGATGTGACCGCGGCTGATATTTTCATTGGTGCGGTCGCCAGTCACCCCCTGGAGTTTGCCGTTCATGAAGGTCTACATTTCGGCCACGCAAAAGGACCTGCTGGAATATCGTGCTGCCGTGCACGTCGTGGCACGTCGTCTGGAAATCGAGGACGTCGCCATGGAGGCGTACGGGGCCGACATCCGGCCCCCGCTGGAACGCTGCCTTGCCGACGTGCGCCGCTGTGACCTCTACGTGGGGCTGTTCGCCTGGCGCTACGGGTTCCGGCCGCCCGGCCAGGAATCCTCCATCACCGAGCTGGAATACCGCGAGGCACTCGCGGCCGGAAAGCCGTGCCTGATCTTCCTGCTCGCCGAGGACACCCCCTGGCCGGTCGACATGATCGACCGGGACGCCGACTGGCAGCAGATCCTCGCGCTGCGCCGGGAACTCAAGGAACGCCACCTCTGCGCCTTCTTCTCCGGCGTGGACGACCTCTCCGCCAAGGTGACCATGGCGCTGGCCGAGGTGCGCAGCGGCCGGTCCCCGGCACGCGAGCCCGCCGACCCCGACACCCACCTGCCGGAGGCCGTACGCAATCAATACCACAAACAGTTGGCGCTCAGATACCAGGCCGTCGCGCTGGACGCGGTCTCGCCGCGCCCCACCATCGGCTACCTCACCGTCGGGCTGCCGAAGATGTTCGTGGAGCCCCGCGTGCACGAGGACACCCGACCCGAGATGCCACTGGCCTGGTGGCGCTGGGCCAGCTCCACCACCGACGCCGAGGCCGGCGGGCTGCCCGGGGTGGTCGACCCGGAGGAGGTGGAGCGGCTCTGGGAGGAATACGCGGCCAAGGACGCGCTGGCCCTGTTCGACGTGGTGTGCGACCCCGCCAGGCGGGCCGTCGTGCTGCTCGGCGACCCCGGCTCCGGCAAGTCGGCGGCCGCCCGTTACCTCGCGCTGGCGCTGGCCGGGGTCTGCGTCGAGCCCCGGCTCGCCGCGCTGGACCGACACCTGCCCGTCCTGGTCGAGCTGCGTTCCTACGCCGCGCACTGCGGCGACGGGCGATGCGACGGCCTGCTCGACTACGTGGGCCACCGCCACCAGCAGGGGCTGGCCGGAATCGACCAGGGTCTGCTGGAGGCCTACCTACGGCAGGGCGGCCAGGCGCTGTTCCTGTTCGACGGTCTGGACGAGGTGTTCGACCCCGCACAACGCGAGGAGGTGGCCGCACAGATCGCCACGTTCGCCAGCGAATACCCGGGGGTACGGACGCTGGTCACCTCCCGGGCCGCCGGATACCTGCGGCACACCTTCGCCAACGCCGGCTTCGACCACTTCACCCTCGAGGACCTCGACGACGAGCGCATCGCCCGGTTCCTCGACAACTGGTACCGCTACGTGATGCCCACACCCGCGGTCGAGGCCGACCGGCAGCGGCGGCAGATCCTCGACGTGGTGCGCAGGTCCCGAGCGATGCACGAGATCGCCGGCAACCCCCTGCTGCTGATGCTCATGGCGATCGTCGGCCGCGGCCATCCGCTGCCCCGCAACCGGCACCGGCTCTACGCGCACGTCACCGACGTCCTGATCTCCGAGTGGGACGTGACCAAACAGCTGCGGGAGAGCCACGGCGACGTGCCGCTGCTGGACCTGCAGGCGAAGCGCCGGCTGGTGCGCCACCTCGCGTACTGGATGCAGTTCCGGGAGTCCGGCCCGGCCGGCAACTACATCGAGTCCGACGAACTGGCGCGCGTCTTCCGGGACCACCTCGTCGCGTTCTACGGTTTCGAGAACGAGCGGGCGCTCGCCATGGCCTACTCGATGATCGAAAAATTGCGACAGCGAAGCTTCATCCTGGAAAGGTACGGACTGCGACTGTTCGGGTTCGTGCACCGCACGTTCCTGGAGTTCTTCTGCGCAGAGGAGATCGTGGACAGGTTCGAGCACGATCCGGACGCCTGGGGCCTCGACAAACTGCGCGCGCTGTTCCGGGAGCACTGGGCCGACCCGTCCTGGCGGGAGGTGCTCCGCCTGGTCGCCAGCGCCCTGCCCGCCCAGACCGCCAACGACCTGGTCACCCTGCTCGCCGCCGAGGCCAACCAACCCTGGCCGCCGCTGAACCTGACCGGCCCGCCGTGGAACCTGGTGCTGGCCGCGCAGTGCGTGGCCGAGGCGCCGCAACCCGCCGAGCTCGCCGGCGCCGGCGACGCGGTGCTGCGCCAGGTCGTGCGGCTGGTCGAACACGGCATCTCCGCCGACGACCCCAACCTGGTGGAACTCACCGAGCAGGAGCTGCTGCCATCGATCCGGGCGCTCGGCCCGAGCTGGCCCGGCCGCGAGACCTTCCTGCACTGGTACCGCCGCCGCGGCGTGCGGACAAGCTGGCGCTCCGGCTCCACCTTCGCCACCCGCATCGCCGCGGTGCTCTCCACCGCGGAGGAACAACTGGAGGAGCTGCTGGTCCACGAACTCGGGCAGGGCCGCGAACGGCAGGCCCACCTTACCCTGGTGGCGGGGCTGGCCGAGACCGCCGGCAGGGTCGACACCACCGGCCGCAGCCGCCGCCGCTGCAGGGACCTCCTGCTCGCCCAGGCGCGGGCCGAGGTCTCCACCGCCGTGCGGCAGGCCGCCGTACGGGCCCTGGTCGCGCACTTCGGCACCGACCCCGACCACGTCGACGTGCTGCGCGACCTCTCCCGCTCATCCGACCTCGCGGTGCGCGCGCTGGCGGTGCAGTCCCTCGCCGGCCGGACCGAGCTGTCCGAGGACGCCCGCCAGGTGCTGGCCGACGCCGCCGACGACCCCGCCGCCGCCGTACGACGGGCCGCCGCCGCGGTGCTCACCACCCGCTGCGCCGAGCTGCCGGACGCGCCCGACACCCTGCAGCGCCTGCTGGCCACCGACACCGACGCGGGCGTGGTGAAATGCGCGCTGCAATGCCTGCTCGCCATGCCCCAGCACGCCGAGACCGCCCGCACCCGCGCGCTGCAGCGGATCACCGGCGACGCCCCCGACGAGGTACGGCGCTGCGTGGTGACCGAGCTGCTGCCCGGGCGGCCCGGCCCGGAGGACACCGAACTGCTGCTGAAACTGGCCTGCTCCGACGCCTCCGCGCGGCTGCGCGCGGTCGCCGTGCAGCGGCTGGCACTCGTACCCGACCCCGAAGGGCGCTGCCGAGCCCGCCTGATCGACCAGATCGAGCAGGACGAGGACGCCGCCGTGCGTGCCGCCGCCGTCACCGCCCTCATCGACCGCGACCGCGCCGACGACACCGCGTGGGCCGTGGTGGCGCACGCGGCCCGCACCGACGACGACGCGACGGTGCGCCTCGCCGCGGTGCGCGCGCTGGCCGAGGCCTACCCGGACCTGCGCACCGGAGAACTGCTGCTGGAGAAGGCCGACCGCGACCCCACCGCCAGCGTCCGGCTCGCCGCCGTCGACCTGCTCACCGGCCGTCCGCTGCTCGGCCACGCCACCCGTGACCTGCTCATCAGCCGTGCCTCCCAGGAACGCGACGCGATCGTCCGGCTACGGGTCACCCTCCGCCTCACCCGCCTCACCGACCCACCCGACCCCGAGGTGCTGGAGTGCCTGGCCGAGCAGGTCAGCCGCGACCCCGACCCGAACGTGCTGCGCGCGGCGGCCCAGGCCCTCGCCCGCCACGGCGACTCCGACGCCCTGACCGAAACCCTGTGCCGGCGGGCTCGCCGGGACAGCTACGTCGGCATCCGACTGGCCGCCGTGCAGACTCTCTGCGCGCACGGTGACCCCGACGTGGTGACCGACGTGCTGCTGGAATGCGTCGACTCCGACACCGACCCCGCCGTCTTCGACGCGGCCGTGTGCTGCCTCACCGAA
This sequence comes from Micromonospora citrea, assembly GCF_900090315.1. Classification (NCBI taxonomy): domain Bacteria; kingdom Bacillati; phylum Actinomycetota; class Actinomycetes; order Micromonosporales; family Micromonosporaceae; genus Micromonospora; species Micromonospora citrea. Next base: position 400,499 of record NZ_FMHZ01000002.1, on the reverse strand, counting down.
CGCGGCTCGGCATCCATGACGGTGACACTGCGGCTCCTGCGCCGCCTGGCCGACCAGGACCCGGCGATCCGCGCCCGCATCGCCGCCGCGCTCGGCGCGCACTTCGGCGCCGACCCGGAGGTCCGGGTGCTGCTGGTGGGGCTGGTCCGCGACGACCCGGACCTCGAGGTCCGGCGCCGCGCCGTGGAACAGCTCGGGGCCACGCTGGCCGGCCGGGTAGGGGTACAGGAACTGCTGCTGCGGCTCGCCGACGACAACGACTGGGAGATCCGCCGGACCGCGCTGCTCGGGCTGACCCGCCACTACAGCAGGGACAGCCAGACCCGGCTCGTGCTCGGGCGGCTCGTCCGCCAGGAGGACGACGGCACCGTGCGGCGGCTGGCCGGGCAGCTGCTGGCCGCACTGCCCGACACCACACCCGACGACTTCCCGTGACCGCGCCACCGGGGCGCCACCGCCGCGCGCCCCACGGCCGGCGACCCGCACGGCACCGCCGCCGCTGAGCAGGCCGACCCGGACGGTACGCCGACCGTGGCTCCGCCCGCCGCCTGCCCGCCGCCCGCGACCCGCCCGCACCGGCCCCCGGGACGCGCCGAGCACCGGCTCGATCGACCTCGTCAAATACCATGAGGCCCATGACGGACCCGGTCGCCGCCCCGCGCCGCCTGGTCGAATGGTGGCTCCGAGCCGTGTTCGGAGTCATCGGGCTGGCCGCCTTCATCCTCGGCTACATCGGCTTCGACCGTCTGCTCAAGGCCCGGCCGGACACCGCACACGACCGGTACGACGTGCTCTACTACGACCTGCAGTTGTTCGTCTTCGGCGCCGAGCCCTTCCAGAACGCCGGGCCCTACCCGTGGCAGTTGCAGGTCGCCCGGTTCGCCGCCCCACTGTTCACCCTCCTCGCCGTGGCCGAGGCCAGCCGCCTACTGCTCGCCGCCGAGAGCCGCCGCCTGCGGGCCCGTCACGCCCGCGGCCACGTCCTGGTCTGCGGCGACTCCCCGTTCGCCCACATGCTCGCCGACCGGCTCTTCGCCGACGGCGAACGCGTGGTCGTGGTCCGCTCCGAGCCGTTCGGGCCGCTGGAATACCGCCTGCGCCGGTACCTCGGCGTCATCGGCGACCCGGCCAACCCGCAGGTGCTGCGCGGCGCCGGCCTGTCCCGGGCCCACACCATCTACGCCTGCAGCGAGGACGACGACCGCAACCACGCGATCGCCAACACCGCCAGCCGCCTCGTCCAGGACCGTCGGCAACCGCCACGGGTCTACGTCCTGGTCCACGACTCCGAGATGTGCCTGTCGTTGCAGGCCCGAAGACTCGGCGCCGCCGGATCCAGCCGGCTGCGGTTGGACTACTTCCACGTCGACGACGTCGCCGCCCGCGCCCTGCACCGGCACCACCCGCTGCCACACGAGGCCGGCCAACCCACCAAGGTCCTCATCGCCGGCAGCGGCGCCTTCCGCCGAGCCCTGCTGGTGGAGACCGCACGACACTGGCGGGCGCGCCGGGCCGACCCCCCTCCCGGCCAGGTCGTGCCACCCCTGCAGGTGGACCTGGCGGCCCCGGACGCGGCCACCGAACTCGCCGTCGCCGCCTCCCGCTACCCGTTCCTGACCACCGACTGCCAGCTCACCGCGTACAACCTGGACCTCGACGGCCTCGTCGAGCTCGACCAGCTCGACCGCGACCGCTACGACCGCATCTACGTCTGCGCGCCGGAGGAGACCAGCGGCCTGCAGTTCGTGCTGGACACGCCCGCGCTCTGGCAGAGCGCCGAGAGCGCGGTCTTCGTGCCCGTCTACCAACAGGCGGCGCTCGCCGCCGCCTTCCACGGCGACTCCCGCCACGACCTGCTCGACGAGGTGCACGGCAAGCTGCGCCTCTATCCGGTGCTGACCCGCGCGTGCGACGCCCGGTTGATCGCCGAGGACCTCACCGAGCGGCTGGCCCGGCTGATCCACGAGCGCTACCTCCAGGCCCAGCTCTGCGCCGGGGTACGCCCTGGTGACGCGCCCGCGATGGTGGACTGGTCGCGGCTGCCGGAGTCGCTGCGGCGGGCCAACCGGGCCCACGTCCAGGACATCGCCGCGAAGCTGTTGAGTCTCGGGTGCGTCGTGGCGCCCCGCCGCGGCGGCACCGGTTACGCTTCCGCCGCCGGGCAGGTCATCGACGACCGGATCGAGGAACTCGCCCGCCTGGAGCACGAACGGTGGTGCCGGGAGCGGCGAGGGGAGGGCTGGACCTATGGCGAGCCCCGCGACGACGCCCGGCGGCGCCACCCCGCACTGCGGCCGTGGGACGAGCTGCCCCCCGCCGTCCAGGAGCAGAACCGCGAGGAGATCCGGGCGCTGCCCGACGTGCTGTCCGACAGCGGTTTCGAGCTGATCCGGCTGGCGCCCGCGGTACCCGCGCAACGAAGAGGACCAGGAGATGCCGGCTGATCCCGCACCGGTGCGCGTCGGCATCACCGGGCACATCAACCTCACCCGCGACACCGAGGTGCTCGTCGCCGAGGCGCTCCGCGTCGAGTTGCGGCGGATCAGCGACCGGCCGGTGCACGGCGTCACCTGCCTGGCGGCCGGCGCTGATCAGGTCTTCGTGCGCACGATCCTGGACATGGGCGGCACGTACGAGGTGGTGCTGCCGGCCCGCGACTACCGGACCGCCGCGATCGGCCAGGAGAACCGGCCGGCCTTCGACGAGCTGCTGGCCCGGGCGGCGGCGGTCGTGCACACCGGCTTCGACCGTTCGAGCACCGCCGCCTACGTGGCCGCCAACCGGGAACTGGTGCGCCGGGTGCAGCGGCTCGTGGCGGTGTGGGACGGCGAACCCGGCTGCCACGCGGCGTCGACGGACCGGACCGTCGACTGGGCGCGGCGCCACGGCGTCCCGACGACGGTCCTCTGGCCCGCCGGCGCCCGCCGCACGGTCCTCGGCGACTGACCGCCCGCGACGGCCGCGACGAGAGCCGTAATCGTCGCGGCAGGGCGGCGTCCCGGGCCCCGCGAGCCGCACCGCCGCGACGGTGCCCGCCCCGGGTGCGACCGGGACGGGCATCGCCGCCGCCACCGGGACGCCCCGCTCAGGCGCCCGCGCCCCGGACGGAGACGCCGTGGCTGGTGGACGCGTACGCGTAGGTCACGTCGCCGTCGAACCGGACGTGGTACGTGTACTGCCCGCCCACCGGGGGCGTGTCGGTGATGGTGGACGAACCGTCGGCGGCGAGCGGCGCCAGCGGCAGGTCGGTCCCGACGGAACCACTGCTGTTGGTGTGGACCGGCCGTCAACGGCGTACGCCTGTGGTCGGTCGTCGCCGACCGATGCGACGTGGCGGTACCGTCTGCCGCCCGCACCAGCACCACCTGGTCACGCGCCCTCAGTCGAGGTCCGCGCAGGTCCGCTCGTGTGGCAGCAGCGGCCGGACCACCAGGCGTACCCGCTGGGTCCCGGCCTGCCAGCGGGTCGCGCCACCGGCCGAGCCGACCCCGGTCCGCAGTGCCGCCAGCGCCGCGCCGTCGACCACGTGGCACGGTCGTCGGGGTGCGCCGTCCATCGCGGACAGGGGCACGCCCAGCGGCCAGGGCCGCACGTCGGAGTCGTCGTCGACGTCGGCCACCACCAGCACGGCGGCCCGCTGCGGCAGGTACTCCCCGGCGTCCACGCCGGCGGCAGCCGCCGCGTCGGCGAACGCGATCGTGTCGCCCCGGTCGCCGGTCTCGCCGGGCGACGGCTGCCGCACCGTCGTGGCGTACGTGCCGTCGGTCGTGGTCAGTCGCACGGTGAGCACGGCCGGGTCGGTGGCCTGCCGGGGATGGTCACGGTCGGCGAAGAGGCCCGCCTCGGCTGCCCTTTCGAACAGCGCGTCGACCTGCGCCGCCGAGAGCGTCCGGCGTCGGCCCGTCAGCAGCGCGCCACGGTCCTCTCCCCGGGTCACGGCGGTGCCGTCGCCGTAGAGGGTGAACGTCGGCAGGGCCCACTGCCCGGCGCCGGCGGCGAGACCGTCGCGCCGGTCGACCTCGACGATGACGGTCTGCGCGCCGGTCGCCGGCCGGGGCGCCGGCCGGTCACCGCAGGCGGTGAGCAGGAGCACCGCGCAGAGCAGCAGGCGTCTGGTCATCACGGTATGACGCTCCCTGTCCCGTGCGGGTTCCGGCGGAGGCCCGAACGGGCGCCCGCCGGAACCCGTGCCGGTCAGGAACGGGTCAGCGTGTAGGTGCCGCTGCCCGCGCGGTTGACGACGATCACGCCGACGCAGCCGTCGGCCGGTGCCGTGTACCCGAGGGACTCCGGCTGGCCGGCCCCCGCCCCGGTGGCGGCCGCCGCGCTCGCCCGGTCGCGCACGTACGTGGCCGGCGCACCCGCCGTCGAGGACACCACGAACAGTTCGGCGTCCTGGCTCGGATCGCCCGGCGTGACGGTGAACGTCACCTGCTGGCCGGCGGTCAGGCACGAGTTCCAGACCGCGACCACGTCACCCGCGCCCATCTGCCGCTTGGCGGTGTCGACAAGTGTCTGCCCGCCGTCGGCCAGTTCGATGGTGTACGCCCCGGTGCCGCTGACCCGGTGCACCCGGGGGTAGTAGTCGCCGAGCGGGCGCCGTCCGGCATTCGAGTCGACGGCGACGAAGTCGGTGGCGTCCCCACCGAGCAGACTCTCCTCCAGTCGCTGGGTCTGCGCCCGGTCGTCGAAGACCGTCAGGTCGTCGTCGGCGCCCGCCGGTGGGCGGACCGCCACGACCGACCACGCCTCGTGCCGCGTGTCGTACCGGAAGTTCTGGTCGTTCGGCGGTGTCGTGGCGCTCACCTCGGTGCCGTCGGTCAGGCCTCGGCGGAACCCGTAGTCGATCGTGTTCTGGAAGAGCGATCCCAGCGCCAGGTCGCCGACCTCGTGGCCGTCCCGGCCGCGTGCCGACCAGTAGGCCGCGAAGCTGGTCACCCGATGGTCCAGGAACGTGTTCCAGACGTTCGTCAGCGAGTCGGCGTAGGCGTCGGTGCCCTCGGTGCCGGTGTCGAGCAGGTCCCAGATCGCGCCGGCGACGCGCCCCTCGACCTGGTCGCCGTCGTCCCAGCCGGCGGTGCCCCACGTCGCGGTGTCGATGTTGCCCCGACCGGGCAGGTCGGGCTCGTTGAGCACGGCGGCGCCGAACCAGTCGGCGAAGCCTTCGGACCAGGCGCAGGCCGGGCCGGAACGGCGGGTGACGTAGTGCGGGCTGCACTCCGCGCCGATCTGCGGGTAGTTGTCCTCGTAGACGTCGTCCATGACGCCGTGGCCGAGTTCGTGGATCACCACCCACGGCGTGTCCGGGTCGGCGGCGAGCAGCCGCACCTCGTCGTCGCCGGTGTCGTAGTAGGTGCCGTCGGTCGAGCCGGGCTCCCACTCGATGTCGATGTTCTGGCAGCTCTCGTCGCGCGAGTCCCAGCAGTCGCCGGGCGTCCAGGACAGGGCGTCGTCGGCGGTGTCGTAGGCGTGGAACGCCGGCATCAGAGTCGGGTCCGCTATGTGCAGCCGCCCGTAGTCGTACGTGCGGCCGTTGCCCAGGTTGTCGCGCGTCGTGCTGCGGAACGCGTACGCGTCGTCGTCCGAGTCCTCGACCTTGTACTGCGTGCCCTCGGTGACCGCGCGGACGTACACGTCCTGGCCGCCGCCGCCGATTCCGTCGTCGTTGCCGAAGCAGGCACGGTAGGCGCCGTTGGCGTCGGTGAGGCCGGCCGCCAGCAGGTCGTCGCCGAAGTTGTCGTCGTCCCACACCTGGTACTGCAGGTTCTTCGACGGGTGCCAGGCGCCGTTGTTGTCGCTGTAGTCGAAGCTGCCCGTGACGCAGGTGACCTGGGTGGGCGCCGGACCGGGCGAGGGCACGTCGTCGCTGTGCGGCGTGGGCAGTCCGGCGGTGCCGGCCGGGCGGTAGGGGACCGCCGGGTTGGCCGGGCCGGCCGGTGTGCCGGCCGGGGTCTGCTCGGCCGCGGCGTCGCCGTCGGCCTTGCCCAGCCGGGACTCGCGGGCCGTGGCGCCGATGGTCACCGGTACGTGGATCTCGTGGCTGCCCAGTACGGGTCCACCGGCGGACGTGGCCTGCGCCCGCACCACCGTCGAGCCGGCACCGGTGGCGGTCAGGTCGATCCGGTAGCGCAGGGCGCGTCTGGGTGTCGCGTCGACGGTGGTGCTCAGGGTGGTGACCTCGCCCGCGTCGGACGGTACGCGCGAGGCGGTCCGGGTCGAGGTGAACCCGGCCGGAGGAGTGGCCGGGGTCAGGGCCGCCGGCAGCGCGACCCGGATCCGTAGGTCTTCGATCGCCACCTGGGTGTCGACGGTGACGGTGAGCCGAGCGGCCTGCCCGATGGCCGGTGCCCGGTTGAGCGCCGCCGTCACCGTCACGCAGCGCAACCACTCCGAGCGGGTCGGCGCGCATTCCGCGCCGGGCTGGCCCGTTGGTTTCGGCGCGGCGGTGGCCGGTGTGCCGGCGCTGGCGGCGATGATCAGTGCGGCGACGGCGCTGGCGAACCAGGCCGTCGTGCGGTGACGCGGTGACTTGCGGTGGTGCATGTGTCCTCCCCGTGCTCCGCGTTGCTCCGATGGTCGGATCCGCCGAAGGGGTGGTGGGCACGATGCCGGACGCCACCGCGACCGGCCGTCAGGCGGCACACAGGGGTGCGCTGATCAGCGTGGACGCCGTCCCCGTATCGACGAACCTCGACAAGCTACCAACCGGCTTAGATCCATTGGGGTCGATGTCGCCCAGGCGACAGTCCGGCGGTGGTCAGCTCATGCCGACGGCGTGCGCGTCATCCCACGCAACCGCCCGGCCGCTCGATCGCGTTCAGCCTGCGCCGGAGCAGGTCCCGCTCGGGTGTGGTGCCGGCCAGTTCGATGGCCCCGCGGTAGGCGACGGCCGCCTCGGCGTGCCGGCCGGCCCGGTGCAGCAGATCGGCCCGGGCGACCGCGTACGGGTGGTAGCCGCGCAGCCGCGCCTCGCCGGACAGCTCGTCCAGCAGCGCCAGGCCCGCCTGCGGGCCGTCGCGCATCGCCACGGCGACCGCCCGGTTCACCGCGACGATCGGGGATCCGGTAAGGGCCAGCAGCACGTCGTAGAGCGCCGCGATCTGCGGCCAGTCGGTGGTGGCCACGTCGGCCGCCTCGTCGTGCAGCGCGGCGATGGCCGCCTGCACCCCGTAGGGACCGGGCCGCCCGCCGCTCAACGCGGTCCGGACCAGCCCGACCCCTTCGGCGATCATGGCGTGGTCCCAGCGGCTGCGGTCCTGATCCGCCAACAGGACCAGCTCACCGTCCGGTCCGGTACGCGCGTCGCGCCGGGCGTGGACGAGCACCATCAGGGCGAGCAGTCCCGCCACCTCACGCTCGCCGGGCAGCAGCCGGCGAAGTATCCGGGCCAACCGGATCGCCTCCTCGGCGAGATCGACGCGCTGCAGCCGCGGGCCCGCGCTCGCCGCGTACCCCTCGGTGAAGATCGAGTAGACCGACTGCAGGACCCCCGGCAGCCGCTGCGGCAACTCGTGCGCCGCCGGCACCCGGAACGGGATCCGCGCCTGGCTGATCTTCTTCTTCGCCCGCGTGATCCGCTTGGCCATCGTCTCCGTCGGCACCACGAACGCCCGCGCCACCTCGGCGGTGGTCAGCCCGCCGAGGAAGCGCAGCGTGAGCGCGCCACGGTCCTCGGCCGCCAGCGCCGGGTGCGCGCAGGTGAAGAAGAGCAGCAGCCGCTCGTCCGGCAGGTCGCCGTCCGTGCCCGGGGGCGGTACCGGCCCGGCCCGGTCGGCCTCCACCTGGAGGATGGCCAGGCGTGCCGCGTACGCCTGGTCGCGGCGCAGCCGGTCGATGGCCCGGCGCCGGGCCGTGGTCATCAACCACGCCCCCGGCCGGGGCGGAACCCCGTCGACCGGCCAGGACACCAGCGCCGCCTCGATCGCCTCGGAGGTGACCTCCTCCGCCAGGTCCAGGTCGCCGAAGCGGCGGGCCAGGGCGGCCAGCAGCCGGCCGCGTTCCTCGCGGAACACCGCTGCCACCAACTCCATCGGCGTCCCGTGTGACCCCGCCGATGCGCCGGCCGGCGATCCGGCGCCGGCCGCCCCCGCGTCCATCGCGGTCAGGCCCCGAACTCGGCGACCGGCCGGACCACGACCGAGCCCTCGCCGCGAGCGCCGGGGCAGCGGGCGGCCCAGTCCAACGCGGCGTCGAGGTCCGGCACGTCGATGACGTAGAAACCGCCGAGGACCTCGCGCGTCTCCGCGAACGGCCCGTCGGTCACCACGCGCTGGCCGTCCGACCCGACACGCACCGTCGTGGCCGTCACCAGGTCGGCCAGCGACTCCCCGGAGACGAAGATGCCGGCCTCCCTGACCTCCTTGTCGTACGTGATCCAGTCCTCGACGGTGCAGTCGCCGTTCGCGCCGTTCCCGTCCACCGCACCCGCATTGATCAACAGCATGTACTTCATGATTCAGCTCCTCTTCGGCGTCGTCCTCGTGCGGCGGCGGCCGCACGCAAGCACTACGAACGAGATGCCGCCGGATGGACACACCCGCCAGAAAATGTTCGACGGCCGCGTCCGCGCGCAGTCGCTCCGATGCGCCCGTCGGCGCGTCGGAGCACCGTAGCGCGGGGCGGCGACAGGTCCGACCAGCGGGCGCCTACCGCCCCGGCCGGTCGGGCCGTCGTCGTCGACGCCCACGCGTGGTGTTCTGGTGCTGTCCCGGCGTGACGATGCGCCCGTGTCGCAGGCGCAGGCCGGCGCGTTCGACGGCACGGCCGACGAGGGTGGTGTCGACGGCAGTGACCGGCAGCTCGGCCAGGGCGGTGGAGAGGAAGCGGTAGAGAGCGGCCGGGTCGGAGGAGAAGACGGCCGCGAGAAGGTCGGTCGGGCCCGTGGTGACCGCGACGGCGTGCACGCCGGGACGGGCGGCCAGGGCCGTGCCGACGTGAGGCAAGGCTCCCGGCGGGACGCTGAGCCAGAGGTTGGCGTCGACCTCGAAGCCGAGCAACCGAGGATCCACGACCGTCTGAGGGTGCGCCGAGCCGGTGGCGGACAATCGCCGCCGACGGCACCCCGCACACCTGGGACAGCCACGGGATCGTCGCTGCCGGCCCGGCCTGCGTCCCGCGCTGCTGGCCCGTGTCTGACCTGCCCGCGCGGCGACCACGGCGCACCGCGTCAGGGGCGGACCTCCCAGGCCGCCTTCGCCGTCGTCAAGGGCGGGCGGGGGTGTGGGGCTCGGCGGTCGCTGTCGGCTGGCTTCGGGTCGCGGCGAGGCTCCAGCCGATCGAGATGGCGAGGGTGGCGACGATGACGCCGAGGGTGAGCGGGATGGGTAGCTTGCCGACCGGGGTCTCGGAGAGGATGAGCTTTACGCCGGCGAAGGCGAGCAGGAACGCCAGGCCGTAGTGCAGGTGCACGAAGCGGCGTAGCAGCCCGGCGAGGCAGAAGTAGAGGCTGCGTAGGCCGAGCACGGCGAAGGCGTTGGCGGTCCAGACGACGAACGTGCTGGTGGTGATGGCCAGGATCGCGGCGACAGAGTCGATGGCGAAGATCAGGTCGGTGGCCTCGACGGCGATGAGCACGACGAACAACAGGGTGGCGACGCGGCTGCCGTCGACGCGGGTGAAGAACCTGTGGCCGTGGTAGCGGGCGTCGGTGGGGATGAACCGGCGGACGAGGCGGACGATGACGTTGCGGTCGGGGTGCACCTCGGCGTCGTGCTTGAAGGCCATCTTCCAGCCGGTGTAGACGAGAAAGGCGCCGAACACGTACGCGGTCCAGAAGAACGTCTCCAGCAACTCCGCGCCGAGGAAGATGAACACCAGCCGAAACAGCAGGGCACCGATGACACCCCAGAACAGCACCTTGTGCTGCACTGACGCCGGGACCGCGAAGTAGGTGAAGACGAGGGCGAAGACGAAGACGTTGTCGATCGACAGCGCCTTCTCGATCAGGTACCCGGCGAAGTAGGTGCCTGCCACGTCGCCGCCCTGCCACAGCCAGAGCAGCACACCGAAGGCGAGGCCGGCGGCGATCCAGATCGTCGACCAGATCGCGGCTTCACGGAAGCCGATGACGTGGTTGTCGCGGTGGAGGAACAGGTCGACCGCCAGCATTGCGGCGATCGCGACGGTCAGGGCCAGCCAGGCCCACCAGGGTGCGGACATGTGACGGGTTCTCCCTTCGGCCATGCCGGCGCCGCCGCGCCGACGAGCAGGCCGAAGGTCTCCCCAGATCGCCTGGGGGTCAGGCGGTTCCGCGTGGCCGGGACCCGACTGGATCCGTACTGACGGCCGACGCGCCCTCTGGGTGGGTACTCCCCTTCAAGCTACGATTGATTATTCGCGAATAGCAGTTCGGGTGTCAAGGGTTTGGGGAGGGCCCGCCCGGCCAGTGCGCCGGATCGCGCCGGGGGAGCCGGCCGAACTCGGCCCGCCAACCGCTGGTCGGGTGAGGTTCGCCGTGGAGGCCGAGGCCCCACACCCGCTCGGACGACCACTCGTCGAGAATCCGGCCGACGTCGGCCTTCAGGCGCTCGGCCACGTCGAGCCACGGGCCGGTCAGGCGCACGTGCAACTCACGGAACGTGTCGGGGTCCGGGCCGGCGAACAGGGCCTATGGCGACTCCGGTCGGTCGACGGTGTCGTCGCTCGCTCTGCCGGTGTCGTTCCAGCAGTCGGTCGCGGGCGCGGATGCTGGCGGCGAGGTCGCCGCAGTGGTGGGCGGCGCCCGCTACGAGCTGTCCTTGACGCCGTAACGCAGGTACACCACACCGTTGCCGAACCTTCGTTCGTCGAGCAGTTCGAGGCTGGCGCGCGCGTCGGCGGGGAAGAACGGCTGTCCGCCACCGACGACCACCGGCGTGACCACGAGTTGGTACTCGTCGACCAGCCCGGCCCGGACCGCGTGCCCGGCCAGGTTCGGTCCGTCGACGGTGAGGTCGAGTTCGGACTCCGTCTTCAGCTTCCGCACCGCCTCCGGGTCGAAGGTCCGCTCGACGCGGGTCCGCTCGGTGGACACGCTGCGCAGAGTCGTCGAGTAGACGACCTTGTCGGCCGCTCGCCAGATCTGCGCGTAGTCGAGGGCGAACGGTGGCTGGTCCGGCACGGTGTGGGCGGTTTCCCAGTAGGACATCACCTCGTACATCCGGCGGCCGTGGAGGTAGGTGCCGACGGACCGCATGCGGTCGTTGATGAACCTGTGCGTCTCCTCGTCCGGGGCGCCCCAGCCGAAGTTGCCGTCCCGGTCGCTGACGTAACCGTCGAGCGACGTGATCATCAAGTAGATCAGCTTGCCCATGCGGGCCTCCTTGCCTCGCGGCGGGACCGTCTGCGACTCGCAACCGGTTCGCTGACCGTATCGGTGACTGCTTGCAAAGTGCAACCAGCGGTTGGGGAGCTGCAGCCCCAGCCCTCACGTCTGTCGAGAGAGCAACTGCCATCCGCGCTCCTGCCATGGCTCGTCACCACGCCGAAGCGCCGCAGAGGCGCTCGGCCTCCGATAGACGGACGTCGAGGCTCCTCGCGCCTTGCCCACGCACTGCACGGTGGGGCCAACCGGGCACAGGGCGATCCGGCTCACCACGAATCTCCGAATCCGTAGCGGCCCGCACGCCATGGAACGCAGCCGGCCGACCTGGTGAAGCGCGAAGATGCCGCTGCGCCGGCACTCGGGTGGGCCGCGCCGACACAGCGCGACGGCCGATTTCCGCCAGCGCGGCGAGGTGTCACGGGGCAGTGTGGAGCCATGATCAAGCCTTCGACGACGACCGCCCTGGCGGTGCTTCAGGGAATGTACGCGGCCGAGGCCGAATACCTCGCGGCAGGCGGGCCGGGAACCGCGGACTTCGCGCCGCTCGCGCCGTTCTTCGCGCAGGACGTCGTGCTGCACCAGGCGACGGCCCTGCCGTACGGGGGCGTCTGGCGGGGGCATGAGGGCCTGGAACGGTTCTTCCTCGCCATGAGCCGGACGTGGGACATCTTCGAGATGGTCGAGCAGCAGTTCCTGGCCACCACGAGTCCCCTCGTCGTGCTGACCCGCGTGCATGCGCGTGCTCGCGCCACCGGGGAGGAGCTCGACTTTCCGATCCTGCAGACCATCACCGTGGAGAACGGAAAGATCAGCGAGGTCCATCCCTTCTACTGGGACACCGCCGCGATCGCGGCCGCCTGTACGCCACCCCCGCCGGACGGTCGCTGACCGACCGGCCGGTACGAGGGAACGAGGTGGACGCGCCCGTTGTCGCCGGGCGTGGGAGTCGGTCAGGCCCTTGCCGTCCGGGTCCAGCAGTGGGGCCGTTCCCCGTCGTCGGTCTGGCACACCGTGACGGTCACGCTCGTTGCCTCGGCGATGTCCAGGTCCAGGGTCTTCCTGCTGCCCGCACCGGAGGTCAGCGTGATGGCGTTCTGGTGCCTGGTGCTGCCCGCCCGCCACGTGGCGCTCACGTGGATGCCCCGGCCGTCGGCGGCGTCGTCCTGCGCGTACAGCAGCTCGTCGCGCGCCGTGAAGGTGCCCTGGCCCATCGCGTCACCGTTGTCCTGTGCGTACACGACCCAGCAGTTCACGCCGCCAGCGTCATCTGCGGGAAAGGGTTTTGACGCACGAGTGGACGCGAGCGGTCCACCACGGGAGTTCGCCACCGGTCACCGCGAGGTCGGCGAGCGCCATGCCGTCGTCGCGCCGGTGCAGCCTCCCACCGCCGCCGCGACGATCGCTCACCGTGACTTCACAGCGACGGCGACCAGGTCCCTGGTGCCGGCCGGATGTCATCCCTCGGGATCGTGCAGTGAGGTCGAGGACAGCAGCGACTGAAGCAGAGCGGGGTTGACGGTCGCCGGCCACCGCCGGGCCACCCCGGCGAGGAGGTCGGCGACCTGGACCCGCGGATCGTCGCGGGAGTCGACCATCACCAGCCCGGCCAGGGGCGACACGCCGGCCGGCAACGCCCCGGCCCTCCCGGCGTCCGCCGCCGATGGCCCGCCGTCGTCGGCCAGCACCTGCCGGAGGCGGGTCAACCGATCCGCCGTGAGGGCGCTCTGCTCGTCGTGGGTCACCAGCACCCGCCGCTGCCCACCGCTCCAGGACAGGACCGTCTCCGCCAGCGCCGGCAGCATCGGTTCCAACGGTGGCGGGATCGACCGGTCGTCGTCGAGCCTGGTCAGCACATCCCAGACGCGGGTCGGACTGAGCCCGCTGAGGACGGCATCGGCCGGTGCGCCGAGGCCGCGTCGTAGCAGCGCGTCCCTGGCCTGGAAGAACCGCTCCGCGTTGCGGGGACCCGGGCGCCGCCGCTTGATCCGGACCAGGTCGACGAAGGCTGCCAGGAAGGCATCCCATTCGCCTCCGACGAAGCGCCCGGCCCGATACACGGCGAGTGCGGCCGGACGGTGGGCCTGGGTCAGGCGGGTGCCGGCCGCGTACGACGGCTCGGTCAGCAGCAGGTCGACGATCCGGGTCACGAGGAAGAACTCCTTGTCGACCAGGTGGACGTGCGCACGGCCCTTCAGCGCCGCCAGGAACCACTCCAGCGCTCCACCCGCGCCCGGGCCGCGAAGGAACTGCCCGGACTTGAACTCGTACGGCGAGAACCGGAACCCGGACCGCAACGCGGTGATCAGGCCGATCGCCTCGTCCGCGCCCAGGTCGACACTCGCGTGCACGATCACCGGGGTCGGCGAACGGAGCAGATTGGTGCCCGAGAACCCGGACTCGTCGCAGGCGATCTCCACCACGGGGCCAACCACCGCACCCACCGGCGGTAGCCCGCCCTGAAGCGGCGATCTCACCACCGGTCCCTCCCCATGCCGCCCATGGTCACCCGCGCACCCTGATCGAACAAACCAATTGCGCACCGGGGGATCCACGACGAGTGGCGGGCCGAGCCGGTCGACTTCGTGTGCTGGGGCGGTCTTCCGGAGGCCTACGCGCGGTGGAACACCTGCGTCAGGCCCGCGCCGAACTGGATGCGACGACGGGCGGAGACACCGTCAGCTTCCACGACTACCGGGACAGTTTCGACGTCTCCGGGGCGCCCTCGGAGCTTGAGCGGCGTCAGCACCCTGTCGATACGTGGGATCATGCCGCCGTGGTGGATCAGTCGGTCAGCGTGTCGTGGTCGCGGCCGTTGCATCTGAGGTCGGGCCCGCAGGCGATGGCGGTGGCGTCCGGGGCCCTGGTCGTGGCTGAGCGGCACTCGCGTCTGGTCCGGCTGGACCCGCGCACCGGAACGCAGTTGTGGGAACAGCGCGTCGAGGATTGCTGGGGCACGGCCGTTGTCGCGGGCGAGCGCTGCCTGTACCTGAGCCAGGCGGGGGTCCTGCACTGCTTCGACCTGGGCGACGGACTGCGGTTGTGGTCCACCCCCGGCACGGGCCTGCGGCACTACGTCAGCGTCTGCGGCACCGACGTGCTGCTCGGCGGGTGGCGCGGCTACCGCCCGTTGACACGGGTGGCCCTTGCCGACGGCAGGCCGCTGCCGTTCGACGGCGCTGCGGTAGCCGGAGCGGGTCCACTTGCCTGGCCGCAGCCGGTTCGTCGCACGCCCGAGGGTGACTCCGCCGATGCGGTGCTCATCGCGGGCAGCGGCCTGCCGAAACTACTGGTGATGGCCGCCTCCGGCGCCGTTCTGGAACAGTGGCCGCTGCCGGAGCCGGTGGTCGTCTCCGATGCCGGTGGCAGCTACGGAACCAGCAACGACGGTCGTGTCACGTTCCTCAGCGGCCGGCGAACGGTGATGACCTTCCATCCGTCGCGCGGGGTGCAGGTGCTGTGGCGCCACCGGCGTGATCTCCGTCCGCAGAAGCCGATCCTGCACGGCGACACGCTGTGGCTCGTCGACGGCGCGGGCATCGCGGTCATCGACCTGAGATATGGTGCTGTCACCGACGTACGGCATCTGCGGCACGGCGGTGTCTGCGCCTCGGCCCTGGTGTCCGGCGTTGTGCTGTTCGCCTTCACGGACGGTTCGCTCGTCACCATCGACCGCGTCGGTAGCGTCGTCGCCCGCACGCGGCTGCCGGCGCGGGTCGACCGGCTGGTTCCCGCGGAAGACGGCCTGACGCACGCAATCGGGGAGGGCCACCTCGTCACGCTCGATGCGCCGACCGCGGCGACCTTCCCGGTCCGCCAGTGAGCATCCGACCGGTGCCATCGACCGCCGCGTGGACATATCTGATCGACGCCGGGCTGACCGCAAGGCAGGATGCCGATCCATGGCGAACGACGGGTCGACAACACCGCCGAGCCTGGCCACCTGGGCGGAGGTTGACCCGGCCCGATTCCCGTTCGATCCGGTCGAGGTGCCGGCGTTGGTCCGGACCGTGCCCCCCGCGGTCGGGCAGTCCGACCTGTGGGCATGGACCGAAGCCGTCAGCGCCGTGTTGTGCGACCGCTTCGGGCCATGGGCCTACCGCTGGTACTGGGCGCCGGACGAGTGGAGACAGTGGGACTGGATCAGCAGCTTTCCTCCGCCTGCCGAGGCGCCGACGCTTGCCGTCGACTCGCTGCTGGCCTGGCGGCGGTGGCTGGAAGGGGTCGCCGAGCGGTTCGACCGGTTCCTGCCGTTGCTCGATCCGGTGAAGGCCGCCCGGCCGGGCGACCTCGCCGCCACCTGGGAGTCGGCTGTCGCGGACCTGATGCGGCTCGCCGTCGCACCCGTCGCCGACGACGACAGCTGGCAGGGCTGGTGCCGCATGGTCCTGCGGTGGCTGCTCACCGCCACCGGTGTTCCGGCGGAGACCGCGGAGACATTGGTCGACACAGCGGTCGACAAGCGCTTCGACGACTGGGTGCCGCTGCGCGCCAGCGATGTCGCCGACGTCGCCGAACGGCTCACCCGCGATGTGCTCAGCCTTGCCGGGATCGAGCCGGCCGCCGTTACCGACAACTGGCCGGACAGTTGGCCGCAGAGCTGGCCGACGTGGCGGGCGACGAACACGACGGGCCACGGGTAGGCAGTCGTGATCGGGCTCGGCAAGGGCGTCCGAGGTGCGGATCGCGGACAACGGTGGTCATGCGGATGGCGGGCCGGCTGGTCACGCGTGAGCAGCCGGATCGAACACCCAGTGGTTGGTCTGGAAGACGCGTCCCGCGAAGACCGTCTGCTCCTCACCGAGCAGGGCGAACCCGGCCGAGCGGCAGATCGCGTTCGACGCCGCGTTCGTCGTGCTCGGAAACGCGTGGATCAGCCCCCAACGTCCGTCCGCCCGGGCCAGCCCGAGAACCGCGCGAACGGCTTCGCCCGCCAAGCCTCTGCCCTGGAACTCCGGCAGGATCATCCAGCCGATCTCGGAGATGTCCCCGTGGGCGTAGAGCGTCACGGTTCCCGCCACCCGTGCGGAGCCGCCGGTAATGATCATCTTGATCCACGCACTGTCTGCCCGAACCGTGTCGAGGTCACGCTCGAGCTGACCAGCGATGCGGTCGGGCGACTGCGGGCCGCCGAGCTCCGTCATCATGACCGGATCGCCGCGCATGCGCAGATACGCGTCGAGGTCGGCCGGCTCCACGTCGCGCAGGCGCATCTCGGAAGCCTATCGGCAGCAACGCGGCGCGTGACAGCGACAGAGCGTCTCGAAGCCAGGGTGCGGGTCAGCCGGAACGTGGTGGGCGTCGACGGCCGGCCGGCCGAGCCGCCTCGACGCCGCGTTCGTCGGCCGGCACGGCGGCGTTCCAGGTGGCGTCGATGCCCTCGTGCGGCGGCGCGGCACGGTCTGGCGTTCCTGCCCTGCGCCGTGTCACTGACAGACCAGGGGTGGCCCGGCCATGATGCCGGGCCACCCCTGGGTGACGTGCGGGCGTCAGGCGGGCTGGGCGGCCCGCGCCGTGGCCTTGTGCGCTTCACGTGCCCTGCCGGTCTCGCGGAGGAGCAGCAGGCCGGTGACCACGATCAGCGCCGAGGTCAGGCCGTGGACGCCGAAGGCGGCGGCCAGGGAGCCGTGGTGGGTCAGTACGGTGATCATGTCGCCGAACGGGGCGACGGCCTCCATCAGCAGGACCCAGCCCAGGGCCCGGCGGTGGCCCGTCACCAGCAGGATGCCCATGGCCAGACCCGCCGCGATCTCGCGGAGGCCCTTCACGACCAGGAAGCCGCCGCCGTCGCCGGAGGGCCAGGTCGGCAGCCCGAAACCCGGAGCGGACGTCTCGGGGGTCAGGACGAAGGACACCCCGATGTAGAGGACGAACAGGGCGCCGGCGGTGGCCAGGACGGTGTTGACGCTCTTCAGCGACATGGGTTTCTCCTTGTGGTCGAGTGGGTGGGGGATGGGTCAGCCGCGGACGCGGCGGATGTGACGGGCGTAGCGGGGGCGGCCGACGGCGTGCCAGATGAAGCGGACCGGGGCGGGGAGGCCGCCGAGGACGATGGCGCGCTCTGCCGGGTTCGCGTCCTCCAGGACGGCGCCGAGGAGCGTCAGCAGGGTGAGCTTGGGAGTGTTGTTCACCAGGTGGCCGCCCAGGGAGGCCCACTCCCGCTCGGTGATGTGCTCGGCCGCGAGCGGGAGGAGGGTGGCCTCCTCGTCGTCGAGGTGCGTGAGCAGGACCGCGCGGTGGTCGGCGAGGGCGGCCACGAGGATGTCGCGTTCGTCGGCACCCGCCGTGGCCTCCCAGGCGGGGACGGCGGCGTCCAGCCTGGTCAGGGTGGCCGCGATGCGTTCGTGCTGGGCCTCCATGCGCAGGACGACGTCGGCCTCCAGGTCGACCCGGGCGAGGAGCGGCGGCCACAGCAGTTCGTCCTCGCCCTCGTGATGGTTGTGCAGGCCCAGCCGGTAGTCGCGGAAGTGGTCGGCGACCACACCGGCGCGAGCGGTGTCGCCAGGGGCGACGGCCGCGACTAGCTCCATCAGCAGCCGTGACTCCCGGCGGAGAACGCAGTGGACGATCTTCATCTCCTGGGTGTTGACGCTCATCTGCTCCTGCCCTTCCTCGGTTGCGACGTGTTCAGGCTGCTCCCGGGTGTTTGGAGGGGACTTGGAGCCGACTTGGGGGCGACTTGGGACAGCCCACGTACGATTGCCGATCATGGTCTGCATCCGGGTCCTGGGCTCGCTCGCGACCGAAATCGACGGCGAGACCGTGCACCTCGGCGGGCCGCGGCAGCGGAGCGTGCTGGCACTGCTGGTGACGGCGCGCGGGCAGGTCGTGCCGGTCGACCGGATGATCGAGGATCTGTGGCGCGGGGAGCCGCCCGCGCGGGCGCTGATGTCCCTGCAGGCGTACGTGTCCAACCTGCGCCGGCTGCTGGAGCCGGGGCGCCCGCCGCGCGCCCCGGCCCGACTGCTGGTGAGCGCCTCGCCCGGCTACGCGTTGCGGCTGCCGCCGGAGTCGGTGGACGCGTGGCGGTTCGAGGACCTTGTCGACCAGGCCCGCAGGACCACCGACCCGCGCGCCGCGCAGGCTCGGCTCGCCGAGGCGTTGGGGCTCTGGCAGGGACCGGCGTTCGCCGAGGTCGCCGACGAGCCGTGGTCCGCGGCCGAGACGGCCCGGCTGAACGAGCTGCGCCTGGTCGCCACCGAGCTGCACGTCGCGGCGGGTCTGCGAATCGGCGATCCCGCCGCGGTGGTCGCCGAGGCCGAACGCCTCACCCGCGACGAGCCGTTCCGCGAGGAGGGCTGGCGGCTGCATGCCCTGGCACTCTGGAGCAGCGGTCGCCAGGCCGAGGCGCTTGCGGCGCTCCGCCGCGCCCGTGGCGTCTTCGCCGAGGAACTCGGACTCGACCCGGGCCCGGACCTGACGGCGTTGGAGGACGCGATCCTCACCCGGCGAGCGGACGTCCTGCACGCGACCGTGCCCGTGCCGCCGCAGCCGTCACCACCGCTGACCGCCCCGCCGTCGCCGTCCGTTCCGCCGTCGCCGTCCGTTCCGCCGTCGCCGTCCGTTCCGCCGTCGCCGTCCGTTCCGCCGTCGCCGTCCGTTCCGCCGTCGCCGTCCGTTCCGCCGTCGCCGTCCGTTCCGCCGTCGCCGTCCGTTCCGCCGTCGCCGTCCGTTCCGCCGTCGCCGTCCGTTCCGCCGTCGCTGACCGCCCCGCCGCCGTCCGCGCCGCCGCTGCGGAACGCCTCCCTTCCCATGGCGGCTTCGAGCGTCGAGGCGCCGTTCGTCGGGCGCGAGGCAGAACTCGCGGCACTGGTCACGACGGCCGCCGAGGCCGCCGTCGACGGGGCCCGCATCGCCCTGGTCGCCGGCGAGGCCGGCCTCGGCAAGTCGACGCTCCTGGAACACCTCGGCAGGCGGCTCGAACGGGACGGTTGGCTGGTCGCGGTCGGCCACTGCCCCGAGGTCGACAACGCGCCGCCGGCGTGGGCCTGGACCGAGGCGCTCAGAGCCGTTGCCGCGACCACGCCTGCGGGCGCGTTCGCCGACGCCCTCGCGCCGCTGCTCACCGACACCGAGCCGGTGAACGTCGACGCGACCGCGGGACGGTTCCGCCTGCGCCAGGCCGTGTGGAGGTGGCTCGCGGCGGTCGCCGCGCAACGCCCGCTCGCCGTCGTGCTGGACGACCTGCACTGGGCGGACGCCGCCACGCTGGAACTGCTCGGCGGCGGCCTCGGCATCCGGGCACCCATCCTGGTGGTCGCGGCGTACCGGGCGGACGAGAGCGCCCACCTCGCCGGGACGCTGGCCTCCCTCGCGCGCGCCACCCCCGTCCGGCTCGCCCTGCGCGGCCTGGACGCCGCGGCCGTCGCGCGACTCGTGCGCGACGAGTGCGAGGCCGACGACGAGACCGTCGCCGCGATCGCCGAACGCACCGGCGGCAACCCCTTCTACGTGCGGGAGAGCGCGCGGCTGCTGAACGGCGAGGGCGCGCTGGTCGCCCTCTCCGAGGTGCCGCAGGGTGTACGGGACGTGCTGCGGCGCCGTCTCGCCCGGCTGCCCGAGGGCAGCGTAGCCGTGCTGCGGCTGGCCGCGGTCGCGGGCCGGGATAGCTCGGTGGACGTGCTGGTGCAGGCCGCCGACGCCGACGAGGACGGCGTGCTGGACGCGCTGGACGCCGGTGTCATCGCCGGACTGCTGAGTGAGCCCGAACCGGGGCGGGTGCGGTTCGTCCACGCCCTCGTCCGCGACACCCTCCTCGCCGACGTCAGCCGCCTGCGGGCGACGCGCATGCACGCCCGCGTCGCCGCCGCACTCGAAGCCACCGGTGACGTCTCGGCGCTCGCCCACCACTACGCGCGCGCCGGATCCCCCAAGGCGGTCGGCTACTGCGTCCGGGCCGCCGAGCTGGCCGAGGCGCGCTACGCGCACGACGTCGCGGCGGATCTCCTTACCGACGCGGTGGCGAACTCGACCGGCCCCGAGGAACGCGTCGACCTGTACGGCAGGCTGCTGCGGGCGCAGATCCGCGCCGGCGCCGTGGCCGCCGCCCGCGACACCCGTCGGCAGGCCGTCGAGTACGCCGAGTCCCTGGGGCGCGACGACCTGATGATCGCCGCGTTCACCGCCTGGACCGAGCCGACGCCATGGCAGTCCCGCCCGATCGGCACGGTGGACCGGCCCGTCGTGGACCGGCTGAGCCGCCTGCTCAGGCGCACCGACCTGGCCCCGGAGGCACGCGGCCGTCTCCTCACCGTCTACGCCGACGAACTGGCCGGCGAGGACGACCTCACCGTCCTCGCGGCGGCCCGCGAGGCGCTCGACCTGGCCACCGGGCCCCGTCTCCGGGCGGCGGCGCTGCAGGTCCTGATGCGTTACCACGCCGGATCGCCCGGACACGACGACCTCTGCCGTGAGCTGGTGCGGATCGGCACCGAGCACGACCTGCCCGTCTACCGGGTCACCGGGCTGCTCAACCACGCCACCGCCGCCGCCGGAGCCAACGATCCGACCACCATGCGCCGAGTGACCGCCGAGGCCCTCGACCTCGCGCGCGCCTACCGGATGTCCGAGGCGATCGGCGTCGCCGAGGTGGCCCTGGCGACCCTGGCCCTCATCGCGGGCCGGTTCGCCGACGCGGAACGGCTCTACACCGAGGCCGCCGACGGCATGCGGCGCGCCGGGTCCCCGCACGCCGCCGGGTTCCTCGGCCTCGCGCTGGCCACGACCTGGGTGAACAGCGGCACCCTCGGCGAGCACCTCGACGAGGTGCGTGCCCTCCACGAGGTGGTCGGCACGATCGCCTCGGACCTGCTGGTCCTCGCCCTGCACGCCAACGGCCTGGTCGCCGAGGCCCGACGGGCGCGCACCTCGGGCCCGATCCGGCCCGACTACTTCTTCACCTTCCTCACGACCTGCCGCGCGATGGCGGTCGTCGCCCTGGGCGACCGCGCTGCCGCCGAGGAGATCTACGCGGCATTGCTTCCGCACCGCGACGGCCCTCCGGCGGGCGCCACGAGCCTGGCAGTGGCGCTGCGCCCGGTGGCTCACACCCTCGGCGAGTTGGCGGTGCTCACCGGCCGCGACCACGAGGCCGCCGCCCACTTCGCTCGGGCCGCCACCATCGCCGACCGGTGGAACGCGCCCCATTGGGCCGCCGAGGCGCGGGCGCGAGCCACCGCCTGAACGACCGTCTCGGGCCGGGCCGGAGCGGGGCGTTCCGGGCCCGGGCGGCGGACCTGCCGGCGCGAGCCTGACCACCCGCACGTCGAGGTCCGGCGCTGCCGACGAGGGGTGCAGGAGACCGGCGGCCATTGACAACTATCGCTGCAAGTGATACCAAACGTACGCGAAGTGACAACGGGGGGTTGGTTCGGAGTGTTCCTGTCTCGCGCCGTCCGCATGCCGACGACGGCTCCGGAGCCGCACCGCACGACGACGGCCTGACGTGACAGGCCTGCGCCCGGTGTCCGCCGTCGGCGTCGCGCCGATCAGGGTGACCTTCCTGTTGCACGGCGCGGTGCAGGGCGTCTGGGCCGCTCAGATCCCCGCGGTTCGGGAGAGCCTGCGCCTGTCCACCGGTGACCTGGGGTTCGCGCTGCTGCTTCAGGTCGCCGGGGGAGTGGCGGCGCTGGCGTTCGCGGGTCCCCTGGTGCGGCGCCACGGCGCCACGGTGGCCATCCGCGTCGGCCTGGTGAGCTACGTCCTGGTGCTGCTCGCCATCGCGCTGACCCCCTCGTTCGCCGTCCTGCTCGCAGTGATGGTGCTGCTCGGCGCCACGGGGGCGGTGAGCGACGTGGCGATGAACGCCTACGCCGTCGCGGTCGAACGTGAACTGGACCGCCCGATCATGTCCGGTCTGCACGGGGCCTGGAGCGCCGGGTCGCTCGCCGCGGCCGGGCTCGCGGTGGCCGGCGCGACAGCCGGCCTCAGCGCCTCCGTTCTGCTCGTCATCGCGACGGTATCGCTGCTCGCCGTGGCCGTTCCCACGCTGCTCGGCGTCGTCGCGCTGAGCCGGACCCCCGGGCCGGCGACGCGACGGCGTGCGCCGCTGGCACCGCTGCTCGGCCTCGGCGCCCTGGCCGCACTCGCCATGTACGCCGAGGGCGCCGGAGCGGACTGGAGCGGCGTGTACGTCCACGACGTCACGGACGTCGCCGCGGGACCGGCCGCCGTGGGCTACGTCGGTTTCGCCGCGGCGATGGTGGCCGGCCGGCTGGTCGGCGACGCCGTCGTACGCGTCGTGGGGCCGGCGACAACCGCCCGCGTCGCGGCGATCGTGTCCGTCGTCGGGTCGGTGGTCGTGGTGGCCGCCGTGGCGGCTCCGATGGCCGTGGCGGGTTTCGTCCTGCTCGGCGCGGGACTGTCCGTGCTGGTGCCGCTGATCCTCAGCGCGGCGGGCCGGCACGCCGGGGCCCGGGACTCCGGTTCGGCCATCGCCACCGTCAGCGCGATGGGTTACGCCGGTTGGCTGGTCGCGCCCGTGCTGGTGGGCCAGGTGGCCGAGCTCGCGTCACTGCGCGTGGCGTTCCTGACGGTCGCACTCGCCGGAGTCGGGCTCGCGCTCGCCGCCGGCATGGTGGCCGCCGAGGGAACGCCGGAGCGGGGAGGTGAGGCCCGCGAAGCATGAAGCCGGCACGCGGTGACGGCGTGCCGGCCCGGCAACCGACCGTCGCACCCGCCCGGGCGATCGCACCGACCGCCCGACACACCTCCTGGGGAGTTACCGATGACCGCCTTCCTCTACCACTTCCACGGCCTGGGTCCGTACGACTTCTCCACCATGTCTCCCGACGACCTGGCCCCGCTCCAGCAGCTCGCCGCCGACCGCGACGTGGAGATAGTCCCGACGATCTACCTGCGCCGGGAGAAGCTTCCGGCGCTGCGCGCCCTCGTCGAACGCTACGGTGTGCTGTCCGCCGAGGGTGCCCTGCCGAACATCGCCGGCTTCGCGATCGAGGGCCCGCTGCTGGGTCCGGACGGCGGCATCCCCAGGAAGGGCAAGTGGCATCCGACGGCGGACGAGTGGCGCCAGCTCGCCGATCTCGGCCCGCACGGGCTGCGGTACGTGGTGATGGCCCCGGACGGCGCCGCGTTGGACGAGCCCCTCGACGACGGGATGACGTTCGCCGACCTGCTCGACCGCTGCTACGACAACGAGGTGCGGATCGCCGTCGGGCACTTCCACCGCGACGACCCCTACCGCAGCGCCCGGCGCGTCGGCGAGGTGCTCGACTACCTGCACTCCCGCTACGAGTCGTCGCCGTACCTCGTGCTGACCGATCACCTCTACAACGACATGCCCCGCACCTTCGCCCACGCCTGGCGGACCGAGGCGGCCCTGGCCCGCAAACCGGAGCAGCTCGCCGCGGTCATCGGCCCGACCTGGACGCGGCAGAACATCGCCGAGCTCCTCGGCCCGGTTCCCGCCGCCGTGCTCACCGCGGCGCTCGACGGCCGGCTCATGCCCTGCCTCAACTTCGACGGCCGCCACGTCGACCTGGCCATCTGCCGCCGCACGGTGGACTTCCTCGGCTGCGACCGGCTCATCGCGCTGACCGACCACACCGAGATCAACACGATGGCCGGCGAGGCGTTGACCCAGGACACCTACAGCCGGTTGCGGCTGCGCGACGACGGCGCCGTGGCGGCCGGCTCCTCCGGGTACGAGCTGCAGCGGGCGAACATGCTCTCGATCGGCCTGGACGCCACCCAGATCGACCAGCTCTTCCACCGCAATCCGAAGGCCGCGGTGGCCTACCGGCCGAAGCGACAGACCGCCCGGGTCTGACTTCCCACCGGAGAGAAGGGGCGCGACGTGCGTTTTGTCTTCCTGCGGCACGGTCGGACGGCGGAGAACACCGTGCGGCGAATCTCGACCCGGCGTCCCGGCCCGTCCCTGGACGCGACCGGCCGCCGGCAGGCCGCACTGGCCGGCCGGCGACTGGCCGCGCTGCCGAACGTGGTGGGCGTGGTGACGAGCCCACTGCGGCGGGCGGTCGAGACCGCGACCATCGTGGCGGCGGCGGTGGACGCGCCGATGCAGGTCGCCGAGGAACTGGCCGAGTGCGACGCCGGCGAGATCGAGGGACGCCTGCACGACGACATCGCCGCGCAGATCGACGAGACCTGGCACCGCTGGCTGCGCCTCGGTGACCTCGACCATCCCTTCTCGCCGGCGGGGGAGTGCGCCCGTTCCGCCGTGGACCGGGTGGGGTGCCTGCTCGAACGGCTCGACGACCGGGGCGGCCGGGACGACACCATCGTCCTCGTCGGCCACGGCACGCTGTTCCGGATCGTCCTTCCGCACCTGTGCGTCAACCTCACCCCGGAGTTCGTCCTCGCCGACCCCGGCATCGACAACGTCGAGCGGGTCGAGGTCGTTCGTGTCGCGGGATCCCTGCGCTGCGAGTCCTGGCGAGGCAACCCGCTGCCCGAGCCCATCCGGGCGACACCACGGTGACGGCGGCAGCTCGGCCGGTCCGCGTGTCCCTGCTGACCGCCGCCCACCCGCGCCGAACGGACTTCCTGCACGAGACGGCGGAGAGCATCGCCGCCCTGCGGTCGCGCCTGACGGGCTGTGGCGTCGGGGTCGAGTGGTGTCTGGTCGTCGACGGCCCCGGGGCCGACGACGCCACCGTCGAGAAGGCCGGCCCCGACCGGGTGCTGGCCCTGCCCGTCGCGCAGGGCGTGTCGGCGGCCCGCAACCACGCACTGGCGGCCAGCACCGGCGACTGGATCTTCCCGCTCGACGCCGACGACGTGCTCGACGTCGACGGCTTCGAGGCGGTGGCCACGACTCCGTACCCGGACGAGGTCGTCTGGGTGGCGACGAACCGTCGCTGGCTGGACGACCTGTCGCGTACGCCGCGATGGATCGACCAGCCGCGCCGCTGGCAGCGACACCAGCTGGAGGAGGAGTGGGTCTCGCCCTTCCCCTTCCACCCCAACAACATCATGGTCCGCCGGTCGGTGGCCCTCGCCGCCTTCGGCTGGCCCGGCCTCGGCGTCAACGAGGACGTCGGATTCTGCCTCAATGTGGCCGCCTCCGGACCGGGCCTGACCCTGCCCGCGGTGACCGTGCTCTACCGTCGCTGGCCCGGCCAGACCATCGTCAGGACGGGATACCACGACGCGAAGGTGCACGCCTTCGCGACGATCGAGGCCGCCGTCAACGCGCGTCGCGAGCAGGCGGGCATGACACCCATCAGCGCTCCACGCCCCAGCCCGCACTGAGGGACCGTCCGGGATGCCGTGCGAGAAGCGGCAGCCGGTGCCGACTCGCGTCACGCCGCGATGGGGTACCCGATCGCGGCGACGTCCTCGTACAGCCCGGAAACGGTCGCTTCCGCGTTGAGAGCCCGCACGACGACGTCGGTGAGCGGTCGGTGCGCGACAACGTGCTCGACCGCCCTCGGGTCCACGTCGACCTCGTGGTGGTCCTGCGCGAACGAGACGTACCGGTCGGCGATGTCGTCGAGCAGAATCTCGAGCAGGCCGGAGCCATCCGGGTCGGTGTCGTACGCTCCCCGGGGCTGGGGGAACGCGATGTGCTCGCCTGCGCGCCAGCGGTCGTCACCGGCAAGCCGCCACAGGACGGCGGTGGCCACGAACCGTCCCTCCTCGTCGCCGAACGCTGGTTCCTCGACCTGCGGGCGCAGCACTGCCGGGAGGCCGTCGAGCAGCCCGGGCCAGAGCTGGTGCACCGGGTCGCGGTACGGCGTCATCGCCGACTCGTGGTCGAACACGCGGATGAACGCGCCCCCGACGGTGAACACGACGGACCATTCGTCTCCGCTGCCGTTGTTCATCAGCGCCGCCTCGTCCTCACCCCAGGCGCGAAGCCGCGCGTGTGCCGCTACCCCGTCCTCGGAGCGCCGCCCCGGCGCCGCCGCCCGTGCCTTGCCGCCACCGCCCTACGGCTGCCCGGCGGCGTAACACCGGACCCTCACCTTCTGCTCCGGGCTCCACTGCTGTTCGACCGTGGCCAGCAGTCGCCAGCCGAGCCTCTCGTACAGCGCCACCGCCCCCGTGTCGGAGGCCACCACGTCGAGTACCGGATGCAGACCACGATCCCGAGCCTCTTCGACGGCCCGCGCCATGAGCAGCGCACCGAGCCCGTGACCGCGGGCCGACGGAGCGACGAACAGTCGGTTCACCACAACGGTCGCGTCGACACTCACGCGGGCACGAGCGGCCCACAGCGCAGGGGCCGCGTCTCCCGCGTCACTGCGGGACAAGCCGACATGGCCGGCCAGGCGCCCATCCAGTTCCGCCACCCACGAGGCGACGAGCGAGGGTGGGGTGAGCCATGCGTCCGGGAACTCCGGCCAGTTGACCGGATAGCCGTCACGCCCGTGGACCTCGGCCAGCAGCCGCACACAGCCACCGAGGTCACGAACGGTCCGCTCTCGGACACTCGCCGGCACCTCGACGCCGGACATGTTCCCGCCCCTCACGGCGGCATGGAAACACGGCCCGAGGCCGCGTGACCACGGAGTTTCGCAGTGCCCTCAGATGCCATCAACGGCAGCATCCAGGTCGCGGGACAACGCATCCAGGTCGGCAAGGTCCACGCCCGCAAGTTGGTGTCCGTCTGACGGTGCGGCCCGAGACGATCCGGCTCAGTCCGGTGACCGACGGTGGCACCGGCCTCGGCGCGGTGCTGCGCTCGACGTTTGACGGGCCGAGCATCGACTACGGGGTGAGACGACCGGTGGCACCATCACCGTGACCGGGCAGGGGGTCGAACCGCGCGACGCGGTGCCGGAGGGCGCCGGCGTCGACGTCACGTTCGATCCGGGGCGGGCATAACTGCTGACCCGGGACTAGCGTTCCGAGTCGCCGAGCCGCCGGCGGTGCGTGGCCGGGCTGCCGAGGACGTCGGAGGCGCGCGCGGCCGTCACCACGCCGGCGACCGCGAGGACCGTGACCAACCCGACGCCGAGCCACGCCCAGCCACGGTCCGCCCCGACCAGCCCCGCCGCCGTGCCCGGCGTCGTCGGGCTCGGCACGAGCAGGGCCGGCCCACAGCCTCGAAGCGGCCCGACCGAGACCAGCACGCCCCAACACCAGGTGAGCCCGGCGAAGCCGGCCCACGCCAGCCAACCCGCACGGGACGACCATCGCCGACGTGCGCCCACCACGACACCGATCAGCGCCCAACTCACGCACGACACCAGGCCGCCGACGGCTGCCGACAGGACGCGACCGTCGGCGAGCGTGGACAGGTCGAGCAGTCGCGCGTACTCCGGATTCGCCCGCAGCGTCAGCACGGCCAACGGCGCGACGACGGCAGTCCCGGCGAGACCGGCCGACAGCACCACCGAGCCGGCACGCCGCGACGCCACCGCCACCCGGTGGTCGGCCGCGAGGGCAGCGCCGATCGGGATGGCGGCCAGTTGGACGCCGTAGTGTCCGGCCGTGTAGAGGTTCGCCAACGCGGGCAGCACGTGCCGGTCGGCCTCCGCGCTGTGCGCTGCGGCCTGCAGATCGAACATCGCGTTCTGCGCCCACAGCACGTCGAACCACCCGCCGACGAGCAGGACCGCACCGAGCGCCGCGGCGATCATCAATCGCACAGCGGCACCTTAACGGTTCGCGGTCCCGGGCGGCATCGCCGCCGAATCCGACGGTGCGTCGTGGCCCGCGAGTGATCGCACTACCGGCGGCGTCTGAACGCCCGGCCACGGCCGGCGCGGCGGTGCGTTCGGGTGGGGTCGCCCGTGGCGACATGCGCTGACGCGTCGAGGTCGCCCTCGGTCAGCGCCGGGCACCCGAGTCGGGCCGAGAGCCATCGGCGCTGGTAGCTGCTCAGTTCGTTGACGAAGACGACGGCGTCGACGTGCTCCCGCGAGCAGTTCGCGACGATCTCCTCCAGCTTTCCCGTACCGATCAGGAAGCGACGCGACAACGGCCCGGTCATCAGTCGTACCCCGCCGTCGGAGACACCCCTGCGCTGGACGAACCGGCCCAGCACCCGCCATCCCCGCGCGGTCACCCGCGCCTCCAGCGCGTCGAGGCGCTCCCGATGGTCGCGGTCCTTCGCCGAGAACAGGCCCACCAGCAGCACGGAGCGGACGACGATCAACCGGACACCACCCAGGTCGGCGGGAACATCGCGGGATGCCCGGATCCCTCGTGCCTACGCCGGGACTGCCTGCGGATCGCCGGCCGCGTCATGGGCGGCCATGGTCTCCTGGCGGCCGGGTTCCTCACGCAGTATGGCGCAGTGCAGCCAGCTGTCCGGGATGGCGAACCCGTCCACGAGCGTCCGCATGTGCGGGCGCAGCTCCTTGAGCAGGCCGTTCACCACGCCGGTGATCGCCTTGGAACGCGCCGGCGTGAGCCGACCGTGCTCCAGGAACCACCCCTTGTCGGCCTCGATGACGCTGAGCGCGTACAGGTCGCAGACCCGGTCGAGCAGCGCCCGGACCGCCGGGTCCGCGACGTCCTCGATGCCGGCGACGAACGCCTCCAGGGTGACCCGGTCGACGTGCGCGGCGGCGACGGCGAGGACATGGTCCTGGACGTCGTTGAAGATGTCGAACGGGCGGTCCTTCTTGCTGGCCGCGCCGTTGCGCAGGCGCCGGACCGCGCTGTCGAGGAGGTGGCGTTCGCGGTCCTCGAAGACCTTGAGCTGCCAGCCGCGGTCGGTGACGGCGACCTCCTCGTCGCGGCCGGGCACGGCGCCGATCAGCCGCTCGATGAGCGACCGGGCGGCGGTACGCTCCAGCACCATCTCGCGGACCTGTTCGGCGACGAAGGAGGCGCGCCCCCAGCCGTCCAACGAGCCGAACTCGTCCCGGTAGCCGGTGAGCAGGCCCTTGGCCACCAGTTGCAGCAGCACCGTGTTGTCGCCCTCGAAGGTGGTGAAGACGTCGGTGTCGGCCTTGAGGCTGGGCAGCCGGTTCTCGGCCAGGTAGCCGGCACCGCCGCACGCCTCCCGGCACATCTGGATGGTGCGGGTCGCGTGCCAGGTCTGCGCGGCCTTGAGACCGGCCGCCCGGGACTCCAGCTCCCGTTGCCGGTGCTCGTCGACCGGCCCGTCGCCGCCCTGCACCTCGTCGAGCGCGACGACCAGCTCGGTCTGGGCGAAGTGCAGCGCGTACGTGGTGGCCAGGGCGGGCAGCAGCTTGCGCTGGTGGGCCAGGTAGTCGTTGAGCAGCACCTCCCGGTCCGCGTCGGGCGTGCCGAACTGGCGGCGGATGTCGCCGTAGCGCACCGCGATGGTCAGCGCCGACTTGGTGGCCGCCGACGCGGCGCCGCCCACGCTCACCCGGCCGCGGACCAGGGTGCCGAGCATGGTGAAGAACCGCCGGGAGTCGTTCTCGATCGGGCTGGAGTACGTGCCGTCCTCCGCGACCTGGCCGTACCGGTCCAGCAGCATGTCCCGCGGCACCCGGACGTGGTCGAAGCTGAGCCGCCCGTTGTCGACGCCGAGCAGGCCGGCCTTGGCTCCGGCGTCACCGATGGTCACGCCGGGCACGGGGTTGCCCTGTCCGTCGCGGATCGGGACCAGCCACGCGTGTACGCCGTGCCGCCGGCCGTTGGTGATCAGCTGCGCGAAGACCACCGCCATCCGCCCGTCCCGGGCCGCGTTGCCGATGTAGTCCTTGCGTGCCGCCTCGTGCGGGGTGTGCAGATCGAAGGTCTCTGTCCGCGGGTCGTACGTGCAGGTGGTGCGCAGTTGCTGGACGTCGGAGCCGTGGCCGGTCTCGGTCATAGCGAAGCAGCCGAAGATGTCGCCCGCGATGATGTCCCGCAGATAGGCGTCGTGGTGCCGTGCGGTGCCGAGGGCGGCGACCGCCCCGCCGAACAGACCCCACTGAACGCCCGCCTTGACCATCAGCGACAGGTCGACCTGCGCGAGCATCTCGGTGGCGACGATCGAGCCGCCGACGTCGCCGCCGCCGCCGTACTCGGTGGGGAAGGCCGACGCGATGCCCAGCTCGACGGGGAGCTCGTGGAGCAGCCGGGTGATCCGCTCACGTGCCTGATCGCCGGTCTCGCCGTACACCGGGAGGAAACGCTCGTCGAGGTGATCGCGGTGCGCGTTGCGAACCTTGGCCCACGGGCCGTCGAGCGTTTCCTGCAGGCGGGCGAGGTCGATGCGGCCAGACACGTGATCGGGCATGGTCACCCCTCGAATAGCGGACATATGCGCACAGTCTGTACCCGATCAAGGGTACCGGCCGCCACGGAGATCCGCTGAGGGGCCGCGGTGAGACGGGGAACACCCCACCCCGCGTGTCATGTTGTCGAGGTCGTGCCCGCCGGCGTCCCACCGGGAAGCCGATCTTCATCGGCGCCACGTCGACGGCCGACGGGAGCCGGCCCGGCGGCACCGACCAGCGGCGGCGGCCGGGACGTGGTCCACGCATGTCGTGCTGGGGTTGAGGGCGGTGCCGGTGGAGAGTCCTACGTGGAGGTCGGCGTCGACCAGCGAGGCGTGGTGGTCCCAGTTCCAGCGCGGGCCGGGATCGGTGTGGTCGCTGCCCGGCATGTCGTGGTGGCCCTTGGCTGCGGTGCGGCTCTTCGGCAGGCCGCACTTGTCGCGCCGGTAGCGGGTGAGCGGCGGGCACCGGCTGGGCGGGCGGTGCGGCGCCGACCGTCCCGGGGCGGTGGCGGAGCGCGGGGGCGGTGGCCTCAGCCGGCCGGGCGTCGGGTGCGCGCGTAGTGCCGGGCGGCCTTGGCCCGGTTGCCGCAGCCGGCCATGGAGCACCAGCGGCGACTGCCTTTCGGGCTGGTGTCGTAGAAATGCAGGACGCAGTCCGGATGGGCGCAGCGCCGCACCCGGTCGGGGCGCTCCGCCAGCAGCGTGAGGTAGGAGTCCGCCGCCTGCCAGGCCGTCAGGTGCGCGGGGTCGTCGACCCGCGCGGTGGTCGTCGGCCCGTCCGGCCCGACGCTGCGCGTGAGGTGCCCCCGGGCGAGCACGGCGTTCAGGTCGGCGATCGCCGTCGGCGAGGTCGGGTCGGTGACATGCGCCCGGATCGCCTCGCGCGCCACCAGCAGCGCCTGGCGGACCGGCTCGGTGGCCGGGCGGTGGGAGCGGTCGTTGCTGGCCAGCCAGACCCGGGTGCCCGCCAGGTCGCCGAGCAGGTCATGCGGGCCCTCGGCGTCCACCCAGATCGTGTTGAGCAGGTCCAGGCCGAGCGGTTCGCCGACGAGTGGACGCGGATCGCGCACTCGTCCCTCACCACTCATGTCGCCACCCTAACCCATGAGGCCGGCTTGACGGGTTGCGTTCTAACCCTTAGCGTGATGATCACCGGTTAGAAAGCGTCGGATGATCCGGCGCGACCGCATCGAAGGAGTCCCATGACCACGCTCGCCGCCCCGACCGCCCTGAAGACCGGGCATGTCGGGCTCAACGTCACCGACCTCGCCCGCTCGCTCGACTTCTACCGGGCGGTGCTCGGGCTCGAAGTGCAGGCCGAGGGCAAGGAGGAGGGACGGCGCTTCGCGTTCCTCGGCCGCGACGGGCACCTGCTCGTGACGCTGTGGGAGCAGTCGGAGGGCCGATTCCCCACCGACCGTCCCGGGCTGCACCACCTGTCGTTCCAGGTCGAGTCGATCGCGGAGGTGGAGGCCGTCCAGGCGACCCTGAAGGCGCTCGGCGCGGAGTTCGCGTACGACGGCGTCGTCCCGCACGGCGAGGGAGCCTCCTCCGGCGGCGTGTTCTTCGTCGACCCCGACGGCATCCGGCTCGAGGTGTACGCCCCGACCGGGGCCGACCCGGCCGCCGCCCCGGTCAGCGGCGTCCCCACCTGCGGCTTCTTCTAGGCCCGGCCAACGCGGTGCCGGCCCGTGCCGCCGGGTCGGCGCCGCCGCTCCTGCCGATCGACAGCCGGAAGGAGGCTGTGATGGTCCAGTACCACCCCGGGGAACTCGCCGCGCAGCGGCGGGCGGGAGTGGCCGAGCAGGCGGAGTACTCCCGCCTCGCGATCGGCACGACGCTTCCGCCGCCGGCCGTGCAGTTCCTGACCGAACAGCCCATGATCGTCGTCGGCGCGGCGGACGACGACGGGCGCATGTGGGCGACCCTGCTCACCGGGCCGGCCGGCTTCGTCAGCGCCCCCGACGAGCGGACGGTCGACGTCGAGGCGCGTCCGGTGCCCGGCGACCCACTCGCCCCGGTCCTCGCCCGACCGGCCCAGGTGGGTTCGATCGCCATCGAGGCCGGCACGCGACGCCGGATGCGGCTCAACGGCGTCAGCCACCCCCGGCCCGCCGGGCTCCGGATCATTGCCGAGCAGGTGTACGCCAACTGCCCCAAGTACATCCAACAGCGGACCCCGCAGCGCGCCGCCGACACCCGACCGACCGCGCCACCGGTCGTCGGCGAGACCCTCACCCCGACCCAGCAGGAGTTCGTCCGGCGGGCCGACACCTTCTTCGTGGCCACCCGCTCGGCGGCCGGTGCGTGCGACGCCTCGCACCGGGGCGGCAACCCCGGCTTCGTGCAGGTGCTCTCGCCCGCCCGGCTGCGCTGGCCGGACTACGTCGGCAACGCCATGATGATGACCCTCGGCAACCTCCAGCAGGACCCGGCCGCGGGCCTGCTGCTGGTCGACTGGCTCTCCGGCACGACCCTGCACCTCAGCGGCGCCGCCCGGGTCGACTGGGACCCGGCCGTGCCGATGCCCGGCGCCCAGCGGGTGGTCGACTTCCGCGTCGAGCGCGTCGTGCAGATCGACCACGCCAGCCCGCTCACCTGGAGCGCGCCCAGGTACTCACGCTTCAACCCCACCCTCGATCCGGAGGCGACCAAGCCATGACCGTGACCGTCGACCTCGACCTGTGCCAGAACCACGGCCAGTGCGTGTACGCCGCACCCGAGGTGTTCGCGTTCGACGAGGACGAAGTCCTGACCTACGAACCGGAACCGCCACGGTCGCGACACGACCAGGTGCGCGCCGCCGTCGCCGCCTGTCCCGTCCGCGCCATCCGCCTGGTGGGCGAACCATGAGCGATCCGCGCCGGATCGTGGTGGTCGGCGCGTCGCTGGCCGGGCTGCGTGCCGCCGAGGCGCTGCGACGGTCCGGCTACGCGGGCGAACTCGTGCTGGTCGGCGACGAGCCCCACCCGCCGTACGACCGACCGCCGCTCACCAAGCAGGTCCTCGACGGCGGGTGGCGGCCGGATCAGACGACCCTGCCCGTCCCGGCGGGGCTCGATGTCACGTGGCGGCTGGGCGTGGCCGCCGGCGGGCTCGACGTCTCCGCCCACGTGGTGCGTCTCGCCGACGGCACCCGGCTGCCCTACGACGGGGCGGTGCTCGCCACCGGAGCGCGCGCCCGGCGCTGGCCCGGTCCCACGACACCGGCCGGCGTACACACCGTCCGGGGGCTCGACGACGCGACCGCGGTGGCCGAGGCGCTGCCCCGGGCCGACCGGCTGCTCGTCGTCGGGGCCGGCTTCCTCGGCGGGGAGGTGGCCGCGGCGGCCCGCGCCCTCGGCGTCGCGGTGACCCTCATCGAGCCCCGGGAGCTGCCGCTGCTCGCGCCCACCGGCCCGCACGTCGGACGGTTCGTGGCCGCCCTGCACCGCGCCAACGGCGTCGACCTGCGGCTCGGCGTCGGGGTCCGGGCCCTCACCGGCAACGGCCGGGGCGAGCTGACCGGAGCCGAGCTGACCGACGGCGCCCGCGTCGCGGCGGACCTGGCGGTCCTCGCGCTCGGGGCCGAGCCGAACGTCGAGTGGCTCGCCGGGTCCGGTCTGCTCGTCGACGCAGGGCTGGTCTGCGACGGGTACTGCCGACCCCTGCGACACGACGGACGGCCCGCGCCGGACGTGGTCGCCGCGGGGGACCTGACCCGGTGGCCGCATCCGCTGGCCGGCGACGAACTGGTCTCGCTCGGGCACTGGAGCAACGCCGTCGAGCAGGCCTCCGTCGCGGCGCAGACCCTGCTGCGGCCCGACACGTCGCCCGGCTACCGGCCGGTGCCGTCCTTCTGGTCGGACCTGTACGGCGTGCGGATGCGCTCGGTCGGGCTGCCACACCTCGCCGACACCACGGAGGTGGTCGAGCACGACGACGCCAGACACCGCCTGGTCGTCACGTACCACCGCGACGGCCGGCTCGTCGGCGCCCTCACCGCCAACCGGACCAGCCGGCTCGCCCACTACCAGGCGCTGATCCAGCGCCGCCTCACCGACCCGCAGCCCCAACCCGCCCGAGGAGCATCATGAGCACCCCGATCGTCCCCCCGTTCACCGCCGAGACCGCCACCGAGAAGGTACGGATCGCGCAGGACCTGTGGAACACCCGTGACCCCGAGCGGGTGGCCCTCGCGTACACGGTCGACAGCCGCTGGCGAAACCGCGACGAGTTCCTCAGCGGACGCGACGAGATCGTTCGCTTCCTCACCCGCAAGTGGCAGCGCGAGCGCGACTACCGCCTGGTCAAGCAGCTCTGGGCCTGGACCGACGACCGGATCGCGGTGCGCTTCGAGTACGAGAGCCGCGACGCGGACGGGCAGTGGTGGCGCAGCCACGGCAACGAGCTGTGGCAGTTCGCCCCGGACGGGCTGATGGCCGTCCGCGACGCCAGCATCAACGACTACCGCATCGAGCCGTCGGAGCGGCGCCTCTGACGCGCCCGGCGGGCCACCGGGGGCGGGACGCCGGAGTGGTCGCACTCGCGGACCGCACCCGGGGCCGGGCGTCGGGGCGGACCCGGGTCCCGTCGTGAGCGGTGCCGGTGGCGGCCGGACGAGAGACTCCCGCGCGGCGGCCACCGCCGGCAGTTCACGTTTCGGGTCGCCCACGACGGCTCGTTCGTGCAGGTGGGCGACTCGCCACCGGGCTGACGCGGTGGGGATCCGGCACATGATGAATTTTGTTACATCAATGCGTTGATCAAATATACGTGACCTGCGGAGACGCGGGAAGATTCATGATCGCGCGCGCGGGTGATTCCATTCGCGGGTTGCGACCCCCGCAGTCGCCTGCCTAGGATTGGGTCCGCAACGGGGCTTAACGGGGATTCTGCAACGCCTGCCTTCGCGAGTCGCACTTCGCTGTGGCCTGCGGATTGTCCGTTTGCACCGCTCCCTGGCAGTTTGGCACTCGGGCAAGGGGAGTAGCGCGCGTGAGTGAAAGCAGTGCAGCTTCGCACATAGGCGCAGACGCGGAGGGAATTGCCGCGGTCCACATCTCGTCGGTGGAGGCCGGCGAAATGGCCCGGCTGGTATCGGATCACGTCATTGGCCGCGCTCCTGGCCAGGTCGATTATCGGGAGACCGGCGCACATTTCCGCCTGGCCGAGCTGAGCGGTTCGATCCTGCCCGAGCGGGTCCGTGACGCGCTGGCCGGGCTGCGCGAGGGCGGCCACGACGCCGTCGTCGTGCACGGCCTGCCCGCCGACCCGCTCGACGACCACCAGCAGCCCGACGGCAGCCACGACGGGCGCGACGGCATCGACGGTGGCGCGGAGGCCACCCCGCAGCCGCTGCTGGGCTGGACGTGGCTGGGCATGGTGACCAGGCAGCTCGGCCACGAGTACGGCTATCGCGCCGAGAAGGGCGGCAATCTCGTCCACGACGTGCGCCCCCGGCCGGACGGGGCCGCCACCCAGTCCAACGCGTCGTCCGAGGTGGATCTCCAGCTGCACACCGAGGTGGCGTTCCACGAGATCCGCCCCGACTTCGTGTTGCTCTACGGCGTGCGAAGCCCGCAGCCGCGGCCCGCCACCCGCCTGGTCCGGATCGCTGACGCCGTCCGCGAATGCTCGCCGGAAACGGTACGCAGACTGCGCGAGCCGCGTTTCACAATCGCCGCACCCGACAGTTTCTCCGTCGGCGAAGAAGCGGTGGACGGCATTCGCCCGATCGGTGGGACGCCCGGCTGGCCCACCATTCGGTGGCACAGTTCCATCGCCGGCGACGACCCGTCGGACAAGGCCGCGATAACCGAATTCCGCGCCGCCGCCGAACGTGTCGCACACCGCGTCCGGCTCGCCCCCGGCAGCTTACTGGCCTTTTCCAACAGTCGATGCCTGCACGGCCGCGACGCGTTCGAAGCGCATTACGACGGACGCGACCGCTGGTTGCTGCGCACCTATGTGCTCCGCGATATCACGCGCCTGATGAGCCGTTACGGCCCGCCACCGGGCAACGGGGCCGTCCGTCGGCTGGCCGAGACGAGGACCGCATGATCACCGCACGGATGCTCGATCTCGACGACGTCCAGCGGGCCTGCCGGTTCGCCCTGGACGACGCCCGGTGGTCATACCTCGCCGGCGGCGCCGGCCGCGACGACTGCGTCCGGGAGAACGAGGCGGCGCTACGTCGGCACCGGCTGCGGCCGCGACCCCTCGGTGGCACGGCCGACCCGGACCTGAGCGTCGACGTGCTGGGCTTCACCGCCACGATGCCCCTGCTGCTCGCGCCGACCAGCCCGTTGCGGCTCTTCCACCCGGAGGCGGAGCTGCCGGTGTCGCGGGCCGCGCGACGCGCCGGCGTGCTGCCCATCGTCAGCAACGACAGTCACCACAGCTTGACCGAGATCGCCAAGCAGGGGCCGTTCTGGTTCCAGCTGTACTGCTACGGCAGCCGAGCCGACGTCGCCCGCACGATCCGGCTCGCCGAATCGTGCGACGCGCAGGCGTTGGTGGTCACGATCGACAACAGTCATCCTTCGCGGCGCCTCGCCATGCTGCGGTCCGGGTTCGCGACACCACCCGAGGTCGAGTTCGGAATCCACCGCGAGAGCGGCTTCTCCGACGGCGAGGTGCCCCCCGACACCCGGCTGCCGCGCTGGCCGCTGACCTGGGAACTGCTCGACGTCATCCGCGCCGAGACGCGACTGCCGGTCGTCGTCAAGGGGGTGCTGCACCCCGCCGACGCCGCCGCGCTCGCGGACCGCGGAGTGGCCGGCCTGATCGTGTCCAACCACGGCGGGCGGCAGCTCAACGACTCCATCGCCGCGATCGACGCGCTGCCCGCCGTCGTGGCCGCGGTGGACGGCCGGCTGCCGGTCCTCATGGACGGCGGCATCCGTACCGGCGGCGACGTCGTCAAGGCACTGGCGGCAGGCGCCACGGCGGTGTGCGTCGGACGCCCGTACGTCTGGGGTCTGGTCCTCGACGGCGAGGAAGGCGTGCTGCACGTGCTCGATCTCCTGCGGGCGGAACTGCTCGACGTCGCCCGGCAGATGGGGCTGCGCGACCTGCGCGACGTCCCGGCAGACCTGGTGGCGCCGACCTGACCACGGTCGGGTCCCCGGCGCACCACCGAGGCGGGCACGGCGCTGTGCCGTGCCGGAGGTTCGGCGAACAGAGGT
This sequence comes from Micromonospora citrea, assembly GCF_900090315.1. Taxonomy (NCBI): domain Bacteria; kingdom Bacillati; phylum Actinomycetota; class Actinomycetes; order Micromonosporales; family Micromonosporaceae; genus Micromonospora; species Micromonospora citrea. The sequence continues at coordinate 362,917 of NZ_FMHZ01000002.1, read as the reverse complement.
GGGGAGGTGTTGACATGATCCGGCGGATCAAGGCGCGTTTCGCGCGCAAGGCCCTCGCGGGCGCGTACCCCTGGCACTGAGCCCGATGAACGGTGGCCGGTGATCGCCGTGGCGGTCACCGGCCACCACCGGACAACCGGAGGAGACGTTGGCGACGCTGACGCCGCCGGTCCAGGCGAACCTGTCGCGGGCCGACCTGATCGAGGAGTACGACCGGGACCGGCTCGGCTTCGTGATGCGCGCCGTCCGCCGCTACGGCCCTGTGGTGGAGCTGAGCCCCGGCACGGTGCTCGTCGCCGACGGCGAGGTCGCGCACGACGTGCTGCGGCGGACCAACCGCGACTTCCTGATGGACCGCGACCGCGCGTGGCGTCCCACCGACAGCCGCCGCGGCGAGGACGCGCTGGAAAGCTGGATGTCGGCGCGCCGGGCGATGCTGTCCGCGCTCTCCGGCGACCTGGTCGCCGAGCACCTGCGCTGGTACTCGGCCTCGCTGACGACGCTGCTCGACACCTGGGCGGGGCAGGGCCGCACCGCCGACCCGCTGCGACCACTGATGCGGCTCAGCACCGACGCCTTCCTGCGGCTGTGCACCGGCCCGTCGGTGTCGCCCGACGAGCGCGCCGGGCTCGCCACGGCCGTGGCCGGACTACTGGACGCGCTCAATCCGATCGTGCGCTCGTCGTACGAGCTGCCCTGGTTTCTCGACCGGCTGACCGGACGCCGCCGCCGTGCCGCCCGCGCCCAGCATCGGCTGGAGACGGGGCTGGCCGCGTTGGTCGACAGGCCGCCACCGGCCGGTCTGGTCGCGGCGCTGCGGGACGCCGGAGTGCCCCGCGAACCGCTGGTCCGCATCCTGGTCTCCGCCGCCATCGCGGCTCGACTGGTCCCGGCGGCGGCGAACGTGTGGACGCTGCGGGCGATGGCGGTGCACCAGCCGACCGACGAGCCCGCCCATGTCGTCGACGAGGTGCTGCGGATGTGGCCGCCGACCTGGCTGATCCACCGGGCCACCCACGCCGAGACAGCCAGCGGTCCGTGGCGGTTCCCGGCGCACGCGGCACTGATGATCTGCCCCTACGCGATCCACCGCGACGAACGCCACTGGGCGGACCCGACGGAGTTCCGCCCCGCACGCTGGCGCGACGGCCGCCCGCCGGCCGGCGCCTACCTGCCGTTCGGCGGCGGCCCGCGCTGGTGCGTCGGCACCCACCTGGCCAAGGCGCAGCTCGTCGAGGCCGTCCGGGTGTTCCGGCACTACCGTCTCGTGGACGACTCGGGGCCCGTCACGACCGACACGAACTCCACCCTCCACCCCCGCGGCCTCGCCCTGCGCGTCGGCCGTGCCGCTGCACCAGAAAGGAACACCACACGGTGAGAGTCCGCGCCGGGAACGTACGCCTGCACGTCACGACGATCGGTGACGACTGGCGCGACGGCGTCCGACGGCCCGAGATCATCGCGGTGCACGGCGGTCCCGGCATCGACGGTGGCATGCTGCGCCTGACGATGCTCCCCGCCGCCGAGTACGCCCAGGTGATCATCCCCGACCTGCGCGGCCACGGCCGCAGCGACCGGGGCGAGCCGTCCGACTGGACGCTCGACACGTGGGCCGACGACCTGGCGGCGCTGGTGGACACGCTCGGCCTGGAACGGCCCTACCTGCTCGGCACGTCGTTCGGCGGATTCGTCGTCCAGCGGTTCATGGGTCGCCACCCCGACCTGCTCGCCGGCGCGATCCTGGTCGGCACCGGCGCCCGGCAGGCGAGCCACGACGAGATCGTGGAACGCCACCGGGTGCTCGGTGGCGCCCGCGCGGCGGAGGTGATGCGCCGGTCGCTGACCGACAACTCGCCCGACGCCGAACGCGAGTGGGCCGAGGTCTGCGGGCCGCTCGCGATCCGACGCGAGCCCGACGGGGCGTACCAGCGGGCGGTCCGCAACCGGATCGGCACCCCCGAGGTCAACGCCGCCTTCATCCCGCAGTTGCCGGAGCTCGACCTGCGGCCCGACCTGGCCGCCGCGACGTGCCGGGTGATGGTGCTGGTCGGCGAGTTCGACCCGCTGATCCCGTACGCCGTCGCCGACGAGATCGTGGCGAGCCTGCCGGGCCGCTCCGGCGAACTGCACGTCGTGCCTGGCGCGAGCCACCAGGTGATCTGGGACGCCCCGGACACCGCACACGCGCTGATCCGCAAGTTCACGGAGGGGTCATGAGCATGTACTTCGTCCAGCCCACCCCCGACCAGTTCCGCGTTGCCACCGCGGAACTGCGCGAGCTGTCCTCGCCGTACGCGCGGGAACGCCTAGTCTACCAACCGCCGGTCGAGTCGCCCGAGCAGGTGCGCCGGCTGGAGGCAGCCTGCCAGGCGGTCTTCGAAGGGCTGGACGCGGTGCTGCGCGACGTCTGCGACGGCGACGTGCTGCAGATGGCCGCGCTGTGCCGGGCGACCCCACCCGAGCTGCAGTTCCTCACGCACCAGACACACCAGAACTGGTCGACGGTCGCCCGCCCCGACGTGATCACCTCAGCCGGACGGACCGTCGTCGTCGAGATCAACGGGGATTCCCCGGCCGGCCTGTTCGGCCTGCACGACATCATCGCGCGCACCCAGTCCGCGTTCCGGCAACCCTCGCCGCAGGCACCCGCCCATCCGACGGTGGCGATGCGCGGCCTGCTGGGCAGCCTCGAGCGCAGCTTCGGCCGACCCGACGGCATGGTGGCCATCTGCTACTGGCGGCACGAGCAGCAGGCCGGCCCGCTCGACTGGCAGTACGAGCTGTTCGCCCGGGAGCTGCGGCGCCACGGGGTCGAGGCGGCCCACTGCGCCGTCGAGGATCTCGAGCTCGGCGACGACGGCGTGCGTCTCGATGGCCACCCGGTTCAGGTCATCTACCGGTACTTCGAGTCGCCCGACCCCACCGACCAGGACGAGTTCACCGTGCTCAAGCAGCTGTTCGCGCTGGCCGACGCGGGCCGGGTCGGCCTGTACACCGGCTACCGCGCCGAGGTGCTGGCGTCCAAGGCGGCGCTGGCGGTGCTCTCCGACGAGACCGTGGTGGATCGACTCGGCGCCGACCTGCGCAAGCGGCTGGCCGCGCACGTCCCGTGGACCCGCGTGCTGGAGCCGCGACAGACCACGATCGAGGGCCACGAGATCGACCTGCTGCCGTGGGTCGACCGCAACCGCGAGCGGCTCATCCTCAAACCGGTACGCGGGCACGCCGGCAAGGGCATCACGGTGGGGCGCGAGGTGTCCCCGCGGGCATGGGCCGAGGCGGTCGCCGCAGGCGTGCGCGGCGGAACCGGCGATCACCCGTACATCGTCCAGCAGGTCTTCGACCCGGACCCGCTGCCGGTGGCTTTCGTCGACGCGTCCGGCGAGGCCACGGTCACGCGAGCGCCGTCGGTGAACGGGGTGTTCATCGTGGACGGTGAGGCGGTGGCGGTGCTGCGCCGCTACGCCGTCAACGCGACCGGGACCATCAACATCAACCCCTTCAGCGGGTACGCGCCGTCGCCGGTGTGGTCCACGGCATGAGGCGGAGCCCAGCGACGACGCTGCTCGCCGCCGGCGCCTCCGCCAGCCTCGGTGACGGCATCCGCTACGCCGCCTTCCCGCTGCTCGCCGTGCACGTGACGACCAATCCGGTCAGCGTGGGCGCGGTCTCGGCCGCGCTGTCCACCGCGCACCTGCTGTTCGGCTTCCACGTCGGTGCCGCGGTCGACCGGTTCGACCGCGTCCGCCTGCTGCGGTACATGCAGCTCTCCCGCGTCGCCGTCGTGCTGGTGCTCGTCGTGGCGGTCCTGGCCGGTCAGGCTTCGCTGCCCCTGCTGCTGGCGGCGGCCTTCCTGCTGGGGGCGGCCGAGTTGGCGGCCGACACCGCGGTGCAGTCGCTGACTCCGGTGCTCGTGCAGGACGCCGGGCTCGAACGGTTGAACGCCGGGCTCACCGCCTCGCAGTCGATCGGCGAGGACTTCGCCGGCCCGGCCGCGGGTGGCCTGTTGTTCTCGCTCAGCCCGGCGGCCCCGTTCGCGGTGATCGCCGCCGCGATGGGTGGCAGTTGGGGGTTGCTGACGCGGCTGCGGCTGCCGCCACGTGAGGCCCCGCCGCCCAGGCCCCGCCGGTCGCTCACGGCCGAGGCACGGGAAGGCTTCCTCTACCTGATCCACCACCCCTCGCTGCGTTCCCAGGCCCTGTGGGCAGCGGCCATGAACCTGAGCGTCGCCGCGGCGAGCGCGACCCTCGTCCTCTACGTCGTGCAGGAACTGCGACTGAGCGACAGCACGTACGGGTGGCTGCTGACCGGCGCCGGAGTCGGTGGCCTGGCCGGCGCCGCCGCCTCACCGTGGACCATCAGGGTTCTCGGCCGCCTCGGCACGATGATCGCCGCCAGCCTTGTCGCCGGCGTGGTCACCCTCGGCATCGCGTTCACCACGTCGGTCTGGCTGATCGCGGTCTTCCAGTTCCTGGCGGGCTTCTCCGGGGTGTCGTTCTCGGTGGTCGGTCGCTCCTTGCGGCAGAGCATCACCCCGGACGCCCTGATGGGCCGGGTCACCAGCGCCTACCGCCTGATCGGCTTCGGCGCCCTGCCGTTGGGCGCCCTCGCCGGCGGTGCCGTCGCGCACTGGCTGAGCCTCGGCACCCCGTTCCTGCTGGCGGGCGGCCTGATGATCGTCAGCACGCTGACGCTGGGCCTGCTCACCCGCCGCGCTCAGGCGGCCGCCGCCACCACCCCGGAAGCTGCGCAGCGGGGAGCATAGGGCACCCCGGCCCGCCGATCACCGGCCCGGACCCGGTTCCGCGGCGTCTTGCGGCTCCGCTGTCATCTTTCAGCGCCTTGCCCGCCACCCCTTGCCGCGTGCGGGACAGGCAGGTGATCGTATGCATCCATCGAGCGGGCGTCTCCGCGCAGGAAAGGTCGGTGCCACGGCTGATGAGCGGTCCGGTGGCGGGCGGCCACGTCGACGAACTGCTGGGCCGGTGCCTGGTCCGCCTCGGCGCCCCGGGGGCCAGCGGCGGGACGGGCTTCTTCGTGGCGCCGGGCACGATCCTGACGTGCGCCCACGCCGTCGCGGGCGCCTCCGGCGGTTCCGTCGAGGTCGATCTGGGCACCCGCACCGTCGCGGGTGTCGTCGCCGGCGTCCACCCGCCGACCGGCGGGATAGGGATGTACCCGTACCCGGACCTGGCAGTCGTCACGGTCGACGAGACGTGCGGGCACGGCATCGTCGTCCTCGACGAAGGGCTGCCCCTGCTCGACGACCGGCTGCACGCCGTGGGCTTCAGCTCGACCCTGGGCGGGCGCTCCGGCGCGGAGCCGGCGACATACACGTTCGACGGGCTGCACCCCACCGACGACGGGATGCTGCTGAAGCTGGGCGCCGGCGCCCATGCCAGCGCCGGGATGAGCGGCGCGCCCCTGCTGAACCTGCGCACCGGCCGAGTCTGCGGAATCGTCAAGACCACCAGGGACAACGAGCATCCGTACGGCGGCTGGGCGGTTCCGGTCCGCGCACTGCGGGCGTACGAACCGGAGCTGCTGGTCACCTCGGCGGGCTTCCACGAGAGGGACCGGGCATGGGCGGCGGCGTTCACCGAAGCGGTTGGTGTCGATCCGGCGCCCGCCGGCCCGCACGCCCTGCCCCCGGGACTGGAAGCCCTGCTGGGGCCCACCCCGGCACTGCGGCAGGCCTGCGTGGCGCTGATCGCGGCGTACCAGGACCGGCTGGGAGCCGACGGCGGCCGACAGTTCCGGGACCGGCTGCACCGGCTGCTCGCTCTCGCCGTCGCCCACGCCGCGCCCGAGGCTCTGGGGACGTTGGGCGGCCGCGACGCGGCGCTGCTGACCAGGGCGGGGGCGCACGTGGCATCCTGCGAGGCGATGCCGGCCGTCGACCTGGCGCGGCTGGTGGCGGCGGACGCCGTGCTGCGGCGGCTGTGGTACCGGCACGTCGACCGCACCCGCCGACTGACCGCACGCACCTGGGAACGGGTCAGCGGCCTGCCCGGCGGCAACCTTCCCGATCCTCGGGCGCTGGGCCGGCTCACAAGCGACCTCGGCCCCGCCGAGCAGGCAGCCGTCTCGCTGTTCCTGGAGACGGAACTGTCCGAGGTGGCCGCAGCCGCCTTCCGGCACCCGGCCGGCGGGTCCGGCGACGCCACCGGGCAGGGGCGTCTCGGCGCCGCGTCGAACGGTGCCGAACCGTTCGCCGGGTGCGACGCGCTGGCCGGGCTGGTCGTCACGACCCTGGCCGAGCCGTTGCGGGTCCTCGTCGCCCGCTGCGTCGAACGCTTCGAAGGCGTACGCGCCGTGGCCGGCACCCGCCCGCTCTACGTCGGCGTGCTGCTGCGCACGGCACTGACCGCCCGGCGGTTGCTCGACGCAGGACCGGACGGCGATCTGACGCCGGTGTCCTCGCCGAACACACCGGACCATCGGCTTCGGCGCCTGCAGCAACTGGTGGTCGACGTGCAACCGGAAAGCGAGATCGACGGCGAGACGCTGCGGCTGGTGGTGACCCCGGACAGCCCGTCGACGGTGCAGACCATGCTCGGCGAGATCGACAGGCTGCGGGAGGTCGTCGACCACGGCACGGCGACGTTGGCCCAGTACCACGTCGCCGGCCGGGAGGCGGGTCTGCGCCTGCGACACCCCCGGATCCGCAGCAGCGTCGACGACCCGGCGCACTACGTGCGCAGCCACCGGTTCGACTTCGAATCGACACCGGGGCAGATCACCCTCAACGTCGCAAACGTCCTGCCGCTGCTGGTTCGCCCGCTCTACGGCGACCGTCCCGAGGTCGGCGTCCGGGAACTGCTCCAGAACGCGCTCGACGCGGTGTGGGCGCGGCGAGGGCTGGCGGAGCCGGGAACCGCGGAGGCGTCCTCCGGCGAGGTGCGGATCGCCGTCAGCGACGGCAGCGGGGCGCGCGGGCCGGTCCCGCCCGCGCCGGGTTCGACGCCGGCGGCGCCAGCACACTGGACGCACTGGCTGGAGGTGCGCGACGACGGAGTGGGAATGACCACGGACGTCGTCCGTGAGCACTTCCTCAGCGTGGGCGGCTCCTACGACCCGGCCGAGGACGCCCGGCTGCGTGCCGGCGGCCGGCCGGGCGCGCCGCTGCGCATCGGTCGGTTCGGCGTCGGGGTGCTCGCCGGGTTCCTGCTGGGTGCCGAGATCCAGGTGATCACGCGACACGTGGCAGCCGAGGAGGCGGTGCACTTCGTGATGCGGGAGGACACCGAGCTCGTCGAGCTGTACCGGTGCGCCGCCCCGGTCGGCACCACCGTGCGGGTGCAGCTGACCCCCGCGCGGTACGACCGGCTGCTGCGGGAGCCGGGCGGGTGGGACTGGTACCACTTCCTGGACCCGCCCGCCACCCGGACCGTGGTGCGCGAGGGCGCGGCGACCGCTCTCGCCTCCAGCGGCCCGCCGTTGGACCCGAGCGACGACCTGGTCTGGCGTCGCCTCGAGGTCACCGGTTACGGGGAGGTCTTCTGGACCCCGTCGGAGGAGTCCTACCGCGGCCGCATCTACGTCAACGGCATCCGGGTGGCCGCGCCACACCGCAACTTCGACCGCAACCTGATGCAGCCGGTCTCCCAGTTGAAACAACCCGTCGTCAGCATTGCCGACCACGCCGGAGCCTGCGCCCTGAACCTCACCCGGGACCGCTTCGTCGAATACCCGCAGCCGGTCCTGGACGAGGTCCGCCGGGACGCGCTGCGCGACCAGGTCGCCTGGTACGCCGGCTTGGCCGCCGCCGGGCCCGACCAGCTGGTCGGGTGGGAGTCGCCCCTGTGGGAATGTCGGCTGTACAACGCCGGCGAGGGCGACGGAGTGGTCCACGGGGTGCCGTACGTGGTGTCCCACTCGCACGTCGCCGCCCTGGTGCCGGCGCTGCTGGCCGAGGCGGGCTTCGAAGAGGTCTACTTCCTGCTGTTCAGCGGTTCGATCCGGACCCGCGAGGAATCCGAGCTTCCCGACCGGCGTGCCCGCCGCGTCGCCGACCTGGCCCGGCTGGCCCGTGCCCTCGGGGCGCCGGTGGGCATGATGAAGGTCGACATGTTCGGTGGTTTCGGCTACAACCCGCTGGCGGCGGGCACCTCGGAGACGTTCCGGTTCGGTTCGTGGTCGGCGGCGGCGTCGTCACTGTCGCAGCTCGTCACCGTGGCCAGGGGAGAGGCGTACGCGGCCATGCACCCCGAGAGCCTCGTGGGACAGGACGACGGCTGGATGCAGCTGTCCCTGCGCAGCGGATCGGACACCGGCGGCCCACCCGACCTGCTGACCGACGTCGACCGGAACCTCGTGACCGAACTCGGCGGGTACGGCGTGCTGCGGGTCGTGCCCACCGGCAAGCCGTTCCGGCCGGAGGAGACGGCCGAGTTCGTGCAGATGTGGCAAGAGTTCGGGCTGCCCGCGGCACTTCCCCTCGGTGTCGACGTGGGCGACTGTTCGGCCTCGGCAGCCGACGAGCTTCGCGTACGAATCAGCAGGGTTCGTCGGCCGGACTGAACGAACTCCGGGCGGAAGCCCCGCACCCGGCGGCCCTCAAGACCCTGTCCGCGCCTGGTCACCACAGAAAGAGGTCTCATGTCGAGATTGGTCAAGGTACAGCTGCCCAGCGGCCAGCAGATCTGGGCGCAGGTCACCGACGGCCCGGCCGACGTCGGCGCGGCCGACGCCCTGCGATCGTTGTCCGCCGAGGACCTCCGCGACACCATCGAGGGAGTCGCCCAGAGCGTCGCAGCGGCGGCCGAGAGCGTGCTGCCCGATCAGGTGAGCCTCGAATTCGGCCTGGAGCTGTCGCTGAAGACGGGCAAGCTGACCAGTGTGCTGGCCGAAGCCGCCGGAAAGGCGAGCCTGAAGCTGACCCTCACCTGGGACACGACCGGCGGTCGGGCGCCCGGCACGAGATCGGCGCCCGGGGACGACGAGACGTCGGGCGGGACGGCCGGGCCGCCGGAACAGTCCAGTTGAGGCAACCGGGGCGAACCGTTCTCGCCGCCCCCGCGCACGGTCAGGGGGCGTGGGACAGGGACGCGGCCATATAGTGGCGGGATGCGGAAGATCCACCCTGCACAGTGACCTACCGGAGGTCGGACAGCCATGCAGGTCTACTACCTCGAGATCGTGACCAGGGAAGTCGACGTGGTGTGTGCCGCCTACGCGGCCGCCAATGGAGTGGAGTTCGGCGAGCCGGACGCCGGGCTCGGCAACGCACGCACGGCCGCCATGCCGGGAGGCGGGCTGGTGGGGGTACGGGCCCCGTTGCGTGACACCGAGGAGCCGGTGGTGCGCCCCTACTGGCTGGTGGATGACATCAAGGCGGCCGTCGCCGCGGTGGCAAAGGCCGGCGGCGAGATAGCCGTGGAGCCCCTGGAGATTCCCGGGCGCGGCACCTTCGCCATCTACGTCCTGGGCGGCAACGACCACGGCCTCTGGCAGCGGTAGACCACGGCTGGACACGCCGCGGAGGTGGCCCGGGCCCGGGTCGGGTCGGTGGACCCGGGCCCGGGCCCTGTGTCGGACGTCAGTTCAGGGCGATGTAGAGCCGTTGACCGGCAGGTCGGTAGCCGGCGCGCTCGTAGATCCGCCACGACTCCTCACCGGAGGCCTCCAGCCAGGCGACCTCCGCGCCGGTGGCGAACAGCCGCCGGGTCGTCTCAGCGGTGATCGCCCCCGCCAGTCCCCGGCGGCGGTAGGGCGTGCGAACGGCGATGCCGGCGACCTCGCTTACCGCGCCAACGGGCGGGGTTGCTCCGCCCCCTCCCGCACAGGCGCCGTCGTCGGTGACGGCCATGACGGCCACGCCGCCGGCGTCCTGCTGGTGTCGGAGCCGAGCCACGTCAGCCTCCGAGGCCGCCGGATCTTGGCCGAAGGCCTCGTTCTGCGCGCTGATCAGCGCGGCGCGTTCGGAATCGGTGCCCGGTTCGCGAAGGTGGAGGCCTTCGTGCGTGGGCAGCCACTTCGATGTGCCGGGCACACAGAGCAGATAGGTGTGCCGGGCTTCCACGGTGAAGCCGGCGGCGGTCAGAAGCGCCTCCAGGTCGGGGGCGCAACCGGTGACGTACTCCAGGCGGGGCTTGCGATCGACCGCGCGGAAGGCGGCGACCAGGGCAGCGACGTCGCGCGCGGTGATGGCGGCACCGGGACGCGGCGTCGCGTAGTTGATGTAGGGACTGGTCGTCGTCGGATCGATTCCGATGACGAACGGTCCCACCTCTACCGGGGCGGGCCGGTTGGACAGGTTGGCGACGACGGACTGCTGGATGCGGAAATCCATGAGCTACGTGACCTCGATGCATGGGGAAGTTGCGGCGGGCGGAAGAAGCGTTGGACCGCTCGACCGTGCTCAAGCCACGCGACGACCATTCGTCGCGCGGTCACGCTCAGGCGGCCGCTGGGCCTACCCGGATCACAGGCGTCATTCCCTCATGCAGAGTGCCCACGCCGATCGCGTGGGTCGGCTGCAAGGCTGCCGCAGCCGCCTCGGACCTGTCAATCCTTTTCGACGACGAGGGCTCACCGTCTCGGACGGTGGCGGGAGTTGATCCTGTTGGCTGCCGGCACCCTTCCTGCTGCATCAGGTGCGGCAGAGGATCTCCCCGTGCAGAATGACGAGCCAGCCGTCGTCGGCTGCGGCCCACTCCCGCCAGCCCAGCGAGATGCGGCGCAGATCCTCCTCGGTCGCCATGTCCGAGATCACCAACTGCCGGGCCAGGTCTGAGCGCAGGATCCGCTCCGCCCACATCCCGCCCCACCAATGACGGTCCTCGGGGGTGGCGAAGCACCAGGTGCTCGCGGTGGCGGTGACGTCGTCGAAACCGGCGGCGCGGGCCCAGGAGAGCAGGCGACGTCCGGCGTCCGGCTCGCCGCGGTTGGCGCGGGCGGCGCGTCGGTAGAGGGCAAGCCATTCGTCCAGCACGGGGAGGTTCGGGAACCAGGTGAACGCGGCGTAGTCGCTGTCCCGGGCGGCGACGAGGCCGCCGGGGCGGCAGACCCGCCGCATCTCGCGCAGCGCCCGCACCGGATCGGCCACGTGCTGGAGCACCTGGTGGGCGTGGACCACGTCGAAGGTGTCGTCGTCGAAGTCGAGGGAGTGCGCGTCGGAGACCGCGAAGTCGATGTTGTCCTGGCCTCGTGCGGCGGCCTCGGCCCGGGCGAGCCGTAGCGCCTCGGCGCTCATCTCGACGGCGGTGACACGGCCGGGCGCCACCCGGGCGGCGAGGTCGGTGGTGATGGTGCCCGGCCCGCAGCCGACGTCGAGCAGGGACGCGCCCGACGCGAGGTGGGGCAGCAGGTAGGCGGCCGAGTTCTCCGCGGTCCGCCAGCGGTGCGACCGCAACACCGACTCGTGGTGCCCGTGCGTGTAGGCGTTCTCGGCACTCACCATGGCGGCCCAACCTCCCGGACGACTCCCTGACGGGGCCTGTCGAGCATAGTTCCATCATCTCGGATCGCAGGACGGCCATCCTGAATCTTGGGATGGGTGTGTCGCTGGCCAGGCGTCGCGACGAGGTAGCCCGCCAGCCTCGGGCAGAGAAGCGACCAGAGCCACCAGGCCGCCATGCACGAGAGGGAGGTCGCCCAGCTCGCCGATCCCGACCCATGCGATGTCGTCATGCTCGTCAGGTGCACGGTTGGTCGGAGAGCCAACCCAGTCTCCAACGTGCCAGACGCCCACGTGAACGGCGTCCTCACCACTGCCGACACGCAAGTCGCCCAACCGTGAAGAGGACTCCGCCGCGATGTGCACACCGAGCTCCTCGCGCATCTCGCGCGCGAGGGCTTGTAGCTCCGACTCACCCGCTTCGACATGTCCCCCGGGCAGATCCCAGAGATCCGGGTACGCCCGGCGGGTCGGGCTGCGGTGCACCAGCAGGACCGCGCCGTTCGCAACGAGTGCGCCGGTGACGACGACATGCATGGCGCGATCAGAGCACAGGGCTGGGACAATCCCGCTCGGGCCGCAGCGGCGACGGTCTCGTCGGCGGCCCGCCGCTTCGACGGCTGCCGACCGCGGCGGTGCGGGTCCGGTGCCCCGGCGGCGGGTGACGGGGACAAACGGCTTGCACCGGCGTCGGGCCCAGAGTTTGACTGCTCGCCATGCCTTCCCCCTCACCGATCTTCGTTGCGGGTACGGGGCGTTCGGGGACGTCACGGATCGCCGACATCATCGGCGAACATCCGCTGATCCATCGGATTCCCATGGAGACCAGGTTTCTCGTCGACCCGGGCGGTCTGCGGGACCTCACCGACGCGCTCACCTGTCGATACGACCCCACCGTCGGTGAGGACGCCCTGCGCCGGCTGAGCGACCTGCTGACCGTACGAGTGCCCGGCCGGCGCGACGATCGCGGCAGGACCGTTCCCGAGCTGGTCGGCGAGCGGCGCTACCGGGACGCGGTGCGTCAGCTCTGGCCGCAGTTGATCGCGTGTGCGTACGACGAACCTGCCCCCGCCGAAGGCTTCGGGGACGCCGGCGGGCCGTTCGAGCCGCTGAGCCGCCGACGGGTACTCCCCAGGTATTTCAGCGACCGGGGTGAACTGCTCGGAATCCTGCGGGGCCCGGTAGACACCATGTTCGGCGGAGCAGCCGCCGACGCGGGCAAGCCGACCTGGTGCGAGAAGACTCCGTTCAACCTGCTGTGCATGGAGTTCCTCTGGGAACTGGTCCCCGAAGCGACGATCGTGCACATCAAGCGTCACCCGCTCTCCGTGCTCGCATCCCACCTCGCCCAGCCATGGGCACCGCCCACCGTCGACGGCGTGCTCGCCTACCTCAAGCCGGTCTACCACCGACGGCTCACCTGGAAGAGCACGTTCGACCTGGCAGGCAGGCGATACATCGAGGTGAGGGCGGAAGATCTCGCAGCCGACTGGGCCGGGCAGCGCCGCGCCCTGTTCGAACGGCTCGACGTCGACGACTTCGCCACCCCTTCAGCGTTTCAGTCGCACAGGCTGACGAATCGCGACGACCAGCTCGACGACGACACCCGCGAGTTCGTCGAGGAGGCACTCGGCGAGATCATCCCGGCCATGGGATATGGGTGACGGTTCTCGCTCACCGATCGTGCGGAAGGGTTACGGTGACGACCGTGCGGCCCGTGGCGTCGCGCGCGGTCACCGGGGGCGGCCGGCGGGAACCCCACACCACGACCAGGTGGCCGTGGTACGGGATGGGCAGGCGGCGGTCACCGACCGTGAACTCTGCGATCCCCGCGCCGACAAGCACCGTCGCCGCGCGTACCCAGCGCCCGGTCCAAGGCGGTGGACGGTCGGGGCCCTGCAGGACGGCGGCGCCGCCGTTCACCATGACCTGGTGCGGCGCGAGGTCGTCCCGGGCCCGTTCGAACGCCTCCGCGGTGCGGTCCTCGTAGCCGCTCGACGACCCCCCGCCGCCCAGCCTCCGCCAGCCGCCGTCGTCGTCGCGCACCAGCAGGTGGGTCTCGTCCCAGAAGCAGCCGGCGCCGCGGCGCAGGAACCGCGCGGCGGCGACGTCACCGTCCACGTCGACCGCGACCGGCGCGAACCGACGGCGACGGCTCAGCCGCACCGGTTGGTCCGGCAGCCCGTCGGCGATCAGCCGAACGCTCTCGGCCAAGGCGTCGTAGGCCACCCGACGACGGTACCCACGCCGATCGCCTCCCCGCAGCCACAGCGCCGGCGACCTTCGGACATGCGCCCGTCGACAGCGGACGGCAGGCACCCACGAAACGACGGATCAGCCGAGACGGGCATGCGTCGTCTGTGGTTCCGGGAGGATCCACGGCGATGCCGCATCTTGGTAGAGTCGGCACCTCTCCCCAAAGCCGGTGAGCGCGAACGGCGATGCTGTCGAGGGATTCCGTCGTTGCCCACGCATCGGCGGTCCCAACTTCAGCCGGCCCGCTCAGCATGCTCGCGTTCGCGGCCGACTCCGTCGCGGGCGTGGCGGGTCAGATCCCGATCGCTCACCGCGGCAGCAGATACATGATCGATACGACGGGAGCACAATTCATGTCGCATGTTCGGCGCTTCGACCACGTCGGCATCACGGTCGCAGATCTCGATGCCGTGACCGACTTCTTCGTGGCGCTCGGCTTGGAGGTCGAGGGCAGGGCGTTCGTCGAGGGCGAGTTCCTGGAGACGGTCTGCGGCATTCCCGACGCCCGCACCGAGATCGTCATGCTGAAGTCGCCCGGGGACGGCGCCCGCCTGGAGCTCGCGAGGTTCGTGCGGCCGAAGTCGGTGCCGGGCTCGCCGGCGGCCATGGCGAACGAACTGGGGTTGCGCAACGTGTCGTTCGAGGTCGACGACCTGCGGGCCGCTGTCGACTGGGCAGCCGGCGAGGGCTACGGACTCGTCGGTGGCGTCGGCGAATACGAGGGTGCCTGGCGGATGGCCTACGTCCGGGGGCCCGAGGGGATCATCGTCTCACTGGCCGAGCGCCTCGGCTGAGCCTCGCAGCGCGCGCACCCGCAGCCGACCGGGCGTCACGGATCACACGCCCGCCGCCGACGTGTCGCGTCGCGCGGTCGTGCCGATGAGCGCGCCGCTGCGCAATCCGGAGGCTGCCCGCCGTCTGGACCTCGGCGTCGCGTCGCCCGCACACAGGACTGGCGTGATCAGCGAGGTGGATTGAGGGTAGCCAGGGCGGCTGCGAATTCCTCGGGTGAGAGGACAATCCGGTTACGGTGCAGCGGGGAGCCCTCGCGCCAGATCGGTGTCTCGAGGTCCCGCTCGGGATCTCGGGTCGAGACCCAGATCTGCCAGGCATCGTAGTTGGCGGCCCGGCCTGCCCAGGCGCGGCTCACCTGCGACCAGGGAACGACACGCGTACGGTGCACCAGGCGAATCTTGATGCCGTGATCGCTGACGAAGACGCCGACCAGCGTCACGCGCCACAGCACAACCTGCCACATCAGCACGAAGGCGCCGACGGCCGGCGCTGCCGTCCACGGCACCTCGCCCACCGCGAGGCCGCAGAAGGGCAGGAGGCCGGCCACGGACATCCCGCCAGCGACGACGTAGCGCAGGTTGTAGAGATCGTCCTGGCCGGATTGGTAAGCCCGGTCCCACGTCGGCATGGCCGCAGCGTACGCATCGACGACAAGCGGTCGAGCGACTGTTGGCCCGGTCGAATCTGTCGGGCCGCAGCCACCGACTTCAGCGACTCCGTGAGCAGGCCGCTCGCTCATGCCGCGAAGCTCTCCTCGCGCAGGTTGCCCGGCTCCCGAGTCATGATCGAAGGCCGAACGGCATGCGCGCCAGCAGCCCGACGAGCCGGACCGCCCCACAGGCAGACGCTGCGGCGGCGGCGCAGCGGTAGCCTGCCGTCATGGGGAGCGCCGAGCTGGAAGAGTTGATCGTCCCGGACGCCGACGCGCTGCGCGCGTGGTTGTCGGCCAACCACGCCGCGTCGCCCGGCGTCTGGCTCGCCCTGACCAGGAAGGGCGGCACGGTCACCACCCTGACCTGGCAACAGGCGGTCGACGAGGCCCTGTGTTTCGGCTGGATCGACGGGCAGGCCCGCAAAGGGGACCAGGAGACCTCCTGGATCCGGTTCACCCCTCGCAGGCCCCGCAGTTCCTGGTCACAACGCAACGTCGCCCACGTGGCCCGACTGGAGGCGCAGGGGCGGATGCAACCGGCAGGCCGTGCCGCGGTGGATGCCGCGAAGGCGGACGGTCGTTGGGCGGCCGCCTACGCCCCACCGTCGGAAGCCGAAGTGCCGGCCGATCTCTCCGCCGCCATCGCCGCCAATCCCGCCGCCCAGGCCATGTTCGACGTACTCACGAGAACCAACCGGTTCGCCCTCATCCACCGCGTCAACGCCGTCAAACGGGCGCAGACCCGGGAGCGGAAGATCGGCGAGTACGTCGCCATGCTGGCCCGTCACGAGACGATCTATCCGCAGAAGGCCCGGCCTGCGCACTCGCCGTCATCGGGAAGCTCGACGTGAGGGCCGCCGGTAGCGGTCCCGCGCCCGACCGCGGCGTGGCCGGCACCGGGCACTGCCGATCGCGCTCCGGCAGGCGCAGGTCGACATACCTGTCGGAAGGACCGTCGTAGTCGGTTGCACACGCTGTCGCGGTGCTTCATGATCTGGGTCGTGTTCGGTGTGAAGGGCGGGTTCCGCCCCGTTCGATGAGCGGGCCAGCGCCGATGAGTGGATCGGCTGATCTGGCGTGGTTGGACGACGCGCTCCGCGCGGGTGACGTCGGCAGGTACGGCCCTGCTCGGCCGAGGGCGTTCGCCGCGGTCGAGGCGGACCGCGACGGCGAGGTGACACGGCGTCTGCTGGCCCGCGCCGTCGACCCCCGTCCCGACATCCGGCTGACGGTCCTGAGGTTCCTTGCCGACCTGTGTCCACAGTCGGATCCGTGGCCGGCGGCCGCCGAGGCTGCGGCGGTGCCCGCACCGACCCCGACGAGCGGGTGCGGCGCGCGGGCGCCTGGTTGTTCGTGGTGGCGGCGGGCGCGAACGAGGCGATACCGGTGCTGTTCGGGCCGTCCGATCCGGTGGTGCGAACGGCGTTGGCCGAGGCGTTGTGGCTTCACGTGCTTCAGCGGGATGACCACGGCCACCGGTGGGTCGACGTGGTGGAGCGGATGCGGCGCGACGAGCTTCCAGCCGTGCGTCTCCTCGGTGCCTGCGCGGCCCTGTCGACGGCGGACCGGGCCGATTGGCCGATGCTGGACGCCGCGGTTCGCGGTGTATCTGGGCGACGCCGACGCCGAGATGCGCGCCGACGAGCAACTCGTGCGGCTCGCCCTGGCCACCCGCGCCCAGATCACCACCACCCCCACATGAACCGGCCACCGCGGCGACCGCGGACCCCGACCCGGCCGGGCCCGTACGACGACCAGGAGGACAGCCCTGTGCCCAGGACCAGACGCGAATTGGAACAGGAGCGCATGCACCGGCGGCTGGAGATCCTCCGGCTTCCCGTCGCGCCACTGCGCCACGCCGGCTACCTGGCTCCGGACCGGACCGACCGGCAGTGGGAGCGGGTACCCGAGGCGGTCGGTGTGGGCCCGGACAACCAGGCCGTCGCCGTCTGGGCCAGCCGCGAGCAGCCCCGACGGCGTCTGATCACCGTTCACGACGGCGGCCGACGGCCCGTCCGGTCCGTGCAGCTCGACGGGTGCGTCCGACCCTGGTTCGTGCAGCCCCTACCCGGCGACCGGATCCTGCTCGTCCGTGCACGGAACCAGGGCGGCGCCAACGCCGAGGTATGGACCGCCGACGGGCGCCGTGAGCACCGGGGTGACCTCGGCGACGCGATCGCGCACGTGTCGGCCACCCCCACCGGCGCGATCTGGGTCGGCTACTTCGACGAGGCCATGGCCGGCAGCGGCCCCCAGGCACACGGCCTCGCCCGGTTCACCGCAGACCTCGAGCCGGACTGGCTCTACCCGCAGGAACCCGCACTGCCGGAGATCTTCGACTGCTACGCCCTCAACGTGGCCGACGAGGCGGCCTGGACCTGCGCGTACACCCAGTTCCACCTGGTCTCCGTCACCGGCGGCAGGCCGACCGACCACGGCCAGGCGCTCCACCGCGGCGCGTACGCCCTGCTGACCGACGGCGTCACGGGCGCGTTCATCGGGGGGTACGGACCCGACTACGACCTGGTCGTCCCGTTCCGGATCGAGCGCGCGGCGGTGACAGCCGCCGGTGCGCCGGCCCGACTCGTGCTGCCCGACGGCATGGAGATCCGCAACGCTCGTACCTTCGGCCGTGGCCCCGAGCTCCACGTCATCGTCGGAACCTCCTGGTACCGCACGGACCTCGGGCCTCTCGCGTCAGTCGCGTGAGCGCGGCGGGGGCGACCGTGGCGGATGCGCGTGCTCCGAGGCGCGAACCGCCCCGGTGGCTGCCGCGCGCGAGGCCGGTCGGGGACGACCGGGCCGGCCAGCCGGCGCGGAACCACGGGCGGCTGTCCGTCCGCCGCGCTGCCCCTTGCCCATCGGCAGGCGTAGGAAGAACACCACGCTCTGCCGGCCACCGTCGGCCTCGGTTCTCCTGAGCAGATGCACGCGACCACACGCACCGCAGGCGCACGCCCGCGTCGCCCGGGCCCGGGCCGACGCGGGTCGTCGCGGCCGCCAGCGGGCGCGCGCACCGCCGACGACACGCTTCGGCTCGGAGGAGGAGAAGCGGGTCGTCGGCGGCGCGCTCGGGCTCGCGGGGTAGCGGCGGGCTGGTTCGCCTCTGCCCGCCGGTCGGCGTCCCGTCAGGGTTGGGCAGCCGCTGCGGGCGCCGGTGGACCGACCCGTTCCGGCGCGACGAGAGGTGCGGCGTCGCTACGGACCTAGTAGCACTTGACGCCGCTGGCGCGGCTCGTCACATACCATTCGTGCTGCCCGTATCCGGTCCGCATGGTGTAGCAGTTCTTCTTCGGCCACTTCCAGTGGCAGGCCACCCAGCTCTTGTCGCCAGAGGTCTTCGTGCGGTTGTTCTGGCAGATGTAGATGTTGCCGCCGCCGGTCCACTGCCCCAGCTTGAAATAGCCGTTGGCCTTGTCGTTCCGCACGTAGATGGTCTGCCGGTCGAACCGGACGCACATGGTCGCGTTGTATCCCGACGGGAAGTAGCACTGCATGTTGCTGGCGGTCGCCCCGGACCACACCGTTGACTTCGAAACGCTGATCCCGTTCTTCCAGTACAGCGACCCGGCGGACGCCGGGGATGCGGCCACTGTTGCGGAAGCCACCGCCAACACGGTTCCCAACAGGGCCGAGATGGCCACCGAGCGGAGACGTCTCACAGCCTCTCCCTTCAGGGGTATCGTTCCGGCAGCGAGCCGGAACGGCAGGTCAACCGGCATCCGGTCCGTCTACATGCCACTGTCCTCGGCGGACCGAAAATCCGCGTGCGGTCGATTTTGACAGACGTATTTCGATGTAAGGCGATGCCGGGGGCAACTTGAGGGAATCTTGAGTTTGGTTGTTGAGGTGCGTCTCTCATGCGATCCCGCGATGCTCACCGGCACGCGCCAACGAGCACAGCGCGGTCGAAGACGGGTTCTCCGACTGCCTGTTCACGGCGTCCGGCGCCCACTACGGCATTACCAGAAACTCCCGGCGATGGCGCTGTCCCTCGGCAGCCCGCGTGGGGCCATCGACTGTCAGGTCGCCCGGATCCACGGCGGGCCGGCGGAGACGGGACGAGCGCGGATCGCTTTCGTACGTGGCGACTCAGGCCACGAGTAGACGAAGCCCGAGCTCCGCCGTGTCGAGGGCGAGGAGGTCGCGGTTGCGCTCGGCCCACCGGCCCGAGGAGAGGTCTTCGCGGAGCGTGTCGACCGCCCGCCGTTCGGCCTGCGGCCCGACCCTGGTCCACACCGAAACGGCGCGGCGCACGTGCTCGTCCAGGTACGCCTCCGGCCGGCGCCAGTACGCCTCGAAGAAGCCGTCAGCGCAGTCCCAGGGGACGAGCACCGGCTCCGCGCGTCCTCCGATCGCGCGGGTCAGGTCGGCCAGCGACGGCCAGCCGACAAGAAGGTCCGCGAACTCGGGCAGGTAGTCGCGGGTGAGCCAGAACCGCCGACGCCATCCGGTGTCGTCGGCGTCGTACGTGAACACC